>JALONJ010000231.1 GCA_025455045.1 Microscillaceae bacterium | reverse complement strand
TAATTATTGAGCATTATCAATTACTACACCAATTAAAAATAATGATAGTTAAGTGATTGATTATCAGCACTTTAAAATTCTGTAGGGAGATTAGCCTTTCAGGGAGGGGCTTACTGAATCTTCCCCCTCTCAAGGGGAGAGGGGATAGGGGGTGAGGTCTAAGGGCGAATAAAATTTGACTCAAAAATAGAACTTAACAACCCTGTCCGGGGTCAGGGGGCTTAGAAACCAGAAACTGTCCGAGCTATTGATTAAAGTATTCATATTTATTTAATTATTTCATAGTGGGAATTGCTGAAATTTACATTTGTAAAAATGTAAAATATTGGTAATCAAGTATTTATATAATTCCTAATTTCTAATTCCCAATTCCCAATTCCTTATCAGGCACTCTGAAACGGCAACTTCACTTGTACTTGAGTACCAGCCACTTCATTCAATTGATTTTTGAGTTCTTGCATCACAAAATCCAAGGGCAATTGGTGTTTTTGGCGCAAAAGCGAGAGTCGTTCTTGGGTGATTTGGGTTGCCAAAGATTTGTATTCTTTTTTGATTTCGGAGCGCAAGGTTTTAGATTCATTCAGCCCCACGCCATTATCCTCGACATTCAAAACAATCATATTTTCGGCTTGCCGGAACTCAATTAAAATAAAACCGCCTTGACTACGATGCAAAATGCCGTGTTCGAGCGAATTTTCGATAAAGGGTTGGGCAAACATTGGCGGAATTTGGACTTCTTCGGGGTCAATATCGGGCGAAACTTGGATTTGATAGTTCAATTTATCCCCAAAGCGCATTTTTTGGAGCTGTAGATAATTTTCCAAAGTCTGAATTTCTTTGCTCAAAGGTATAAAATCGGCGCGGGAGCTTTCCAGAATTTGGCGCATCAGTTTTGAAAATTTGGCCAAATACAAGGCAGTTTTTTGGGGTTCATTTTCAAACAAATAATTTTGAATGGAGGTCAAAGAATTGAAAATAAAATGCGGGTTCATTTGCGTGCGCAAAAGTCGCTGATTGAGCTGTTCATTGTCTAATTTTTTCTGTTCTATTTCGTGTCGCATAAAGTTAATCCTAGCCGCCAAAGCAATCGAGAAGGAAATGATTTGCAACATAATGCCCATTTGGAAGCTGTTATCTAATAAAAAAACGATGTTTGCCCTATCTCTATTGAAATACGCATAGAAGATATACACAATAGTCAGGGCGAAAAGTGGCAAATTTGCATAGACATAATACCAATGTATTTGGTTTTTACTGCGCCACAGATTTATTGACAAAAGAAATAAGCTGATGATAACCAATCCATAATTCACATTATGAAATAATTGGGAAGTTTCATAGGCAAATGTATTGGCTAAGAGCAAAAAGCCTTTGAACGTACCATTGGCAATCAATAAATACCATTTTAAATAACCCAAAATCTTATACCAAAAGGTCTTTTTTTGCTGGGCAAATAAGAAAACTTGCGAAAAAGATAAGAAAAAAAATATGCTCAAGTCTGCCGAAAATGCACTGATAAAATCATCTAAATCGCGCTCCCACCTGGTCTTTCCGACATCAAATAATACTGAAATATAATACCCTTCTAAGAAAACAAAATAACCCGCCACTCCGGCAATGGCAAGACTGTAATAGAGGTAACTCTTGTCTTTTACAAATAAATAAATGAATAAATTATACAATAGCATACAAATACAAATCCCAAAAAATAGGATTTCAAAATTGGTTTCGGTGGTATGGGCTATTTCTACTTGTTTCTCAGGTATGATATAAAATTCATCTAAAAATATTTTGATACTTTCCTTCTTTAAAGTTACTCTTTCGGTAAAATGAGCCGATGTTCTGATATAGATGTCTTGGGTTTGACGAGTTAAAAAAATGGGTGCGGAGTAATTTGCAACAATGTGGTAGGGAAAATGCCTTTCCGATGGCTTATAATTTAGCCCACTTACATCTTTATAGAAATGGACTCCATCTGGTGAATAATAGACCATATTATTATAGACGAGGAGTTTACCAATTCGCCAATGGCTTTCTTCGGTAGTATTTTTAAGGGTTACTTTTATCCAAACCGCCGACTTAGGATTGACCACAAACGAAGTTTGCCACTCGCTGGCTTTCTTAAATAAGGTATCATAAGCCGGAGAAGACACTTGTTTGATGGATAAATCGCCGGTGCTATCAATCAGCAAACTCACATATCCTTTTAGCGATTGTTTTTCCTTTTTTATTTCTTTGAGCAAAAAGGTATCTTTTGCGCGGATATTTTGCGCTAATGAAATACTTGACAAGAAACATAAGTAACTGATAATAAGCAAGATATGTGATTTCATTTGGGATAAGATTATCAGAGATATTAAACCTAATTGCTTTAATTTACTACCTATAACCCTCTCCTGTATTTACTCCCCCTCTTTCGGAGGGGGCTGGGGGGAGGCTTTGGGCTAGGGTGAAATAATAAAAACGTGTAAATTTGAAATCCCCCCTTTTGTATTTTGGCTAGGCAGTTTGTCAGTTTCCTGCCCAAATTTGGGGCTATCGTTCAAGAAAATATCCAATCAAAAAATAGTAAAAATATCAGATTTATGATAAGAAATTTTTTATAAAAGACTAATAATCAGTCAATTGTATATATGAGCAGCTAAATATATTGCAATAATAAGACCTATAAAGTGAAAAAAGTTTCAAATTCTAATTTTTTATCCAGCAATTCTCGACCACCAGCCGTCAATTCTCGATTAGCAGATTTTTCAACCTTCGCCGAATTTAATTTTGCGTATGAATCCATTGAAAGTTCTAATAAAAATAGGTAGAATAGGTATATTTTCGTAACTAATTGATAATAAATTACTTACAAAATAAAATCTTGAAAGCCTAAAATTCTAAAAAGCTATATTTAAGAATATTATTTGGTTTTTATTTATTATCAAAAAATTTATTGTATGAAATATTTGCTAAGTGTGTTTTTTTTCAGCTTGTTTTTATCCCTTGACTTAGGTTTTGCTCAAATCAAGCCGGGGACTTATTATACTGCCTATGGGCTTCTGAGTCGAATAGTAGAGGTCAAAATCGAGCAAGAATCTGATAAATCCTTAAAATTCACTTTTGAAGGCATTGATTATACGCTGAAAGCATTAAATAATACTCAATATCAAGACAAAGAGAATACCGCCCAACTCCGGCTTCGTGAAGATGCTGATATTGAGTTATTGACCATCAACAAAGATAATTTAATATCAGGTGTTTACTTGCTCACCACAAAAAAAGAGGAAGCGAAGGAGCGTTGGAAGAAAGTCAAGGGCGCACTTACTCCCAAAATAGCCAAAGAAGCCGAAGATTTGATTGATAAACTAAGCGGCTATTTTTACCTTGATACGGACGGCGACTTGGGCAAAATCAGATTAGGAGAAGATTACCAAGGCGGCGATGAAGTAAACATAAACCTCAGTAAATACGGCTCCGGCAACACCTACAAAAAAATTGCTGAAAACACCTACATCTATACCCGAACTTCAGGAGGTACTGACTTGGAGGTGGCGTTTGCTCGCTTTTATCCCACCGAGAAAAAGATTATAGCCTATCGCTTTTTCCGACAGCCTTGGCAGGAAAATTACCGCCTCCATATAGCCCAATTAGGTTCTGCCCCCGCCAAAAACGAAGCTGATGACAAAAAAGCCAAAGAACTGATGAACTACATCGATAGCTATGTAAGCAAGCACAGAGTAGCGTTTTTGAGTGGTTTCAAAGCCAATGTTGTAGCTGATTTGCCAGCTACCAAAATTAATTCGCTTATCAAAACCTATTTTGAAGATGATTATACAGTACTTCAAGTAAAACTGGTTAGTAAAACTTGGAACTTGGAGCGCAACGAATTTGGACGGGTATTGCGCCGATTACACACCGTATTGGTGTATTTGAAAAATAAAAGTACGGGCAAATGCCATATCGCTTTTCGCTACTTGGGGCAGGAATTTGATGGCAGTAACTATGGCGAAACCGAAGTTTATACCGCTTCTTCAAATGGCTATGACTTAACAACCGACCAAAAAGAAGTCTTAGCTATTTATCTACTCACCTCTACTTATGAAGTACCTTGTGCCGAATTGAGTAAATAATTGCCAAAAAAATCTATCTCAATAACCGGTATAAATAATTTGAAAAATCATAATTCATTGATTATCAATTATTTATATAATTAAACCTTTGTATTTTATTTAAAAAAACAGCCCAATATTTAATTGAATTTTTATGAAAAAGAACATTTTATTTTTGACTTTAATCGCTTTTGCCTGCCTTATGTGGCAATGTGGTAATGGCGGTGGTGATGAACCTAAGCCTCGCTATACGACTGTAAGCACATTTGTTGGTGGTGGTACCGGCATAGCTGATGGTACAGGAACTGTGGCAAGATTTAATAACCCATATAGTATCACGAAAGACTCCCAAGGGAATTTTTTTGTGGTAGATAATCAAAATCAAACGGTTAGAAAAATCACTCCTCAAGGGGTAGTTAGCACTTTTGCCGGTTCAGCCGGGCAAGTTGGTGATGCCGATGGTACAGGCTCGGCCGCAAGATTTCGCAATCCTACTGGCATTTGTATTGATGCTTCCGATAACTTATATGTAGCCGAGTTTAATGGCAATAGAATCCGTAAAATTACTCCCGCAGGTGTTGTTACTACTTTTGTAGGTTCTACCACAGCACAAGAGGGAAGTACAGACGCTACTGGTACTGCGGCTAGATTTAGAGGCATCTCGGATATTGCTATAGATACCCAAGGTAATTTATATGTAGCCGATGGTAATAATAATAAAGTTCGCAAAGTTACACCTGCCGGCGTAGTTACCACATTGGCTACACCAAGTAATGGCATCAGAGGTATATTTATCAGCCCTCAAGGTACTTTATATATTTCGGATAATGGTAAAATATCAATTGTAAATACCACTACTGGAGCAATCACTTTACTAGCAGGTGCTGATATGTTGGGTTATGTAGATGGACAAGGTGCTAATGCAAGATTTAGAATCGTTCATACGATGGATATGGATTCAGAAGGCAATTTGATTGTAACGGATAGTGATAACCGACGAGTTCGTAAAATTACCGCCAATGGTACAGTAACTACCATCGCCGGAAGTGGTGCCGAAGGAACAACTGATGGGAATGTTGCAAACGCTACTTTCATTGGGTTGATAGGCATTTATGTAGATAAGCCCACTAATACTATTTATGTAACAGATGTTAGCGCGAATAACATACGCAAAATTGACTAAAAATCATTTCAAAATAATCATCAATTATATGAAAGAGAACATTTTATTTTTGACTTTAATAAGTTTAGCTTGCCTTATGTGGCAATGTGGCAATAATGGTGATGATGAACCTCAGCCTGACCCTACCGACCAATGGGTAAAATTAGCCAACTTCCCGGGTACACCCCGCAATGAATCAAAAAACTTTGTCATAAATGGTAAAGCTTACGTGGTAGGCGGGCGCAGAACAGGCGGTACCAATCCCAATACAAAAGAGCTTTGGCAATACGACCCTACCAATAAAACTTGGACCCAAAAGAAAACCTATCCGGGTGGAGCAACCGGTTCTACAGTTGCCTTTGTAATCAATAACAAAGCCTATGTAGGTCTGGGGCAATTAGATGGTACAGATGCGGGTTTCCGCAAAGATTTTTGGGAATATGATCCCGCTAATGATACTTGGACTCAGAAAGCCGATTTCGCCGGATTGGCGGTGGAAAATGCAGTTGCTTTCGCCGTAGGAGGCAAGGGTTATGTGTGTCTGGGTAGAACCGCCTATAACACTACTTACACCAAAACCGTGTATGAATACAATCCTACCAACGACACTTGGACAAAGAAAGCAGATTTCCCCGGGGCGGCCCGTACCGCCAGTATAAGTTTTGTGATAAATGGCACAGGCTATGTCGGCTTGGGCGGATTTGCGGTGTTGAAAGAACTTTGGCAATACAATCCTGTCAACGATACTTGGACGCAGAAAGCCAATTACCCCGGAGGTGGTCATTATGGAGCTTTTGCTTTCGCTTCCGATACCAAGGCTTATGTAGGAAGTGGTTTGAATTGGGGCGGGGCTTCGGCTGTGTTTTATAAAGACTTTTATGAATATAATCCTACGAGTGATACTTGGACTAAAAAAGAAGATTACCCAGTATTGAATTACGCCACGACTGGTTTTTGGTTGGGCGATAAGGGCTATGTATTTGGTGGACAACAACTGGATACAGGACAAAATCTTTTCTCATTCAAACCTTCCAATTAAATTTTTAAAAAATAGGTATGCAAAAGAATATTTTATTTTTGACTTTAATCGCTTTTGCCTTTTTATTATGGCAATGTGGCAATGACGGCGATGAGCCTCAGCCCGACCCCAATGCGCCAGCTATTACTTCGTTTTCGCCTACCTCAGCCGAGCAAGGGCAAGAAGTAACTGTGGTTGGAAAAAATTTCCCTACTGATGCAAACCAAATTGAGGTGCGTGTAGGCAATAACTCTACGGTGGTAAAGCCCACGAGTGCTACGACTACACAAATCAAGTTTCTTGTGCCTTATCAAGCTACTACAGGCAAGATAAACCTCAAAATAGGTACAAATAACATCAACTCAGCTACTGATTTAACGATTACAGCTACGACTGCACCCAATATAACTACTATCAGTCGGGCAGGTGATTTCACGGTGAGGAGAAGTATATTGAGTGTGGAAGGGACTAATTTAGCCCGTACTGCTCCCAATGCGCCTCAGCCCAAATATTTTATGAAAGATGCTGGTGGGCTAGATGTAGAAATGAAAGTTATTGGCACTGCCAGCAATACTTCGGCAGTTTTGCAAGTGCCTGAAACTGCCGTTACCAGCCCTATCAAAATCGTAACTTTTGCCGGACAAGACAGCGAAGGACCAGTTGCGCTCAAAACTATCACAGTTACCAACTTTGCCGCCTTGGCTGGAAATACTGGTAGCATTCTAGCTTTAGCGGTGGGTACTGATGGTACGGTATATGGTATTGATAGAAATGCTGTAGTTAAATTTCCGGCGGCAGGTGGTACGCCTACCGTCATTGCGGGCGTAGCCAATACTTCGGGTATGGTAAATGGAACGGGAACTGCCGCAAGATTCAACTTCCCCAGAGGTTTGGCAATTGATGCTTCCAATAATTTATATGTAGCCGATACTGAAAACCATTGTATTCGTAAAGTAACCCAAGCAGGCGTGGTAACTACTTTTGCTGGAACTTTGGGTACTTCGGGTTTTGCTACGGGTGCGCCCGGCGTGGCTCGTTTTAATAAGCCTTGGGGGATAACCTTAAGCTCGGGTGCTTCGCCACTTATCGTAGCGGACAACGGCAACAAAGCCATTCGGAGTGTTGGTTTGACCGATGGAACTGTTTTTGATATTAATGGCGGACCCAATGTAGCCAATAACCCCTTCAATAGTATTAAAGGAATCACCAGTTTATCTACTAGTATGTATGTAACAGATGATGCCAACCACGTAGTTCATAAAGCTTTTACTGGTACAGGGGCACTAACTGAATATGGAGTACTGGGGCAATCTGGTTTTTTAGATGCGAACACCAATGCCCGATTCAATGCCCCAACCGGCATTTTACGCTTGGGTAGTCAAGATATATTTATCACCGATAGAAATAACCATAGCTTACGCTGGGCAAAAGTAAGTAATACCGGTAATGGGATTGTTTTTACTGTGGTAGGACCTACCCCTAATAACAATCAACAACCTTCGGCGGGTAATCCATTTACGGCACCTTCGGCAATTGCCGGGTTAGCAAGTACAGTAGGCGGAGTGGGTGTATATACCATTTATGTAGCTTATGAGGTAGGTGCGGTGGCTAAGATTGTGATTCAGTAAATCAAGTCAATTTTAATTCACTATTTTGAATTTTAATTCTGGCAAATAGCTTGCTCTCGATTGAGAACAAGCTATTTTTTATACTTCTAATGTTTTTTATTGTGCAATTACCTTAATCATAGCTTGAATTTGGGCGATTTTGGGTTTCAGCTCTGCCACCGAATCGGCTAAAATGGTAATATGACCCATTTTGCGCCCGGGTTTGGTAATTTTTTTGCCGTACAAATGCACATACACCCCGGCTTGTGCCAATACTTGTTCAATACCTTCATATCGAGCTTCGCCCGTAAAACCGGGTTCGCCTATCAAGTTGAGCATTGCTGCCACCGCGCGCGTATCCGTATTGCCTAGCGGAAAGTTGAGGATCGCCCGCAAATGTTGCTCGTATTGAGAAGTAATATTTGCTTCAATGGTATGATGCCCGCTATTGTGGGGTCTTGGAGCAATTTCATTGACCAAAACCTCGCCTTGCGGAGTAATAAACATCTCCACGGCTAATATACCCACCATATCCAATTTTTGGATAATGGACTGAGCTAGTTCTTGGGCGGTATTTGCCTGATTATCAGATACTTCAGCAGGTGCAAACAAATAATCTACCAAATTGTATTGCGGATTAAAAACCATCTCCACCACCGGAAAAGTTTGGATCTCACCGGCGGCATTGCGAGCAACAATCACCGAAATCTCTTTGGCAACCTCTACACCTTCCTCGATAAAACTTGGTTCATCAAAGGCTTGGTCAAAATCAGTTTTTTCATCGATTTTCAAAACTCCTCGCCCGTCATACCCGCCACGCCGAAGTTTTTGAAAATAAATCTTAGATAAAGAATTATTTTTAATTTTTTCTAACAAATCTGCTCGGTTGTCGAGCATTTGAAAAGGTGAAGTAGGAATTTGGTGGGTTTGATAAAATAATTTTTGCGCTCCTTTGTCTTGAATCAGCTCAATAATATGCGGTTGGGGAAATATTTTTTTACCCTCACTTTCCAATTTTTTGAGGGCTTCGACATTTACATTTTCAATTTCAATGGTAATCAAATCAAGTTTTTTACCAAATTGATAAACTGTCTGATAATCAGTGAGTTTGCCAATGCTAAAAAAGCCCGTCAAGTATTTGCAAGGGGCTTGTGGGTCGGGGTCAAGGATGTGAACTTCTACATTCCAATTGATTGCCGATTGAATCAACATTCTGCCCAATTGCCCGCCGCCGAGTACTCCTATTTTTAAATCCATAAGTATTTATTGATTAAGCCCTCCAACTCACCCCACAAGGTAAGCAATAGGTTGCTAATATATTGATAAGGAATTGGTTACGTAAATATAAGGTTTGTAATGAATTAATCCGCCAGAGGCGGACAAGTTCTACTAGAGGTAGATAATTTATAACACATTGATTATCAGGTGTTTATATAAATTAACTGGATATTCGTCACTTTTCAAGAATTGCCTCGGGTAGTTTTTAATTTGTCATTCTTCGTTTCGCTCGGAATGACTGAAAAGGAACAAGAAAAAAATAATGCGTACAATATTTTTTGGTAACATATTGATTTTCAGGTAATTACAAAATTATTCATTTTACATTATTCACTATTCATTCCTAAGTAATTGATTATCAGCTATTTATGTGTCATCAAAAACAAAAATCGGTGATTTATTTGGGTATCAAGACTACATCATTGTTGGGGTCGCGGGTTTCGGAGGCAAAAACCAGTCGGTCAGACTCGAGTTTTTTGATAATTACTTTTTCTTCAATGCCTTCACGGGTGCGAGCGATGATGGTTTTGCCGTCATCACCAATGCGCCAAGTGCCTTCGTAGGTATCGTGTCCTTCAATGCTCACTTTGAAAGTATTGTCGCTATAAAACTCAAAAAGCGATTTTTCGGCTTGGTCTTTCATTTCCAGCTCAAGTTTTTTTTGTACTTCGGGTGGTAGTTGCGCAAAAGCTTCGCGTTGTTCGGAGTTCATTGCTTGCATACGCTGGCGCATATCGACGCTTAGTTTCCATTTTTTCTTAAAGATATCCACACTGATTTGAGCAACTAGGGAAGAATAATTCAAAAAACTCAAAAAAATCAGGCAAGCTAAAACTTTGGTAGTCATTGGTCAGTCAATTGGGGTTCTCTTGATGCTATCCAATACGCAAATTGTCAGCAACAAGTTGATTCAGTTTATGTACGAAAAATCCAAAACAAAAGGCAAATTTAGTAAAAAATTAACTTAAGTTCACCGAATATTACGCAATCTGCAAAAAATCAAAAGATTTCTATTAACTTTGGGCGCATTTTTAAAATTCATTGAATCAAATCCGATTTAAATGTTTAAATTCAGTAAAACACTCAATCAATTTCGAGACACAGTATTCAGCAATATTCACGGGAATAACCTGATTTATAACACTTGTTGGGAAGACCCCCGTTGCGACAGGCAAATGCTTGATATTCAGCCGGATAGCAAAATGGTAATGATTACCAGTGCCGGTTGCAATGCCTTGGATTATTTACTTGATAATCCTCAAGAAATCAACTCCATAGATGTAAACCCGCGCCAAAATGCTCTTTTGCAGCTCAAAATTGCGGTTTTCAAACACGGTACTTACGAAGACCTTTGGAAATTCTTTGGCGAAGGGCATCACGATCAAGCTGTGGAAGTATATGCCCAAAAGCTTCGTCCCAATTTGCCCGATTATGCCCGCGAGTTTTGGGACCGCAACATAATTCATTTTCGCAAGAAATCTTTTTACTTTTTTGGTACTTCGGGTACATTTGCTTGGGTATTTTATCAATATATCAATGCCCGCCCCAAGTTGCGCAAGCTCATTACCCAATTGTTGGAAGCCCAAGACTTAGAAGAACAGCGCAAACTCTATCTACAAATCGAACCCAAGATTGTAACCCAAGTCATCAAATGGCTTATCAATCGTCATTTTACGCTTACTTTGTTGGGCGTACCGCGCGCCCAACGCCAACTAATAGTAGATGAGTACCCCGGAGGTGTATCGGGCTTTGTTACCGACTGTTTGCGCCAAGTATTTATGCAATTGCCTACCCACGACAATTACTTTTGGCGGTTATACCTTACCGGCAAATACGCCCCTACTTGCTGCCCCGCTTACCTCGAAGAAGCAAACTTTGAAACCATTAAGGCGCGAGTTGATAAAATAAAAATCCATACAACTTACATCAGTGAGTTTTTGCGCAATAATCCCGACAAATACTCGCAATATATTCTACTTGATCATCAAGACTGGCTCGCCGCCCACGATGTACCGGCATTGACCGATGAATGGAATTTGATTTTGAAAAATAGCAAAAAAGGCACAAAAATTTTGATGCGCTCGGCTTCCTTGCGGATTACTTTCTTCCCTGATTTTGTAAGCAGTGCCTTGGATTTTGATACCGAAATCACTGCCAAACTCCACAAGCAAGACCGGGTAGGCACGTACGGCAGTGTGTATTTGGGCAATGTGAAGTAACAAGCTCCTCCTTCCAACCCTCCGCCGGAAGCGGAAGGAAAAGGATAAGGGAAACTCTTGGGATATAATCAAATCTTAAAATCAATAGTTCGGACAGTTTGGGCGCATTTCAAATTTACGCATTTCTTTTGCCTCACCCTGCCCTCTCCGAAGGAGAGGGTGATAGGTAGTAAATTTGAAATGCACCCGACAGTTTCTAGTTTCTAGTTCCGAGTTATTTACTAAGTATCTGATAATCAGCTTTTACATAAAATATTTAAAATAGCATAACTAACTGATAATCAATTACTTATAAAAAATGTCCTAAGTATTGAAAATCTGAAAATTCAAAAACCTAAAAAATTGCATACTCATTTTGTGAATGAGTTAATTATTAATAAATTATATAAACACTTGATTATCAACGATTTATATTTTTTGAATCTTGCTCTGTTCCAGATTTATGCTTACAAACGTGGAGAAATTATAAAATTTGAAAATTCAAAAATTCGAAAATCAAAAAACATCTTGAGATATTATGAAAGACCGCCTCTCGACAACCAAAGAAGTACAAGTCAAAGATATGCAATCGTATTATCAGTTTCAAGCGAAAATATACGATGCAACTCGTTGGACTTTTTTGTACGGGCGTAATGCCATTCTGAAAAAAATTCCCTTTGAACGCGACGCTCCCTTGCAAATTTTGGAAGTGGGTTGTGGCACCGGTACCAATCTTATCAAACTAGCCCAAATGTTTCCCAATGCTACCATCTTGGGTTTAGATGTATCGGGTGATATGCTCAAGGTAGCCGAAACTAAACTTGCGCCTTACAAAAATCGCGTTACATTGATTGAAAAACCTTATGAAAAAGGCACTGAATACAATGGGCGATTTGATGTGATTTTGTTTTCTTATGCTCTTACGATGATTAATCCGCAATGGACTGAACTCGTGGAACAAGCCCCCAACGACCTCAAAGACAAGGGGGTAGTAGCCGTGGTCGATTTTCACGATGCCAATTTTGAGTTTTATCGCGGATTTATGCGCAACAACCACGTAAAATTGAACGGGCATATTTTGCCGGTACTCGAGAAAAGCTTTGATACAAAACTGAGTAAAGTAAAACCCGGCTTCTTAAACGTATGGCAATATATGCTTTATGTAGGCGGCAAGAAGAAGTAATTAATTTTTGTAAGTCATTGATAATCAATATTTTACAAGTAAATAAACAAAAAAATCGCCCTAAAAAGCGATTTTTTTGTTTTGGTGAAGATGTCAATTTAGGATAAATACTTAGCGTGAATTATTTTTCATAAAATTTTATAAAATATTGATAATCAGAGATTTAAACAATTATTCCCTAAAACGGATTGATAAAAAATTTCCAAATTAGGGTTTTTTTTTGCAATTTGCACTACAAAAAGACATAGTTTAACCATAGCCATTTTAAAACTGCCAAGATGGGCGTTGCCGAAAGAAAAGAAAGAGAAAAAATCCAGCGAAGAAATACGATTATTGATGCCGCCGAAAAAATTTTTTTTAAACGAGGCATTGAAAATACATCGATGGAAGAGGTAGCTCAAGAAGCCGAATTGAGCAAAGGTACTTTGTATCTGTATTTCAAAAGCAAAGATGAATTATACAGAGCCATTATTTTGCGGGGATTTATCATTTTAAAAAAACTACTCAAAGAAGCGGCACACATAGGCGAAACCGGTTTTCAGAATGTAAAAGCCATTTCCCAAGCCTATATCAAATTTTCTTATGACTACGGGGGGTATTTTGATGCTATTTTGCACTACCAAAACGACTTGTTCAGCTCCCGCCAGCGCGAACCGAGCCAAGTGTTGTCCTTAGAAGGCGGCAATGCCGTGATAAGTGTATTGATCAATGCGATTCAAAAAGGTAAAAATGACGGTAGTATTAGTCCTGATATAGAAGATGTGGAAACGGCTTTTGTACTTTGGAGTCAAATTACCGGGCTTTTGCAAGTAATTCAACGCAAAATGAGTATTATTACTTATCAATACAAAATCAAACAAAGCGATATGTTTCAAACCTATTTTGATTTGTTGGAAAGGTCATTGAAGGTATAATGGAGGGGGTTTAAAAAGTATGATTGTTGAACCACTTTTTTTATTACAGAACACGTAAGTAATGAGTTAATTATAAGATGTGCTGATGTGCTAATGTAATCCATTAATTATCAATTAATTCATAAATTCAATTGTTTACTTTATTTTATTCTTGTTTCTAAAAGTACAGATTTAAAATAAAGTGATACTTTTAAAAATGTAATTAATTGAAAATCAGGGAATTAAATAATTCCTAATTATTAATTCCCAATTCCAAATAGTAAGTCGGGCGCTTTTTTTAGATAAACTATTGACTGTGTCTGCCTGTGGCTGATAATCAGGGTTTTGAATCGGCACACCTGCCCTGTAAGGGTCTGTTTTTAGCACATTTTAAAATTAATACATTACTAATTCAATCCTAAGCGATTTTTCTATAACTTTTTTCGTTATATTCGAAAAAATAAACCAACAGAATGAAAAATCAACCCAATCAATCCAATCATCCGGCTTTGGCACGCCTGGGTGAAGAATTGCGCAAAAATGAAATGCGGACACCGATTGCCTTCCGAGAGTTTTTGGAACTTGCCGCCCAACATCCGCACTTGGTTTTTCGAGATATTTTCCAACTATTCTTTGATATGATTGCCTATTACTTGTATGAAGGCAAGCCTGCGCCCACCAAAAACGGATTGCTGGAAAAAGAAAGTGCCAATTTTGACCGCTTATTTATTGATAATTGTGATAACCCTTTTTTTATTGACAATCTATTTGCCAATCGGTTTATCAAACTCACCAACGGTTTCAAGCAAGGCGTACAAAACAACAATATCATTCTTTTTGAAGGACCGCCGGGCAGTGGGAAAAGTACTTTTTTGAATAATTTGCTGGAAAAATTTGAAGAATACACCCGCCTGCCCGAAGGCACTATGTACCAGACTCATTGGCGGTTAGACATCAAAAAACTAGGCGGATTTCAAAGGCTCGAGAGACATTGGCACGCCGTAGGAGAGAAAAATCGCAAAGGTGTAACCGACTTTGAAGAAACTTTCTTTGCTTACAATACTTCACAAGAATATTTGCAGGTGGCTTGCCCCAACCACGACCACCCGATTTTGTTGATTCCCAAAGAACATCGCAAACAGTTTTTGATGGATTTGATTCCCAACGATAAGTTTAAACAAAAACTATTTACCGAAAAAGAATACGAATGGGTTTTGAAAGAAAATCCTTGTACCATCTGTAGTTCTTTGTACGAAACCTTGCTCAATATCTTAGGCGACCCAATGGAGGTTTTTGAGATGGTATCGGTGCGGCGGGCAATGTTTAGTCGGCAGTATGGCGAGGGTATCAGTGTTTTCAACCCGGGCGATGTGGCGATTGAATACCCCATCAAAAGCCCCACTACTCAAAGTATGCTCAATGATTTGCTCAAAAATGACGAAATTCCTTATGTTTACTCTACCCTTGCCAAGACCAACAATGGTATTTTGGCTTTGATGGATATTAAAGAAAACAATATCAAGCGTCTGATGTATTTGCACGGAGTAATTAGTGACGGCGTACATAAGGTAGAACTAATAGAAGAACGCATCAAATCTTTGTTTGTGGGTTTGGTCAATCCTGCCGACAAAGAACACTACGAAAATATGCCTTCGTTTCAAGACCGCATTATCAATGTGAGTGTGCCATATATTTTGGATTATAATACCGAAGTATCGATTTTTAGGCATCGCTTTGGCAAAGGTATTGACCATTATTTTTTGCCGGGTATTCTCGAGAATATTGCCAAAATTATTATATCTACCCGCCTCAATCTCGATTCACCTACGATTCGCGGGTGGATTCGCAACCCTCACAAATACAGCCGCTATATGGATCAAGATATGCTTTTGCTCAAAATGGAAATTTATGCCGGTAAAACCCCCACTTGGCTTGCCGAAGAAGACCTCAAACGCCTAGATGCTCGAACTCGCAAAGATTTGCTCTCCGAAGCCGAAGAAGAAGGCTACACCGGATTTTCGGGTCGGCAATCGCTCAATGTATTCAATAATTTGTTTACCAAATTTTCTAAAAATGAACGCCTTATTACAATGGATATGGTAGAATCGTATTTTTTGAAAAAAGGCAAAATTCACGACGATATCCCCGATGGGTTTATTGAATCGCTGGTAGATATGTATGATTTCAGTGTTTTGCAAGAAATCAAAGAGTCGATGTACTCTTACAATCGAGAAAAAATCGGCAAAGACATTCAAAACTACTTGTATGCCATCAATTTTGAGGACGAAGACGAGGTTTTTAATCCTTATACTCAAGAAAATATCCAAATTTCGGAAGAATATTTTTATGATTTCGAAATCATTGTCTTGGGAGCAGGTTGCTCAATGATTGAACGCGCCGAGTTTCGCACCGATTCGCGCAGCGAGTATGTATCGGTAACTTTGGCACAAGAAATCAGTTTGGAGGGCAAAAAAATAACCGAAACTCGACAGTTTAAGAGTATTTTGGATAAATATACCCATAATCTTAAAGAAAATACTTTATTGCCTTATTTGAATAATGATAATTTTCGGCGGGCTATTTTGGATTATGGCAGCAATAGCTTCAATGCTTATGACAATCGAGTCAGGCAAGATGTAAAAATGTTGCTCGACAATTTACAAACCAATTTCAAATACACCGAAGATGGAGCAAAACAAGTTTGTGTCTATATCATCGACAAAGGCTTGACCGAAATGTATTGATTGACTGACATAAGCTAAATCTGAAACTCTTGATAATCAACGCTTTAGATTCTTCAGAGCTTCGCTCGCTACCTTCGCAAAATATTCATTTTGCTTGGTAATGTTCAGAATCACTGCAAAGCGAGAGCTTTTCAGAATTCAATTGAATTGTCTTTGGCAATTCCTGAAAAGTAGCGAAGATTCTGAATTTTTTTATAACTAATTGATTGTCAATTAGTTATAAAAACATTCATCTTGATTTAGTGTACTTCTTTAGCGTCAAGAACCAGTTTTTCAACTAATAAAATTAAAATATGAATGATTTTGATGTGAATTTCTTGAATACGGTCGGCGTAGCCAAAATGCGGGACTCGTATTTCATAATCGGCTAATCCGGCAAGTTTGCCGCCGTCTTTGCCGGTCAATACTACAGTTTTCATTCCTTGCGCTCGCGCCGCCTCAACCGCGCGAATAATGTTGGCTGAGTTGCCACTGGTGCTGATGCCCAACAATACATCACCGGCTTGCCCCAAACCCTCAACAAACCGCGAAAACACAAACTCATAGCCGTAATCGTTGCTTACACAACTCAAATGACTGGGGTCGGATATAGCTATCGCCGGCAAAGCCCGGCGATTGTCGCGGTAGCGTCCACTGAGTTCTTCGGCAAAGTGCATCGCATCGCAATGCGAACCACCATTGCCACAACTGATTATTTTATGGTTGTGGTAGATGGCATCTGCCATCAATTGGGCTACTTCGGCAATTTTTTGCAAATTATTTGTTTGGCTCAAAAAATTTTGCAGAACGGTTTGCGCCTCCGTAAGTTCTTGATGAATTATATCAAGCATATATGATAATGATTAAACAAATTATATAACTAATTGATAATCAATTGATTAACGATTGTTTTTTATTTAATATTACAAAAACTAAAAACTACTTGTAATAAGGCTATTAATCAATTGAATACAAAGTTTTATCAATTGCCCGAAAAAACAAAATTCTTAAGTTTTATTTTTCGGTCAATTTTAATAAGTCATCATTTCAATATTCACTTCGGTAGCTCAAGTTGTTTTAAGCGTTCTTTGGAGACTGGACACTATAAATGAAAAAGAAGGTCTCTGACCTTCTAACCGCCTCAAGCGGTTTATGGCGTGGTAGGCTGTAGCTTAGATACAGGACAAGAATATAAGTAGCTGATAGTCAAATAGTTAAAGAAAATAAACTCGAAATAATTTTTGAGTTTATTTTTTTGTTTAAATTGGTAGAAGAAATAGCCATTGAACTTTTGTCTATTGGCGGTCGACTCGGCAAAGCCGGAAAGGTCGGAGACCTTTCATTCATTAAGGGTTTTAAGTCAAATAAGACTTAAAACAGCTAGGTGATAGTATCTCAGCCCAGACCTTGCTCCGCTTGAGGCGGAGGAAAGCGGGACGCTTTCGGAATCATCGGCACAAGCCGGAGGCTTGCGCCAGTGGGGGGAAAACGTATTTGACAATGCTTTAACCACCGCATCAATCATACTTTGTGCCAATGATAACTTGACTAGCAGAGTGCAGTTTAGCAAATTCAATCGTTGCAAGAGTTGAGTAAAATAGAAGATATTATTGCTAATTATCCAAATTTTGCCGAAAACTGAAGTTGCTTGTTTTCATTGTTTTGGGGTAAAATAGGTAAGTAATTGATAGTCAAGTAGTTATATTACATTTGGCAATTGGTTCTAAGTTGTAGAAATTTGTAGCGGGTGCGCCTGCGGCAGGTAGTCGGGGGCTACAGTAATTGGGCTTCTTAGTCTAATAGGCTAAGAAGAACAAGGAAAAGCGAACAGAATCAATTAATTCTCGAGATACGAATCGGATATGAAAATCTAAAAAATAAGGCATTACCTTGATTTTTGGCTTGACTTTGATAAAATACACTATTGTTGAAACGATATTCTACTTTTAAATCAAGTAGCTGACTAAAGCCTTGCGAATAAAAAATATCTAACCGAAGGGAAGGACTTTGTTTCACCAATAATTGAAAACCTAAGCCCAACACTAAATTCAAATTAGCTCGTTGATTGGGCGAAACCACTGCATCAATGGTATTGTTATCGGGCAGATTCCACCTAAACGGCACATTCCAATTTGTAAAAGCCGGTTCATTCTTAGCAATAATTTGATTATAGATTAAGCCAAAAATTCCAATTATTTTGCCATCGAGCGCGGGCAGAAACATCTGCGAGCTTTTATCTTTTGGTTTGAGTTGCCAAATGGTGTGATTGACCAACAGAGGCAGCCGTAAAGTGGCAAAAACTGCCGACTGCCCCACCAAATTGGGGCGGAGTGGCGGGTTGATAACCAAATCATCGGGAAAAGTGAGGGTAAAATTCCAATCATCTATGCTCACCATTAAGCCTGACGTGAGGGTAATTTTGGGGTTAAATTGACGGTCAAGCAACAAACCTAAATTCAAACGCCCTCTTACATTGTTTTTTTTGGCAAAGGCATCAATTCCGCGCTCACTTATCTCAACTTGAGAATAAGGATTATGAAAGCCAAAACTTGGGCGCAAATACCAAGTTTTTTGGGCATAAGTAGTGGCTAAGTTTGCTATATTGAAGATAAAATACAAGCAAAAAAAACGATAATTGATTGACATTGCTAGGTCTTTGTTTTTTATTTAAAGTATTGATTATCAGTAATTTATATTATTTTTTTTAAAAGTAATCAGTTTGATAGGATAAGAAATATTACAACCAAAGACACTCCCACTGGTCTTAAGGCGCGAGTTATACAGTTGCCCGCTAAGATTGTAATTAACATCTATATCAATCAAATTTCTCAGACCTTGACTATAAAAAAAAGCAATTCTTAGCCGATTTTCTCCTCGATGTCGAAACTGTAAAGCAAATCCTCCGTGTATGGAGAACGATTGTTGATTAATCACTTTGGGTACTTCTTGATAGGCAATCAATACTCCAGGGTAAAAAAAATTCTCGATTTGATAACTGTAAGGCTGATAAGTTTCCGGGTTAATAAAAAAATCGTAGCTTATACCACCTATCAACTCAAGGTTAAACAGCATTAAGTAAGTGTCTTTTTGGGGATTCAAACGCAGAAAATTGACTTCTTGAATCGTTTTGCCAAAAGTAAGCGGAATTCTAAAGATAGTGTTGCCAGTGTTATGGCTGGCAGACAACTGTTTTGATTTGATTTCAAAACCCCAGCCGAGCAATCCGGCTACTAAGCCGGTGGATATATTCCATTTATCTGAGTGATAATAACTAATCGTAGCCCCAAAATTTGCTCCCCCTAGCCAATCATAATAAGTACTAAATCCAGTATATCGATTGCCATAGTGCCTATCTAGCCTTGATACTTCACTTTGGATAGCATAAATAGGGGTAATATACAAGCGGTTTTGCGCCCACAAATCATTGAAAAAGGCTATAAAAAGGCATAGATAAAGTAATTCTTTCATACAAAATGATTAAATTGAATTGAATGACCCTTTTAATTTAAAAAAATGATAATCAACCCAAAACTAAAAGTATGATTACCATTTTTTTATCAAGATTTAATATCAATAGCCCCATTTAATCTCAAACACTCTAGTTTCAATTTGGGCAGTATAGTTATAAAACTTTACTCTGTGCCAATAGCGATTGAGGGCGCGACTCGATTGATAAGGACGATAGGTTATCTCACTTGTCAATTCATAAGTATAACCACTATTACTGCTTTCCCCTTGGCATTTTGGTTTATGATACCACAGGTAATCTATTTGCAATTGTGCATCAACGTGTGTCCATATCAAAAGAAATAAATTAGTATTTATGGCTTTTGAGGTAATAGAAAAGACAATTCCGTACTTTTGATATACCAGTTTACAGTCAAGACGATAATTATCCCCATAAGGAATAATTGCTTTATCCTCTAAACGCCCCGCACCACCTTCTCTAAAACAAAATTTTTCGTTGGATATAATTGGCTTTTGCTCATCTTCATCCTCCTGATAAGTGCGTGGTATGATTAATTCTCCATTATGAGTGCCTGTTATGTTGTTAGCTAAGAGTTATAAAACGCTTTCAGAAGTGCTAAAAACCATTATTCTTTCATTTTTTGTGTTATTGATTAATAAATCATTATAATCTTGACTAAATGGCGAAGGTAGAACCAACACTCTCTGGGCAAAAGGTATTATTTTAAAAATATGTTTACCAATTTGAATAATTCCATCTGGGTTTACGATACTAGCCAAAAAATCATTCTCTATAGGTAGTTCAGGCGGGTATTGAGAGTCGTTTTGCTTGTTTTTTTGTAAATGCTTATTTCGTAAATCGGCTGATTTGTAAAAATCATTCATTGATATAAAACTTGATTTTTTGTCTAATTTTTCAATAAGCTCACTTTGCAAAGAGGGATTATTTAGTAAAGTTTCATAAGCACTTTCACTATTCACAACTAGATAGCTTTCTGATTTCAGGCTTACATCGGTGTTTATTACTTCACTAGAAATAGGTTTTTGGTGAAGTTCTAGTGGATCTTTTTGACAAGATGTCAAAAAATTAACTAAAATAAACGAATAAACGAATAAACGAATAAACGAATAAA
>JALONJ010000230.1 GCA_025455045.1 Microscillaceae bacterium | reverse complement strand
AAGAAATGCCCACAAAGTCCACCAAGCCCTTTGTGTTGCTTTGTGCCTACCTTAGTGAACTTTGTGGTAAACTAGGATAGTATTAGCAGTAAATAACTGGTCATCAAATATTTATCACAAAGACGAGAAGTAAAATTTAGCTTAAGTTTTTTCACCAAAATCCCCATTTGCTATAAAATTAAGGGTAGCCTTTTGCAAAATAAATAAGTCATAAATATTTGATTATCAATAAGTTAAGTGTCATTTAACAACAACAAATTAATTATGAAATAATCCTAAGAAATATCAATTTGACAAAGTTCCTTACAGGATGACGAGCCGGAAGATATTTGAGTTATTTTTAAAGATTTAATTTTTTGTACTTTTTTAATACACTTCAAAATATTCACGTTGGCATAGGTAGCAAAAATACAGATTTCGGCGCACCAGCCCACCTAAAACCTCTCTATGTTTGTTACTCAATTTTCACTCGTGAATTACAGTTTTGGAGATATAATCCCAGATTACCACGCCAATACTTACGGCAATATTGAGTGAATGTTTGGTGCCGAACTGCGGAATCTCCACACAAACATTGGCTTGTTTTACAATTTCATCTTCTACACCACTTACTTCATTGCCAAAAACAAAAGCATATTTTTGGGTTTTATCAGGACGAAATTTGGGCAAGGTAAGGCTCTCATCTACTTGTTCTATCACTACGATTTGCCAGCCTTCGGCTTTTAGTTTTTGAATTAATGCAAAAGTTGTCTCGAAGTACTCCCAAGCCACCGACTCGGTAGCTCCCAAAGCGGTTTTTTGAATATCCCGATGGGGTGGCGTGCCGGTAATACCGCATAAATAGATTTTCTCGACCAAAAAAGCATCGCCGGTTCTAAATGCCGATCCTACATTGTTGAGACTTCGAACATTATCCAAAACAATCACAAATGGATTTTTGTTGGTTTCTTTAAACTCATCTACGGTTATTCTGCCTAATTCGGCATTAGCAATCTTACGCATAAACTTAATTTTGAACCGAAATAGGTTGTATTGGGTGCATTTCAAATTTACCACCTATTACCCTCTCCTTCGGAGAGGGCAGGGTGAGGCAAAAGAAATGCGTAAATTTGAAATGCACCCGTTGTATTTTGAGTTTGATTTTTAAATAATTCAATGTAAACTTTTAGAAAAGCAGTGATAAGCACCCGCTTGCCAAACACTACTCAAAAATAAGTAAAAATATGGAAAATACGTGTATGTAATGAGTTAATTATAAAATGTGCTGATGTGCTAATTAAAAGCCTGATTATCAAGTGTTTATAAAATTAAATTCCTAAGTTATTTTTTAATTGTTACATATCTCTATTTGTCATAAGCAAGATTTGAAGGCATTTGGTCAATTGTAAATAAACTTAAAGAGTTCTCCACATATTTGCCGAAATTGTTAATTTTGTCATCGTTTTTAGTTGCCTACGCCACCCGAGCGAGTCTTGCGGGGGTGGCAATTTTCTTATCAAGGCTCGAAGGTTTTTAACAAATACATAAATTATTGATTATCAATAGCTTATAATCTACATAGTTAAATCAAATAATTGAATGCGCAAGTTTTGTTTAATCTTGAGTTTAGTCGTAACTTGGAGTTGGGTTTGCTCGCAAACTACCAGCCAGCTCAAATTGCCTCCCCCGATTGACAGCCTCGAGATTGCCCGCAAAACCACCAATCAACCGCGTAAGTATATTGATTTGACCAATTTATTAGCCGAAAAATACAAGACCTTTTCTCCGCAAAAATCTTTGCAGTATGCCGAAGAAGCCCACCAACTAGCCCAAAAATCGAGATATACATTGGGCGTAGTGCAAGCCTTGGTCAATATTGGGGAGTTTTATTTAGATGACGGCAACTATACTTCGGCTTTGTCGCGTTTTTTTCAAGCCCTCGAACTCAGTCGCCAAATCAAATCCGAAAGCATAGAAGCTATTGTAATGAATAAAATCGGGGTAGTGTATTATTTTCAAAATCAATACGACAAAGCCCTTGAGTACGAGCTGCCGGTGCTCGAGATACAAACCAAACGCCAAGATTACGGGCAATTGGGCAATACCCTCAGTATTATCAGCTATGCGTACACCAAAAAGGGCAATTATGCCACGGCTTTACAATACCATTTTCGTGCTTTGGAAATCCGCGAAAAAATCGGTGACAAAAACGAAATAGCCAAATCGTATAATTCTATAGGTGATTTGTATGTGCAACAAGGCAATTTTACGGAGGCTTTGCGCAATTATGAAAAAGCCTTGCAAACCAGTCAGATAGGGCAAAACAAAAAAGGACTGGCTATAGCCTACCACAATCTTGGGGTTGTATATGCCAAACTCAATCAGTTTCAAAAAGCCGAAGATTTGCATTTCAAAGCCCTACAAATCAAATCGGAATTGGACATCAAAAAAGAAATTGCGATTTCGCTCTTGAGCATTGGCAATATGTATTATTGGCAAAAAAAATTCGATCAATCACGCAATTATTTGCAAAAAGCCTTTGAGTTGAATACCAAGCTCGGCAATCAAGAAATGCTGATTATGGCACTCAATCGCTTGGGGCAAATTTATCAAGCCGAAAAAAAACTACCCAAAAGCATAGAATATTATCAACAAGCCCTGCAAATCGCGCAACAACTCGGACAAACCCCCACTTTGGGCGAAACCTACCGCCATTTGTATCAAGCGTATTTGCTAATGGGCGACAACAACCAATTTGCCAAATATTATAAACTTTATCAAGCCCTTGACCCCGCGCAACTCTCCGAAGGACTCAACTCTTTGGAAATCAAAGCAATGGAACTGCGCTATGAATACACCAAAAAACAAAAAGAAATTGAAGTATTGGCAAAAGAAAATCAAATCAAACAACTTGAGATAAGTCGACAAAACTGGATAACTTACTCTTTGTTGGCTTTGTTGGTTTTATTTTTTGTGATTATTGGTTTGATTTATCAACGTTATCAAATCAAACAACGCGCCCACGCCGATTTACAAAAAAGTAATGCCGAAGTCTTGGCTCTCAATGACCGCCTCAGCCATTCGGAAGTTGAATTGCAACAATTGAATCATTTGAAAGATAAGTTTTTATCGATTATTTCTCACGATTTGCGCGCTCCACTCAATACGATTATGAGTTTGGTGGATTTGCTCAATACCCAAAGACAGCTTCTCAGCCCCGAACAACTGCAAATGATCATTGAACGGCTGAGTATCTCGACTCACAATACGCTCAATTTTTTGGACAATATTCTACAATGGCTCAATGCTCAAACCCACGAACTGAAGCCTCATACCGCCAGTCTTGATTTAAAATCGTTGATTGAGGAGGTTTTGTTGTTTATGCAAGCTACAGCACAAAACAAAGGCATCGAGTTACAATTTTCAAAACCCGAATCACCGGCTCAGGCTTGGATTGATGCCAATATGTTTAAAACTGTGTTGGTCAATTTACTTGCCAATGCCCTCAAGTTTACGCATCAAGGTGGGCTGGTAAAAATTGGGATAGAAGAACAGTCTGCGTGTTTTTGTCTTAGTGTGGCAGATAACGGAGTGGGCATTACACCTGAGCAAATGTCAAATTTATTTGCCCTCAACAAAGAAATTGCGCCCGGAACTTTGGGTGAAAAGGGTGTTGGTTTGGGTTTGGCACTTAGCAAAGAATTTGTCGAACTCAACGGTGGCAAACTTTGGGTAAGCAGTGAAGTGAGCAAAGGTACAACTTTCTATTTTACGGTTTTGAAGGCGGAAATGTGATTTTAAGTAAGATTTCACTCCCCGGGGGATGACAATGAATCTAAATCTTGAATCAATCATCACAATTTTTCGCTTACAAACTCCCAAGCTCGATGCTCCGACCAGTAAAAACCACCTTTGTCGCTGGGGGCAAAACCGCAATGCCCACCGGTGGCGGGAGTCTCGAAATATACATTTTCTAATTGAGCAAATTTTTCGTAAGGAAAACACTCCGGGGCTAAAAAAGGGTCGTTTTGCGCATTGACGACCAGCGTAGGAATGGCAATTTTATCCACAAAATGCACCGAACTGGCTTGGGCATAGTAGTCTTCGGCATCTTTGAAGCCGTGCAAAGGGGCAGTATAATAATCATCAAAATCTTTGAGCGTAATGATTTTGGGCAAATGCTCGGCTGATAATCGCTCGGGCATTAGGCGCGATTTTTGGCGAATTTTGCTTTTTAATTCACTGCGAAATTTTTGGGCATAAATCCAATTGCGTTTTTGACGCAAACTTGCCGAACAAGACGACAAATGCAAGGGTACGGAATATACTACGGCTTTTTTGAGGGTATGATGAATATTTGCACCTTCTTCGCCCAAGTATTTGAGGGTCATATTGCCGCCCAAGCTAAACCCAATGAGGGCAATGCTTTCATAGACTTGGCTTTGTAGGACATAATTAACAACCGCTCGCAGGTCTTCGGTAGCTCCGCTATGATAAAAACGCGCCAGTCGATTCATTTCGCCACTACAGCCCCGATGATTCCAAGCCAAAGCGTCCCAATTTTTTTGGTTAAAATACTTGACCATTCCTTTGATATAAGGTCGGTAAGTATCGCCTTCTAAGCCGTGCGAAAGAATAACCAATCGTCTGCCATACGCCGAATCAGCTTTGATACGACTCCAATCCAAATCCAAAAAATCGCCATCGACAATATCGAGGCGTTGGCGGTCGTATTTTACCCCTTTTACCTTGCGAAACAAAGCCGGTACGAGTGTCTCGATATGTTCATTGGGGTAGTAAAAAGGCTTTTGGTAGGTAGAGTGTAATAAAGGCATAAAAGATGAATTAGGAAATAAATTAAAGAATTGAGAATGAATGATTAGGAATTAGTCTTTATTACGATTAGTAATGAGTTAATTATAAAATGTGCTAATGTGCTAATGTGCTAATTAAAATCCTGATTATCAGGTATTTATAAAATTAAATTCCTAAGTTATTTTTTAATCGTTCCTTAGTAAAAAAATAAAATATTGATTATCAGGTAGTTATAGGAGTCTGCGGGTTTTTCACTACTTTTCAAGAAAATTGTAATGCGAGCTGTCTAGCTTAGGCTATGATTTTCCTGAAAAGTGTGAAGGTTCAAAACAAATTAAATTCAAATGACAATTCATCATATAAACATTTGATTATCAGATAGTTGCATTTATATTAAGAACGATAAACTCAGAACGATACCAAATATTATAAAACCAAGCCTTCACTGAACCTGAACCCCAAAAACTCATCAATCCCTCAGTCCGTCAATCCTTCATCCCTGCCATTGGCTAGGATTTTTGCGCCATTCGTGCAAAGAAGCCATTGTAGATTCGCTTACATCTTCGCGCTTGAAAAACTGAACCAACAATTGGGTATAATCGCTCAATGTCTCGTAGCTCAAATCGGCGGCGGCAAATTGTTCATCGGCAAAGTCAAAACCATAAGTCAAAATAGCCACTACACCCAAAACTTCGGCTCCGGCTTCGCGCAGGGCTTGGGCGGCTTGCAAACAGCTTCCGCCGGTAGAGATAATATCTTCTACAATCACTACTTTTTGTCCGGCAGTTATTTTACCTTCAATCAAATTCTCTTTGCCGTGTTCTTTGGGTTTGGCACGTACATAGAGCATTGGCAATTGCATTGTATCAGCAATTAGCGCGGCTTGCGAAATACCCGCCGTAGCTACACCAGCAATGACCTCGGTAGTGGGGTAGATTTGACGAATGAGGCGCGCAAAACTGTTTTTGATAAAGGTGCGAAAATCAGGATAGGACAAAGTCATTCGGCAGTCGGTATAAATTGGCGAGTTCCAACCCGAACTCCACCGAAAGGGTTTAGCAAAATTAAATTGTACGGCGTTGATTTCCAGTAGTTTGCGGGCTACTTCTTCCGAAATGTCTTTGTTATCGAGTTCGAGTATCATTTTAAATATTAAATAAATTTAAAATTTTTTGCAAAAATACAATACTTAGCCCACTTTAGGAATTAGGAATTAGAAATTATTTAATTGCCTGATTTTCAATTAATTATATTTTTAAAAGTGTCACTTTATTTTGAATCTGTTCCTTATCCTTTTTGCTATGCTTTTTTTATCAAATTGCTGATAATCAGCTTCTGGCAGAGTACAGCCAGCCATCGTTGATATTTACCAAATCTGCATAAAGTATTGAGTCTTTCAAACCAATAAAAAAACCTCATTCAAAGAATAAGGTCTTTTCTAATGTTTACAGAGAAATTTGATTATTTTAGTCCTATTTACACAGGTTTTTTACAATTAGAAATTGCATAAAGCATTTTAAATATGATTCTTTCCCATTTTCAAGAAACTCTAGCTTTCCGCTGTTGTTGGTGTTAAAAATTACCCATTGCTATTAAATATTTTAGGGTTTGTCAGGTAATTTCGACACCAACAACCTGTAGTACTCGTGGTTGTTGGTGTCGAAAAATGCCCGAAAGTACAGGTAATTAAAGACAAAACGGCATTTTTCTAACACCAACAACGGAGTAAACCTAAACTCATTTGCACAGACAGGCTAGACAGCCCGCCTTACAATGTTCCTAAAAAGTGGCGAAGAATTTAAAATATTTTATAAACAATTGATTATCAGGTGTTTACACTATTTGTTTTTACCTTATCTCGATTTTTAGTTTATATCTTTTGAGGCTTCCAGAGTTTTGATGGCGCGTTCTATATTGCTTTTATTCAATTCATCGGGGGCTTGGGGGAGGGCAATTTTGGCGTATTTGAGGGCTTCTTTAAAATTTCCGTTTGCCGAATAGGCGCGCGCTAAACCCCAATTGACCGGCCATTGGTTAGGATATTTTTTGGCGTTCATTTGGAAAATTTCGAGGGCTTCTTTGGGGCGTTTTTGGGTAATCAATTGGCGGGCATAGCCGTGTACTTCCAGCACTTTGCCAAGTGGCAAAGCCTTTTTCATCATAGCATCAGCCTCGGCAGTCTTGCCCGCTTTGGCCAATAATTGGGATTTTACACTCAAGTTAGAAAAATTTTCTTCTATTTGAATAGATTGGTCAATCCAAGTCATTGCCTCCGCCAAATTGATGTTGTTGAGCAAGCAATACGCCGCCGCCGAATAATAACCGTCCCAACTAAATCCTTGAATAGAGCGCAACTCGCGGCGGATACTTGCCAAAATTGTTTCATTCAAATCGATCTCTACTTTGAAGGGTACACGTAGCTTTTCCCAACGCAAACTGATAAGCGTTGAGTTGCTAGTTACATCATTCATATCATATTGCAAAGCCTCTTGGTGGTCGGCAGTTTGGGGCTTGACCGATACGCGCAATACGTCTTCTTCGGGCTTATAAAACTCGCTCCCCCACGAAGTATAATTACTCGAGAAGATTAAAGTCCATTCATTTTCATTGGGAATGGTGTGAAATCCGTAGCTACCGGCTTTCAAAACCTTGCCTTCTATTTTGACATCGGTGCTAAAGCTGATTACGGTATTTTCATTGGCACCGGCACGCCATACTCGATTGTAGGGAATCAAATCGCCCCAAATTTTACGATTACGAACCATTGGGCGATTGTAAGCAATGCTAATGGTAGTCAAGCCTATTTTTTGACTTAACGTAGCGCGAGGGCTAGGGTCGGGCAATGTAACTTGCTGGGCAGTACTGCGCTCGACGCTGGCGACTACCAAAGCCACAAAAAGGCAAATCCGTAAAAAATGATAAGTTTTAGACAGCATAAATTATATGGTTTATTTAAAAATTTGAACAAAAATAAACCTCACAATTTATAAGCAAACCAAGGGATTGATTTTTAACGCCATTTTAACACCTAATTGCTTATTCTAGCCCTTACCTAATTAGGTTCAGAACACCCAAGCAATCACCCAACTTAAAGGATTGAGTATTGATAACAAATTGCCCAAAAGGTTTTATTCGTGATACTGAAATACCTTATGCCCACCTTCCTCGAGGTATTTATCTCGTTTAAACAAGGCTAAATCGGCATCCATCATATCTTTGACCAAGTCGGCTAGAGTGTGCTTGGGCTGCCAACCCAGCTTAGTCATAGCTTTGGTGGGGTCACCAATGAGCAAGTCCACTTCGGTAGGGCGAAAATAGCGCGTATCTACCGCCACTACCGATTTGCCAATCGGTAATTGATACTCAGCTTGGTGGCAAGCCGCTACTATAGCTTCTTCTTGGTTGCCTTCACCTCTAAATTCAAGCTCAATACCTACTTCTTGAAAAGCCATTTTGACAAAATCGCGCACTCGGGTAGTAACCCCGGTGGCAATGACATAATCTTCGGGTTGGGCTTGTTGGAGAATTAAGTACATCGCCTCCACAAAATCTTTGGCGTGTCCCCAATCGCGTTGCGCATCTAAATTGCCCAAATACAGTCTATCTTGCAAACCCAAGGCGATTTTGGCAACGCCCCGAGTGATTTTGCGGGTTACGAAGGTTTCGCCACGCAAAGGAGATTCGTGATTGAATAAAATTCCATTGCAAGCATACATTCCGTGCGCCTCCCGATAATTGACAGTAATCCAATAAGCATACAATTTGGCAACTGCATAAGGCGAGCGTGGGTAAAACGGGGTGGTCTCGGATTGGGGTACGGCTTGTACTAGCCCATACAATTCGGAGGTTGAAGCCTGATAAATTTTTGTTTTATGGGTCAAACCCAATAGCCTTACAGCTTCCAAAACTCGCAAGGTACCCAAGCCATCGGCATCGGCGGTGTATTCGGGCGTATCGAAGCTCACTTTTACGTGCGACATAGCCCCAAGATTATAAATTTCGTCGGGCTGGGTTTCTTGAATAATGCGTATCAAATTGGTAGAGTCGGTCAAGTCGCCATAATGCAATTTTAAATTGATGTTGGTTTCGTGAGGGTCTTGATACAGGTGGTCAATCCGGTCGGTATTGAATAATGAACTGCGGCGTTTGATGCCGTGAACCATATAGCCTTTTTTTAACAAAAACTCGGCAAGATAAGCACCATCTTGTCCGGTAATTCCGGTAATAAGGGCAACTTTGGACATATATACTGTTTTTTTTAGAAATGAAAAAAATTAAACTTGTTTGGGCAACTTAGGAATTGAAGATTATATAAATGCTTGATTATCAGCTAATTAAATTTTTATAACTGTTAATTATTTTGTATTTATTCCTTAGCTTTACGACAATGATTTGTGTTTTGATGAACGCAAATCAATGATTGTCCCATTCTCTCGAATTAATCGGCAAAGTTACACAAAAGATGATTGGATTGATGACTGAGTAGGTATTTTTGTGCCGAAGGTCAAAAAACTTTGCCGCAGCGCAATTGGCTAATCGCCCCAAAACAAATTGGAAAATATTTTGAGCTACACGCAATTCTTTCATTGGGAAGGGCTATTTTTACGACCGCACAGCAAAATCAATCTATTTTTAAAAAAAATTGACTTTCATACGCTTTTTTTGACAAATCATCAATTATTTTAAAAATAAAATTGTATTTTTTTAATATAATAAATATTTAATATGATTTTTGTAAAAGTATATAAAA
>JALONJ010000229.1 GCA_025455045.1 Microscillaceae bacterium | reverse complement strand
GAAATTTATCAATTTCAGTGATTCTGAGCATTAATGAACCAAGCGATAGCTTGGTGAAATTACCGAGCGAAGCTCCGAAGAATCTGAAACTCTTGATAAGCAACGCTTTAGATTCTTCAGAGCTTCGCTCGCTACCTTCGCAAAATATTCATTTTGCTTAGTAATGTTCAGAATCACTGAAAAGCGAGAGCTTTTCAGAATTCAATGGAATTGCCTTCGGCAATTCCTGAAAAGTAGCGAAGATTCAGAAAAATTATATAACTAATTGATAATCAATTAGTTACGATTTTTAAATCCTTAGCTTAACGATATTGCCCTCGGGGGTTTTAAAACTTTTTGGATAGCAGTATTTTGAAAATTAATTATATTCTCACAATTCATTGATTATCAATGAGTTACTAATTTTGAATAAAAAGCCTTTTCTAGTACAGAAAAGGCTTTTTTGGTAAATTAAAAATCGCTCGACTCAAAAGTCGGGATTAGAAACCGCGCTTGCGAATTTAGCAAGCCTAATCCTGACTAGCTGGACATAATTGATAATTTACTGAAAGTGTTTTTTTATTGTAACTATCTCATTATCAGTTATTTACTAAAAAAATTACGTTAGTTTATAAAGCTTTAAGCCATAATGAACTAAGTGATCAAAATCATTATCATAGGTTTGAAAATTCAGCCCAAAAGGGCGCATTTCAAATTTACGCGTTTCTATTGCCTCACCCTAGCCCTCTCCAAAGGAGAGGGTTGTAGGTAGTAAATTTGAAATGCGCCCGCCCAAAAAATAGAGCAGTTGCAGCCAGCCAAATGTCATTTTTACCCATATTGCGTGCCGAAACGCCAACAGGCAATGGAGTATTTTGCAATTTCCCTTGGCTGTAGGCATCTACTAAGCCATAGGTTCTGGCTATTTGAGCATTGATGTCAATGATAGGGAGCTAGTTTATCAGGTTTTGAAGTAGGGTTTGTTTTTGATAAGACCAATTCAATTGTAAAGCTAAAGATTCTAGCTCACCGACACCGACATTGATGATGGAAATAAAACTATTTGTTGGCAGTGGAAGGCTTTTGCGGATATGATTTTTCAATATCACATTAGTATCTAATAATACAGGCATTTTCTTAGTCTATGTTTAACAATCTTTCAATTTCATCCCACTCTTCTTGGGTAAATTCAATAGAAGGGATTTGAATAGGCTTATCATTACCTATCATTTTACTAAATATCTCTATCCCGCCAACAGACATAATTTCTTTGGGATTATAAATATTCAATTGGGTTGGGTTGATTGTTTGAGGCTTATATTCTTTTGCTATTTTTGTAGTTTTCATCAATATTTGAATTTTGTTAGTATAACGTAAAAATAATACAAATAATCACAAAATGCAAAAGCCTTTTCTGTACTAAAAAAGGCTTTTTTGGTAAATTAAAAATCTTATGCCTCAAAAGTCGGGATTAGAAACCGCACTTGCGAGTTTAGCAAGGTTAATCCTGACGGGCTGCGGTTACTTAATTAGCTTTTTTTAATTTTTATTCGGAAATAGCTACCTTTGCACTATGAAAATTGGAATTATTTTTGGCGGGCAGTCGCGCGAGCGCGAGGTGTCGTTTGCCGGTGGGCGCACGGTTTATGACAATTTGGACAAAAATTTGTTTGAACCGGTGCCGATTTTTGTCGATAGTTTGGGCAATTTTATCCTCTTGGATTGGCAATACATTTACAAAGGCACTATCCGTGATTTCTATCCTCCGGCAGAAGTCCTTAAAAATCAAGACTTTAGCTTTCAATATTATATCGAGTCTTTAGGCGACTTAGACGACGAAACCCTTGACCGCCTCATTCGGCAGGTGGGCGAAAGAGTTTTCCCGCATCAATTCAAAGATTTGTTTGATTTTGCTTTTTTGGCTTTGCACGGCACGTATGGCGAAGACGGCAATATTCAAGGCTTGCTCGAGTGGTATGGTGTGCCTTATTCGGGTTCGGGTATTTTGCCTTCGGCAATTGGAGTAAACAAAATGGCACAAAGCGAGTTTTTGCGGGCTGCCGGATTCCACCGCCCCAAGCAAGTCATTTTGGCAAAAAGTGCTTTTGAAAACCAAACAAATGAAGCTATTGCTCTGATATTCAATGATTTACAAAAACGAATTGGCTTTCCAATGGTGATTAAATCGCCCAATCAAGGCTCATCGATTGGGGTTTCGATTTTTAAAGAAAATGATTTGGCTAAGTTTATTCAATTGGTCAATAAAAGCCTTTTTATTCAAAAAATAAATGCCAGTGATTGGCAAAAACTGGACAAAGAGGCAAAAGAAAAGTTCATTATTCAATTTACCGACATCCGCGAAGGTTTGGGCTTCCCGGTAATCGTACAGACTACCCAAAAAACCGAAAAAATCTATCACCCCCAAGAACTTTGGCAGTTTTTGGAAAATAATTCCGGCGAAATTACCCTCAAAGCCGAAAATGTCGAGGAATTTGTCATCATTGAAGAATTTATTGGCGGCAAAGAATTTTCGTGTATTGTGGTGCAAGACGAAAACGGCGCACCTGCCGCCCTGCCGCCCACCGAAATTCGCAAATACAACGATGTTTTTGATTATCGCTCCAAATATTTGCCCGGGCAAAGCCGCAAAATCACCCCGATTGAGGTTGATTCTGAGGTAATTGAGCAAATTCGCCAAGAATGTTGTCGATTGTTTACCACCCTCAATTGCAATGTGTATGCGCGCATTGATGGTTTTGTGGCGCAAGACGGTAGAATCATTCTCAACGACCCCAACACTACTTCGGGTATGTTGCCTTCTTCGTTTTTCTTTCATCAATCTGCCGAAATCGGGCTGGATTCCAAAAACTTTTTGACCTATATCATTCGTACTTCGATTGCCGAAAGAATCAAAGGCGGGAAGAAAAATTATGAGGTTCGTCAATTGTTACAAAATTTAGATGCCCAAATTGCCCAAAACCAAGCCGAAAACCGCGAAAAAATCCGCGTAGCCGTCATTATGGGTGGCTACTCTACCGAAAGACATATCTCGATGGAAAGTGGGCGCAATATTTACGAAAAATTGGCTTCTTCTACCAAATACGCGCCTTTTCCGGTGTTTCTGACCGGCGAAGAAAATCGCCACGAATTATATATTTTGCCTATCAATTATATGCTCAAAGACAACGCCGATGATGTAAAAGACAAAATTCGTTTTTATGAATCGGGCGTAAAAAGTGTGGGCAAAGAGGCTTTAAGTAAAATTCAAGCCGAGTTTAGTACCCTTACCCAAAAATACACTTCGGATATTGTCCTTAATCCCTTGAAAATCAGTTATTTAGATTTGAAAGAAAAAGCCGATGTGGTATTTATAGCCCTACACGGTCGCCCGGGCGAAGATGGCGCAGTGCAAAAAGAATTGAATAAATTGGATTTGCCTTACAATGGCTCAGGCGTAGAAAGCTCGCAAATTACGATTAATAAATTTGAGACCAACGAAATTTTGCGTAAGCAAGGAATCAAAGTCGCGCAACATATCTTGGTCTATCAATCGGATTGGGAAAGGTCTGAAAATCAAGTAGTTAGCGAAATTGAACGCAATTTCCGTTACCCTTTGATTGCCAAGCCCGCCGATGATGGTTGCAGTTCAGCCGTCAAAAAAATTCGCAATCGGGAGCAATTTATCGCTTTCGCGCAAATGATGTTTCGCCCCCAGCCGGAGTTTTTAGCCCAGCCCAGCGAAGTTTTGCAATTGAAACCCAATGAAGAATTTCCCAAAAAAAATTACTTTTTGGTCGAGGAATTAATTGCCAAAGGCGAAGCCAAATATTTCTTGGAAATTACGGGCGGTATGTTGACTAAAGTTAGGGAACCGGCGACTACGCAATTGATTGACTACGAGGTGTTTGAACCCAGTGAAGCGCTCGCAACCGGCGATGTGTTGTCGTTGGAAGAGAAGTTTTTGGCGGGTGAAGGGCAAAACATTACGCCGGCAGTTTACTCGCCCGACGAAGCCGAAAATCAACAAATTTCGCTACAAGTGCGCGCTGAGTTGGAAAAAGTAGCCAAAATCCTGCACGTGGAGGGCTATTGTCGCATTGATGCCTTTGTGCGCGTGTATGAGCCTTTGGAAGTAGAAACGATTATCATTGAAGTCAATTCCTTGCCCGGAATGACTCCCGCCACTTGTATTTTTCACCAAGCGGCGTTAAATGATTATAAACCTTATCATTTTATTGATGGAATTCTTAACTTTGCTATGGCGCGGAAGAAATTGAATGAATAATTTTAATTGCAAATTACAGACGCAAATTGAATATTTTTGTAACTCATTGATTATCAAATAGTTATTGATTTAATCCAATTTTTCACTACTTTTTAGGAATTATGTTGGACTGTGTGCCACAGTCCAAGGTTAAAATTTGTCATTCTGAGCGCAGCGAAGAATCTCAACTTTGGGTAGAGAGCAGCTAAGATTCCTCCCGCACCTTTGGCGGGTCGGAATCACTGAAATTGATAAATTTCAGAAAAAAGATTTTCATTCCTGAAAAATGGTAAAGAACCTTTAATTTAAAATCATTAGCTCACAATTGCCTTAAATATTAAATATGGCAAAATATATCAACCCTTATACTGATTTTGGTTTCAAAAAACTCTTTGGTGAGGAGGCAAACAAAGATTTATTGATTGATTTTCTTAATCAATTATTGCCTAATTATCATCAAATAGCCGATTTGAGTTTTCGAAACCCCGAAAAGCTAGGGGAATTTGAAGCTGAACGAAAAGCCATTTTTGATATTCATTGCCAAGCTATCTCTGGTGAATCGTTTATCGTAGAAATGCAAAAGGCAAAGATTCGCTATTTTAAAGATAGAAGTTTGTTTTATGTAACTTTTCCCATTCGTGACCAAGCCATCAAGGGAGAATGGAATTTTAAATTAGAACCCATTTACTTTGTTGCTATTCTCGATTTTGAATATGATGAAGAAGAAGAATTGCGTAAATTTAGGCGAGATGTAGCCTTAAAAGACCAAGATGGAGATTTGTTTTTTGATAAATTGCATTTCAAGTTTTTACAAATGCCCTTATTCAAAAAAACGGAGAAAGAATTGCTTACAAAATTTGACAAATGGTGTTTTTTTCTAAAAAATTTAGAAAATTTTGCCGAAATACCCAGTATTTTGAATGAGCCAATTTTTCAAAAGGCTTTTGATACCGCCGAATTAGCCAATTTGAGTGCCGAACAAAGAACCATATACGAAGAAAATTTAATTGATTATTGGGGGATGAAAAGTGCTTTGGATACAGCCATAGAAGACAAACAAATTGAAATAGCCAAAAATGCTATTTTAAAAGGTTTTGATAATCAGGTGGTAGCCGATATTACAGGTTTACCCATTGCGGAAATAGAAAAATTATGTCTAAGATTAAAAAAATAAAGAATATAAAAACTAAAGAATTAAAAATTTCATTAGGCATTACTAAAGAAACTTTAGACAAAATAAATGAAGCTTTGATTAATAATCCACAATTTGGCGAAAAAAAACGCCAAAAAGCCAAAGAAGCAATCGAGAATAGTTCGTTTATCAAAAAAATAATTGGCAAAAAAACAGTTTAGGAATAGAGTGAAAAATACTACTGTACATTTTTTTAACAATTAAGAAGCTAATGAAGCTAAGTTATTGATTATCAGTACTTTGCGCCTTAGCGTCTTTGCGCGAAAATAGAATTGTATAGTAGTGGGAACAAGAGATTTTTAGCGATTTGCAAAACACCCTTGATTTAGAAAAAATTGGTATTTCAATGCCTCTTTCGGCAATTTATGAAGGAATTAATTTTGAGAAAAATTTATAAACTCATTGATAATCAAGTATTTATAAAAAAATATAATTTATAATTAATACGATGCTAAAGTACTGGGACGAATTTACCTTATTGTTCAAAAGATACATTTTTGTCAAAACGACTAGCCTTTATGATGTTTGGATTCATTTGGGGCTTATATTGGTGTTTTCGGGTGTGGTAGTTTTGTTTTTTTTCAATAGCTATTTGCCCTCCATTACCCACCACCGCGAAACGGTTACCGTTCCCGACCTCCAAGGAATGAGTGTAACCGAAGCCGAAAAGTTTTTGACTGACCGCGATTTGGAATACGTCATTGGCGATTCTAGTTTTTCTAAAGCGCATAAGCCTTATACTATCATCACCCAATCGCCCGAACCCGGCGCAAAAGTGAAGCAAAGTCGCAAAATTCGCCTCACCATCAATCCTAAAAACCCACCCAAAGTTGTGTTGCCCCTACTGACCGATATGCCTTTTATAGATGCCTTAAGAACCCTCAAAAATGCTAATTTGGAACTAGGCAAAATCAAATACAAACCCCACATTGGCGAAAATGTGGTTATTGAACAATATTACAAAGGGCGAAGTATTACCAAAACTGATTTGGAGGCAAATAAAATTGAAGTGCCAATGGGTACAAAAATTGACCTTTTGGTGGGCGATGGTTTGGGCGAAACCGAGTTCAATATGCCCGATTTGATTGGTTTGAGCCAAGAAGAAGCCGAATTGGTCTTGAAAGGCAGTGATTTGGTCTTGGGTACAGTAAATTATGATTTCAAAAGTCGGCGCGAGCTAGGCACGGTGGTTCGCCAAACGCCTACCGTTTTTGTGGGCAAGGCTCGGCAAGGCGTGAGAGCGGGGAGCGCGCAAGACGACCGCGAGCGCAATAAAGTGCGTGCCGGTGATATTATTGACCTTTGGGTTGCTGGAAATCCCGCCGCCAAACCCCTCAAAGAAGGCGAAAACGAAGACGATGACCTCGACCCCAAATCGCGCCGCGAGCGTGATTCCTTGCAAAGAAATATGAATGAACGCAATGAAGACCAAATCAAAAATCTCTTGCGCCGCCGCAAAGGAGAAGACACCAAAAACCAACCCACCAAGCCAAGTGAGAAAAAAACTGTGCCGGATAAAAATTAGTTGAATAATGAATAGTGAAGAATGAGTAATGAATAGTGAAGAATGAATAGTGAGTAATGAATAGTGAAGAATGAATAGTGAATAGTGCGTAATGAATAGTGAATCTTCATTACTTTTCAGAAAAATGTAACGCAGGCTGTTAGCCTGCGCGCGTAAATGAGTTTAGTGTTGGAATAAAGCTAGAATTTCCTCAAAATGAGCAAAGAACCTATTTTTGCTACTAATTACTTGATTATCAGGGCTTTATAAAAAAATCAAAAATAAGCCTTAAAAATTTCCCCCAAAATTGCCTAGCCCAAGGGTTTGGTAAGTTTGGGTAAATTTAAGTTTTATCAGAATTTAAAATTAACCAATTTCATTTTGCTTAAAAATTCAATAATAGCTAACTTGCTGATAATCAGCTATTTGAGTGTAAATTTTGTTTGCGCTCAAATACAACTATACCCCAATCACACCCCAATCACGCCCCATAAAACCTCCTCAAAAATCGGCAAAGGCAACGAAAAATCGCGCACCGCTCCGCTCAATTTGCCTTTTTTTGATGATTTTACATATTACAAATCCCAAAGCCTCCCCGATACTTCGCTGTGGCTAGACAAAAGTGGGGTGTTTATCAACAATACTTTTGCCGTCAATCCAATCACGATTGGCGTAGCCAGTTTTGATGGGGTCAATCAATTTGGCGTGCCTTATCGCTTCCCCACTATTAATGATGATGTCAATAATATCAACATTGTCGGTTTGACCGATACGCTCCATTCTTGCCCCATCAATCTGGCAGTTCATCAGCCTGCCGACTCGGTTTATTTGAGCTTTTATTGGCAACGCGAAGGCAACGAAGAAGCCCCCGATATAATTGACTCTTTGCGCGTACAATTCAAATCGGCTGATAATCAATGGCATACCGTTTGGACGCAATCGGGTGGTGGCAACACTGCGCCTTTTGCCTTGGCACTTATACCGGTTAAAGATGTTAAATATTTTTTCAATCAATTTCAGTTTCGTTTTGAGTGTTTTGGTCGGCAAGCCGGAATGTATGATGCTTGGCATATCGACTATGTATATTTGGATATTGACCGAGGCAATGCTACTTTTCCAATTATTCGCACGAATAATAATCGTTTTGTAGATGATATTGCCTGCTCTATTCAGCCCAATTATTTTTTGAAAAAATATACGGCAATGCCCGTGAAGCAATATTTTGCCAACCCCGCCCAAGAAACAGCCGTTGAGTTCAAAAGCTCGGTCAATAACCTAAGTGCTATCAATCGGGGCGATATTACCTCTTATTTTTGTGAATTAAATGATATTCGCAATCAAGAAAGTTTTGGAATTGTGTATGATGAACCCAGCTTCGATTTTGCCGGCAATACTTTTCAAAGGGCAATGCAAGCCCCGATTTCGGCAAATCTGATTCCCAATACCCCCAAAAAACGCAATATCGAACTTAAGTTTATTGTAAGAAGCGGCGACAATGACCAAACCATTCCCAATTATAATCTCCGCCGCAATGATACGGTCTCGACTGTATCGGTCTTAGATGATTATTATGCTTATGATGATGGAACTGCCGAGTACGGCGCAGGCTTTGGCGGTACGCACACCCGTTTTGCGCGTTTGGCTTACCGCTTCGAGACCAACTTACCCGATACTCTAACGGACGTAAAAATTCATTTGACCCAATTTAATCGAGATTTGGTCGGGCAAACTTTTAATTTAATTATTTGGAAAGACATTGCAATTGGCAGTGTAGCTCCCCGCGACTCGATTCTTTTTCGGGTCAATGTGCCGATTCGCTACCCCAGCGAGCGCAATCAATTGGTCAGCATTGAGGCAATCAAACGCCAATCTGACCCCAATTTTCGGTTTCCGGCTATTTCGGTCAATGGCACTTTTTATGTGGGTTATGAGCAAACCGGCAATGAGCCTATTACAATTGGTTTTGACCGCAATACCGACTCGAGCGAAGAAATCTTTTTTAATTCAATCAATACTTGGCAACGTTGGACGGATATTAATGATGTAAAAGGCAGTCTGATGATTCGCCCCATTTTTGGCGAGCCTTTGGTTACGGGGGTAGAGCCGGATATTTACAGCCAAATTAAGGTATATCCTAACCCTACTTCGGGTAGGCTCACTTGGGAAGGACTAAGCCCTAAACAATTGTTAATCAAGGATTTGAATGGGGAAAATTTAATTGACCAAACCCTTGAAAACCCCTCCGAAAAATTCAATTTCGATATTTCCAGTTTGCCTAGTGGCGTGTATATTTTGCAAGGCATATTTGCCAATGGCAAAAGTGTATTCAAAAAAATAGTAGTAAGGAAGTGAATAATTATTTTTTGACAACTACGGAAATCTCAAAGAATTTACGATTTAGTTCCTAAAAGCAATTGATACATCGCTAAAATAACCTGAATATTTTGAAGTATATTGAGAAAGTACAAAAAATTAAAGTTTTAAAAAGACAATCCAAAATCTCCCCAAGCCCTCATCCTGCGTGGAACTTTGTTAAATTTTTATCTCTTATAGACTTTAAGGAAACTATTTACCAGAGAAAATTGTATTTTTCTAAGTAGGGTTAGTTTGGGCTTCCTGAATAGGACAAATCCAAGAAAAAATG
>JALONJ010000687.1 GCA_025455045.1 Microscillaceae bacterium | reverse complement strand
TTAGATTCTTCAGAGCTTCGCTCGCTACCTTCGCAGAATATTCATTTTGCTTGGTAATGTTCAGAATCACTGAAAAGCGAGAGCTTTTCAGAATTCAATTGAATTGCCTTCGGCAATTCCTGAAAAGTAGCGAAGATTCAAAATAAGCATTTAAAATGAAAAAAAATCCCCAAACTCAGGTTTTGTGCCAAAGTATTGGGGATTTTGACTCTAGTGAAAGTTTTTGGTTTTTTGGCAATTGCATATAATTCAACTCCCATCAATCAAATCATAACTTATTGATAATCAACACTTTATAAACTTTATTTAGTTCTTTACCTATTTTGAGAAAATTCTAGCCTTATTCTAAGCCTAAACTCATTTACACGGGCAGGCTAACCAGCCTGCTTTACAATTTTTCTGAAAAGTGGGAAATAACCCTCTATTTCTTCTGATCTTTATCTTTCATCAAAATATCGCGGTCGTTTTCGGCAGTTAGCGACAAAATAACCGCCGCCGTACAAAATACCGGGCTGGTAATACAATGGTGTCCATTCCAACTACCATCTTGGTTTTGGATTTGTTGGAGCATATTGTGCATTTTGGCTTTCCATTTGGTCCAAGCATCGCCGCCGGTAATCACCAAAGACTCGCTGGTCATCATAAAACTCAAAAACTCTTCGCCGCCGTTGTTGCCAAATCCGGCAAGCACTTGGTCGTCTTGCATTTTTTGGATAGTTACCTCATTTTGGGTATAAGCATCGGCTAGTTTTTTGGCTTCTTCTTCACTGTAGCCGGATCTACGCAAGTTTTCGGCATTGACGAGTGCGTCTTTGGCGATTTTGCCGGTTTTTTGGGCTTCTTCCAGCGCATCTTTGGCTTTTTTGGCTTCTTGAGCCGTAGCACGCTGGCTACTGGCTACGGTATATAAAGATACGCCCGCACCTTTGTCGCTCCGCACTTCGCCCGATGAGCTTACATTTTGTTTTTGGTTTTCGCGGGCGCGCTCGAGGGCTTTTTTGTCCACATCTCTACCCATATTATAATTGGTTTCGAGTACTTCCGTTACCATTGCATCTTGCAAAACCGGTGCCCAGCCGCCACCGCGCACACTTCCATCGGCATTTTGTGATTTTTGGATTTTAGCCAAGCATTTGTCAATCGCCCGATTTACGCGTCCTTCCAAAGTTTTGTCGTGATTGGTAAAAGGCAAAATTCGGGTAAAAAACTTGGCACACAAAGAAGCATCAATGTTTTGTCCGAGTTTGACTTGGGGTTGCGTACCGCTTATGTCGGTAATGCGCTCAGTGTTTTCGGGGCATTTTTCTACGAGGTCTAAAAGAAAATTGAGAGATTTTTGCAAATTTTCGCGGTATTTGCCACTTTGGAGGGTGTTTCCGGCACGAAGCAAAGCCAAAGATGCAAAGGCGGTAGTGCCGGGGTCGACATCCACTTGGCGGGCATCGCGGATATGTTGCGCCGAATGGCTACCCGCTCCCCAGCCGCCGTTGGCAAATTGAACACTGGCGAGCCAATCTATACTTTTTTGGGCAAAAACTGGAAGTTCTTGAGTTTTGAGGGTTTGTTTGAGGTAGCGGACTTCTTGCTCCGGCTCGGAGATTTCATAGTAATTTTGGATTCCGGCTAAACTTCCGACCAACAACGTGCCAGATAGAATAAGCATTTTAGGGCTAGTAAGTTTCATACGAGTATATATTTTAAGGTTTGGTAATTCAATCTTGCGATGAATGGATTACCCATACTCGTTTTCTTTATTACAAAAATTTTTAGATTATTTTTTAAATAATTTGTAACTCATTGATAATCAATTAATTAAAATTCATAAATCAACTAAAAAAATAGTTTTAATCCTACACCGTTAGATTTCATTTATTTGAGTTGAGTAGCCTAAAAGCGAAATTGAAATTTTTTGATTATTGAAATTATTAAAAGTATTTAATTGTAACTATTTGATAATCAATCAATTATGGATCTATTTTAAAATATCATCAACTTTGACTATGACAAGTATCATTTTTCTTTCGACTTTATCATTCCATTTTACAAACCGAACAAAGAAAAGGCACGTTTCAAATGGCTTCTATAGCAGGTTTAAAAAAATAATTTAATAAAATCTTTACAAATTTATATCATCAAAAACCTCGTTTTGTTGGGGGCGGCTAAGTCGGGCAAAACCACTTTGTCCGAAACAATGCTTTTCGAAGCGGGTATCATCAATCGGCGCGGTACGGTCGAGGAAAAAAATACAGTTTCCGATTTTCACAAAATCGAACAAGAACGCGGTGGCTCGGTCTATGCCACGCCATTACACCTCGATTGGCGCGACTATAAGATAAATGTGATTGATACGCCGGGAATGGACGATTTTATGGGCGAAATTGTGTCATCAGTCCGAGTAGCCGACACTTGTGTAATGGTTCTCAATGCCCAATACGGGGTAGAAGTCGGCACCGAACTCATTTGGAATTATGTAGATACCTTTCGCAAGCCTACCATCTTGGTAGTCAATCAGTTAGAACATCCCAAAGCCAATTTTGAAAACAGTGTCGAGAGTGCCAAAGAAAGTTTTGGCAATGCTGTAACGGTGATGCAATATCCACTCAAAACCGGCGAAGGCTTCAACGCCATCATCGATTTATTAAAAATGACGATGTATCGTTTTCCGGCAGGTGGCGGCAAACCCGAAAAACTCCCTATCCCCGAAGCCGAAAAAGCCAAAGCCGACCAATTGCACAATGAATTGGTAGAAAAAGCCGCCGAAAACGACGAGGAATTGATGGAATTATATTTTGAAAAAGGCAATTTGGACGAAGATGAACTCCGCCAAGGCTTAAAAATCGGGATGTTGAAGCACCAAGTTTTTCCGGTTTTTTGTGTTTCAGCCAAACAAAATATGGGCAGTGGACGATTGATGGGCTTTATTGACAATGTAGCCCCCGGAGCTTATGAAATGCTGCCCGAACATACCGTAGATGGCAAAATCGTGGAATGTAATCCCGAAAAACCCACCAGTTTGTTTGTGTTTAAAACCTCGATTGAACCTTATTTGGGCAAATTGACTTATTTTAAAGTTTGTTCCGGCGAAGTATCGGTAGGAATGGATTTGGTCAATGCCCAAAACGGCGGTACGGAGCGCATCACGCAATTATTTATCACCGATGGCAATAAGCGCGAAACGGTGCAAAAACTCGTAGCCGGCGATATTGGTGCTACCATCAAACTCAAAAGCACCGAAACCAACCAAACCTTGCACCAAAAAGACTTTGAGGTAGCTTTTGAACCAATGGAGTTTCCCGAACCTCGTGTTCGGACTGCCTTGGTTGCCGAAACCAAAAATGATGAAGATAAACTCAGCGAAGTCATCAAAGAACTCCACGCCGAAGACCCCACTTTACAAATTGAATATTCTAATGAATTGAAACAATTGATACTTTCGGGACAGGGCGAATTGCACTTCTCGGCTACACAATGGCGACTGGCCAATGTGTATAACCTCAAAGTGCGGTTTGAAGACCCCCGCATACCTTACCGCGAAACTATCCGCAAACAAGCCAGTGCCAACTATCGCCACAAAAAACAATCAGGTGGAGCCGGACAATTTGCCGAAGTGAGTATGACTATTTTGCCCTATTTTGAAGGTATGGCTGACCCTAGCGATTTCAACATTCGGGGCAAAGAAGTAGTTGATTTGGCGTGGGGAGGCAAATTGGTATTTTATAATTGTATTGTGGGTGGGGTGATTGATGCCCGATTTATGCCTTCAATTCTCAAAGGAGTAATGGAAAAAATGGAAGAAGGTCCGATGACCCACTCGCGCGCCCGCGATATATGCGTATTGGTACACGATGGCAAAATGCACCCCGTGGATTCCAATGACATTTCGTTCAAAATAGCCGGATTGCAAGCCTTTCGGCAGGCATTTATGGCGGCTGACCCCAAACTCCTTGAGCCGGTGTACGACCTTGAAGTACTTGCCCCCGAAGAAGTAGTAGGCGAAGTAATGACCGACCTCCAAACGCGCCGTGCGATGATTATGGGCATTGATTCCAAAAATCAATATCAAGTAATCAATGCCCGCGTGCCTTTGGCTGAGTTGAAAGATTATAGTAGCTCGCTCAAATCCAACACACAGGGCAGAGCCAGTTTCAAAACTCGCTTTGCCGAGTATGCGCCGGTACCGGTGGATTTGCAAAAGCAATTGATAAGCAAAAACGAATTGGTGGAGGCTTAGTATTCAGTATAAATTTTGTAATAGCTTGATAATCAGGCTATTATAACATAAACACTGGTATAAAGAAAAATAAACTCGAAATGATTTTTGAGTTTATTTTTTTGTTTAAATTTTCTCCGTTGTTGGTGTCAAAAACGCTGAATCCTCAAGTTGAGTAGTTTTCTTAAATGTGTCAAAGTTTTTCTAACACCAACGGAGGGAATAAGACTTAAAACAGCTAGGGGAAAATCTTTTTTTTTATAAATAACTGATTATCAAGCACTTATAAAAAACCAAACTATTGTTCCAGCAATTCCCACTGTAATATAATTGAACAAAAGTTTTATATTTTAACTTTTACATTTATAAAATAACAAAATACATAAACAATTGATAATCAGTATTTTAACTGTATTTTTTCATTA
>JALONJ010000686.1 GCA_025455045.1 Microscillaceae bacterium | reverse complement strand
ATCAGTATTTTATATACTTTTACAAAAATCATATTAAATATTTATTATATTAAAAAAATACAATTTTATTTTTAAAATAATTGATGATTTGTCAAAAAAGCGTATTTTTACATCATAATTAGCTCATTATCAAATAGTTACTAAAATATTCACGTTAAATAACATAACTAGCTGACCGCGTCCGCCTTTAAAGGAACTTGTCCGCCTCTGGCGGATAATCAGCCAGAGGCAGACACAGTCAATTACTTATAAAAACTGTCCGAAGTATTGACATATAAAAAGTATAGAAAAATACAATTTGGAACAAAAAACGCTTTTAGTCATTTGATTTTTATTTTTATATTTGCTTTTTTAACTCTCAATCGAGAAAAAACTCCTACATTGTAACTCACTTAAATTTACTCAACTTGATGAAAAAAATTATCATTCTTATCGGTTTGTTGATTTTTAATGCCGGTTTGACCGGTTGTCAAAAGGAAAAAACCATCAGTGAAAAACTCATAGAAATGGGCGAAACGGTCAATAAAGTGCTTGATGAGTTCGAGAAAGCTCGCACCAAAATGCTTGGCGTTTTTGGCGAATTTGCCACCAATATCGAGAAATATTTGACCAATAATCCCAAAGATATTGCCGAAACTGCCAATCGCTGGGAAAGTGATTGGCGTACCGTAGCCGACCAAATCAAAGCTCTAGAAAGTAAGTTTGATGAAGTAGAAAAAAGCTCTAAAAAATACTTTGACCAATTGGATTTTTTGACCGACAATATCAACAACTCGCAATTGCGTGCCTCCGAAGCCCAAAAAAATGACGATTTGCGAGCGCGTTGGCACAAAGTATATGACCAAGCCGAGCGCGATATGAACAACATTCGTGAGGTACTCAATGAAGGCAATGACTTTCGCAATGTGCTGTTGTCAAGTGCAATGCGCGCCAAAATTGATGATAATATTGAACAAATGAAAGGTATTTCGCGCAAAGCAAAACGAATATTGAATCAATTAGCCGGTTTCTCAAACAATGGCAAACGTGTACTCAGGGGTGAAACACCGGCGGAATCAAGCAACCATACAATTACCGACCAGCCCAACAAAAAAGAAAATACCAACGCACAAACTCAAAACAACGCAATGACTCCTATCAAAGCAGTCAAAGTGAAAGCCTCAACCTTTCAAGCTGGAGAAGGCTTGGTATTTAAGCCCGAAAACGTCAATGATGATAATTTAGAGACTTGGTGGTCACCCAAAAACTCCGAAGACCTGAGCAATGAATGGCTGATGATTGAATTTGACCAAGAACAAACCGTGCGGGCTATAGAGATTCACGGCGGTTCACACAACCCTAATTTTCGTAATTTGGGCGATATTTATGATAAAAATTATCGAGTTGAGCGGGGAATGTTGGAGTTTTCCGATGGTACGGATAGAGAATTTAGCCTCCAAGATGCTGACCAAGTGCAGGTTGTAGAATTTGCGGCAAAGAAAACCAAGTATATAATGCTCAAAATCCGTTCTGTTTATCCAAGTTCAAAATGGAAAGATGCCTGTATCTCACATTTTGTAGCTTTGAAATAACGATTTATCTTCTGAAAATGGGAGCTGATAAAAAAAGTATTAATAATTAGAAATTAAAACAAATACAACTACCTGATAATCAATGATTTATCTTTTAAAGGAACTTGTTTATTTTGTAATTATCCTTCATCTTTTATCGCCCCATTTTTGACAAACAGCTATTTGATTACCACTAGCCTTTTTCAAAAGTTTGCTTCATTCACCAATTTTCCAATTTTATCCTACCAAAAATCCGCTTCATCCAATTTTTATATCTTTTTTCATACCGTCAAAGTATATTTGAGTATAAAATAATTAAAGAATTGAGGAGCGAGAATTAACGCATTGATTATCAATAGCTTACATTGAAAGTATAAAAATAAATTGCTAAAAATTTGTTTTTTGAACAGTGTTTAATATTTTTGCACTGTTAATTATTAATCTACTGTTCAATGATAGAACCTATTTTAGAGAGAACCTAATGGCAATTAAAGAACGAAAAGAGCGCGAAAAACAAGAAATGCGCGAGCGAATTTTGGAAGTAGCCAAACAAATGTTTTTAAAAGATGGCTACGACAAGACCTCGATTCGTAACATCGCCGATAAAATTGAATATAGCCCGGGGACAATTTATCAATATTTTGAGGACAAAGACGAGATTTTTTTCATCATTCATCAACAAGGTTTTGATCAATTATTTGCAATGATGGCGCAAGTCAATGAAATACCCAACCCACTTGAAAGGTTAAAAACCTTGGGCAAAGTGTATATGCAATTTGCGATTGAAAACCCCGAACTCTACGATTTGATGTTTATTATGCGCGCGCCAATGAACAATTTGTTGGAAAAGAAAAAAGAATGGGAGCGCGGTTTTGCCTCGTTTGATTTTTTGGAAAGCATCGTAAAGGAGTGCATTGAACAAAAAATGATTCGCTTTACCGAAACCAAAATTGCCAC
>JALONJ010000685.1 GCA_025455045.1 Microscillaceae bacterium | reverse complement strand
ATTTTGCTTGGTAATGTTCAGAATCACTGAAAAGCGAGAGCTTTTCAGAATTCAATGGAATTCCCAAAGGCAATTCCTGAAAAGTGGTGAAGATCCATTCCTAATTTCTTACCTCGATCTTGGGAGTGATAGGCACTACGATGAGCAATTTTCCGGCTTCAAGGTTAGAAATTTTGGCTTGCTTTCAATCAGGTATAAAATCGGCGAAGTTCGGGGCAGAGGCAAGTGATTGTTTTTCTCTGCTTGAACTAGAGTAGGTTTGGTTTGCTTAAACCATTGTTTAGCATTTGCTAAAATAATCGCTTTATGGGCTTCAGGATTGAGTTCTGCTACTCGCTCACAACTCTGAAAAACCAAGCCAAAACTCAGGCAAACTAAAAATAAATGCCTAAAGAAATTTTGGGATTTTTTGACCTAAAAAATGTTCTAAGTGTTTGAAAATGAATAAGTTAGAGGTCTAAAAATCAATGGATAACGATAAGTTTGGAAAATGTTGATTGACTAAGTTCTGATAAAAACTGGGGCAAAAATTAGCATTAGCCTGTTAAAAACCAGTAAATAGTTGGTTTTTTGTTAAATAAACTGTAAATATCTGATAATCAATTACTTACAAAATCCACTTCAAAACAACGAAAACCAGTAGTTTGTGTTACTGATTTTTTGATAAGTGTTTGATTATCAATCATTTAGCTATAACCTAAACCCGCTTATACTCGTGCTGGCACGTTTGGAAGCGGGCAAGTAAAATCGGTTAGGCTGGAAACCTAGCCTATGACGTTCATCAAAACCAAAATTAGCATCTTTTTCTACGTCAGTATGAAATTTAAAGGCTTATTTTGATTCTTGAGTAAAAATAAAATTCATAACCCATTGATAATCAATAAGTTAATTGTATGTTGAAAAATTTAATGATTCTCCTGATTTTGGGTTTGTTGTCTTTCCAAACTGAAAAGCCTTTTTCCGAGTCCGCTTTTGAGGTTTTAGTCAAACAATTTGCCCAAACCTATCCCCAAATCGGCATCGTAAATTTTGAATTTGATTATCGCAATAATTTCAAAAATATTCCAAGTTTGGCAAAATTAGCCCAACAAAAAAACGACTTACTCAGCTATCAAAATCGTTTGCAAAGTATTGATTATCAAAGACTTAAACGAAAAAATAAGATTCAATATGCGCATTTGGAATACGAATTGAAATTTCATTTACGCCGTATTGATTTAGAAGAAAAATTCCGCCGAGCCGGTTTAGAATCAGCTCCCGAAGGTGGCTTATCGCGCCTACCCGATGCCCGTGATTGGTTTCGTTACTATGCCCAACGCTACACTTCGCTAGACCTCAGCCCCGAAGAACTCGAGCAATATGGCTATGCCGAAATAGCCCGTTGCCAAACCGAAATCAAAAAAATTCAACAAGAACTGGGCTTTGCGCAAGATAGCCTCGGATTTTATCAACATATCAATCAAGCACAATTTTATTATACGCAGCTTGATAGTATTTTTTTGGCTTACCAACGCATTGATAATCAGGTACGTAAGCACCTGCCTAAGTTGTTTGAGGTAACCGATATACCTCCGGTTGGAGTACAAACTTGGCAAGGTGCCGGTCCGCAAACTCCACCCGGATATTATAACCCTGCCGAGGAAGATTCGGGCGAAAAGCCTACTTTCTATTTCAATTTCTCAAGCCAAAAACACAATAAAAGAGTCATAGATTGGCTTTATATACACGAGGCTATCCCCGGACACCACTACCAATTTAGTTTGCGCCAAAGGCAACTCAACGAATCGCCTCTGATGCCAATGTTTCTTTACGCGGGCAATTTTGAAGGATGGGGAGCTTATGTAGAGTATTTGGGGGCTGATTTGGGCTTGTATCAAAACCCCTACACCCGCTTGGGCAAGTGGGAGTGGGACTTGGTACGCTCATTGCGGGTGGTGCTGGATGTGGGTATTCATTATCGAGGCTGGGACAAAGCCCAAGCCTTGGCTTTTTGGCGGCAAAACATTGCCAACCAAGATGATATAGCCGAGCGCGAGGTAAATCGCTGTTTCAATTGGACTGGGCAAGTGTTGAGCTACAAAATTGGGGCTTGGAAAATTGAACAATTTTTACAAAAACGCCGCCAAAATCAAGGCAAAAAGTTTGATATTCGCCAATTTCACGCCGATTTTTTAGGCTTTGGACAAATGCCTTTGGCAGTCATTGAACGGTTTATAAATGATTGATAATGAATAAATTAAATGTTTTTTCAACAATCGTAATTTACAAATTTGTTCAAATAACGTGAATATTTTTTCTTTAGCGAGGAGGCATTGCTTCCCCTCGCTAGGGAAAAAACGAGGCTTACAAACACGGAAAATCACCCAACTTAGTTACTGAAAAATGACGAGACTTCTTATGTTAGAATATAAAATAACGTGAATATTTTTATAACTAATTGATAATCAACTAATTATAATGTAAAAAATACATTTTTTCGGTAAATTATAAATTATATTTAAAATAAAATTGT
>JALONJ010000684.1 GCA_025455045.1 Microscillaceae bacterium | reverse complement strand
TCTTCAGAGCTTCGCTCGCTACCTTCGCAAAATATTCATTTTGCTTGGTAATGTTCAGAATCACTGAAAAGCGAGAGCCTTTCAGAATTCAATGGAATTCCTAAAGGCAATTCCTGAAAAGTGGTGAAGATCCAAATAAAATTCTTTTTAAAACCAGAGAATTATCTACCCCGAAGGTTTGACAATTCTCTGGTTTATCCAAATTATTTCAATCGTTTGCCTTATTTCTTTATCTACCCAATTGTCTCCATTTTACTCAAGCACCCAAGTTACTTTTTCGGCAATGGGCTTGCGGTTGCCTTGCGGAGAAGGTTTGGCAATTTGCCCCACATAAAAAAAGCCCAACAATTTGTCGGCTTCGCCCAATCCCAAAAAATCTTTGGCTTCGGGGCGATAAGTAATGCCTCCGCTTGTCCAATACGCCCCCACCCCATACACGGTAGCCGTCAAATACATATTTTGCACCGCACAAGCTACGGCTTCAATCTCCTCCACTTCGGGAATTTTGCCCGATTCTTGGCGTTTCATCACTATAGCAATGATGTGCGAGGCTCGGCGAGGGTTGTTGCGTAGTTTTTCGTATTTGGTTTCTTCAAATTTTTCGGCGGGAGTGGTTTGTTGATAAACCTGAGCTTGAAAATCAGCCAGTTTTTGGATGCCTGCGCCCGAAAACACCACAAATCGCCACGGTTCAGTCAAGCCGTGCGTAGGTGCCCAATTGGCGTTCTCGAGCATTTGCTCAATGATTTGTGGGGCAACTTGCTCGCCCGAATATTGCGCCGGAAACACCGACCGCCGAGTTTTGATTAAACGATTAAATTCTTCTTGATTAAAATTTGCGCTCATAGTCTATAATTTATTGTTGATTTATTGATTTGATGAGGAAGTGCGTGTGAGAAACAGTTTTCTAGTTGATAAACTACTAAATCCAATGATGGTTTTTGAGAAAACTACCCAAGTTAAAAAAAAATTACCAATCGTATTGATTTGAAAAGTAAGGAATAGATACAAAATAAAGTAAACTTTTTAAAAACATAATCAATTGAAAATCCTCCAAAGGCGGACACGGTCAGGTAATTAAATAATTTCTAATTCCTAATTGTTAATTCCCAATTCCTAAATTAGTTTGTGCCAAAATCATTGATTGCCAAAATATTGGCGTTAATTTACAAATAATTAAATGCCTTTGCACCCATTTCAAAATCTTCTGTGAGAATGATAAAGTTTTTGGAAATAGACAACCTCTCAAAAAACTATGCTGATGCCAGCAAAAAAGCCGTATGTGAAGTAAGTCTGGATATTGCTCGCAACGAATTGGTCGCTTTGGTAGGTGAAAACGGCAGTGGCAAAACCACTTTGCTCAAGCTCATTGCCGGATTGATAGAGCCGGATACCGGCACGGTACATTTGTTGGGGGCGCAGGTATTGCCACCCTCTGCCAAGCTCATTGCCGGACACGACGACATCAAATTGGTATTTCAAGATTTTCAGCTATTGCCCAACCACTCGGTACGCGACAATTTGCGCTTTGTACTACAAAAATATGCCCTTGAATACCAAAACGAACAATTAGCCAAAATTCTAAAAATTTGCCGTTTAGAGGCTATTCAACAGCATTTGCCTAGAGAACTTTCGGGCGGGCAAAAGCAGCGAGTAGCTCTTGCCAAAGCTCTGATCACCGAACCCGAACTTTTGCTTTTAGACGAGCCGTTTAGTCAATTAGACCAACCCTCGAGGCAGGCATTTCGTACCGAAATCCGCCAAATTATTCGCCAAACCCAGACTACGGCGATTTTGGTAACCCACGATTTTCAAGAAGCTCTGGCACTCGCCGACCGAATTGTGGTGATGCAAAAAGGAGAAATATTGCAAATAGATTCTCCTCAAAAAATTTATGAAAAACCCCGAACCAAGTATGTAGCCGAAATTTTTGGGGCTATCAATTGGTTGCCACCTGCTTGGGTAAAAAATGAATTAAAAATTCAATTGACTGCTAATCAAATAGTTGGAATCCGCCCCGAAAACCTTGTTTTGTCTAGCCTGCCTCAGCCAAATTACTTTCAAGGCAAGGTAGAGGCGATATTTTATGCCGGATTTTATCAACATATCTTGGTTAAAATCTCTGCCAAAGTATCTTTGCTCATTATGACCGAACCCGCGAATTGGCAAAAAGGCGAGCTTGTCTATGGACAAATCAAAACCGATAAGTTGATTTTTGTTGCCCAGCAAAGCGAGCCTGAAGCATCTTAAAACCGCTATGAATTGTGTAAGGAATAATAGAGACATTGTGAGTACGTGCAGGTATTGGTCCAAGCAAAAACAACAAAATAATGCGTACAGTATTTTTTGATAAACTATTGACGTGTCTCGCCTCTGGCGGATTATCAAGTAATTAAAAAACTATTCATTCTAAATTAACGTGAATATTTTAAAACATATTAAAAAAGTACAAAAAATGAAATATTTGAAAATAACCCAACTCATCTCCCCACTCGTCATCCTGCGTGGAACT
>JALONJ010000228.1 GCA_025455045.1 Microscillaceae bacterium | reverse complement strand
ATCAGTATTTTATATATTTTTACAAAAATCATATTAAATATTTATTATATTAAAATAATACAATTTTATTTTTGAAACAATTGATTATTTGTCAAAAAGAGTGCATTTTTGCATCATAATTAGCTCATTATCAAATAGTTACTAAAATATTCACGTTATTTTAGCAATTATATTGAACTACGAGCGACAATCAAAGGATAAAAAAGGAATTGCCAAAAAGCAATTCCTTAAAAAAGATTTTTGTTTAAACAATATAATACCTTGATAATCAATAGGTTACAAATTTCAAAAATAAAAACCTATACTCACTATCCCATTCCAAAATTGATTTTTGGTGGTAACGGTGGGTGAGTAACCTCGATAATCGCTTGGTTGTCCATTATATTTTGTGTCAAATTGGTAAGGCTGATATGCCGAATTGAAGCGCGTATTGACGACCGCCAAATCCAAATACCAATCTTGCAAACGTACTCCCAAACCGCCCGAAAAACTGCTCACACTGCGGTCAATATTGTCCACTCCCGCCAAAGCATCGCCTTGGTATTGAAAACCACCGCGAACCCTGAGAATATCAAGCCTTGCCTCTGCCCCAAATTTGTAATTGAGGACATTTTTGAATCTGGTTTGAATAAATTGATTGTTTTCTTGTATTACCCCCGAATTGGCATCATCGCGCAAACGAATGGAGTTGTAGGGAACATACTCAATATCAGCCGACAAGAATCCAAATTTACCAATAAAAAACGCCACCCCGCCACTTGCTCGCATCGGGGCGGTAAGGTTGTAGTTATAAGAACCCGGCAGCAAATTCTCGGTGTAATTGGTTTGCGAATCGTCCGCATTGATGACGGCACTCTGATAGCTTACCCCAAAACTTTCGCGCAAGCGATACCAAGTTGGGCTTTGGATAGAAGCCCCAATGCGCACATAGTCCAAGGGGCGATAAATAAATCCCGCACTCAAGCTGAGTCCCGTACCGCGCGTGGTAAGTTCATCGGTTTCGGTAAACGAATCTAAAAAAACCAAACCCAAGGGAACGGTGGCATTCAAATCCAACTGCTCAAAATAAGTAACTCTCCGCGTATTGTTCAAAGAACTCAACTGGGCAGAAACCCCAAAATAAAACTTATCGTCGTAGTTGCCGCCATACGCAAACGATACTTGGCTCTGCGAACCCCGCGAACTGATATTGCCTCGTTGGGTAATACCCCCCAACAGCCCGCCGGTAGCTGGGTCACGAAAGTAGCTCTCATATTCGTCGTTATCAGGATCTGAAAATATTGGATTAGCCAAGCGCGCAAAATACCAAGCAGTTTGGAGAGGATATATGGCATCTTCGGGTTCGAACTCCAAATCCGCCGGACGCAAGCCGGTTGTTTGATCTACATAATAATCGGTTTTGCTGGTAATATCATTAATACCTTCAAAGGCAATGTTATTTTGAAAATTATTGGTACGCATCAAAGAGATACCAAACGAACCGCCGCGCCATTTGCCACCCTCGATGGCATCTTTGCCGGCAAAAAACACCAAGCCCAAGTTGTTGAGTACCCCGGCGGTTTTGCTGTCGCGGGTAGTCGGATTCTGACCGGTCTGGCGAAACGTATCATAGTTACTGCTGGCGTTGGCAAAGCTGATGCCCGGACTCAGGCTAAATTCCGATTTGGTAAAAAAACCCAAACCTGCCGGATTAGCCGTTACATTGCTCATATCGCCGCCAATGGCGGTGTAAGCTCCACCTAAGCCCTGCACCCGAGCCGAGCCGTTGCTCCCCAATTGTGAAAACCGCAAGGCATCTAAGTAGTACGATTGCGCTCCTACTTGAGTGGTTGAATGGGCAATTACAATATAAATTAATAAACCAAATAGCTTTTTCATACTTTAAAAATTAGAGGTCAATTTCGGCTTTACCGTTTTAAGTATAAAAACGCAAAGCCCTGCTAAAAGTAAGCGATAAGCCGCAAAACTTAGCTTCAATTAACAACTTTTAACAAGCTGCCAACCAAAATAATTGGCTGACTTGGCGGTGGATTTGTTTTTTTATACAAAATCAAATAAATAAAACCTTCGGTATGAAATTAAGTGATACATACTAAAAATAGTTAACTAATTGACCGTGTCCGCCTCTGGCGGCTTATCAGTAATTTGTATATACTCAACCTAATTTTGAACGCTGATTACGCAGATTGTGATGATTATGAGGATAAAAATCTGCCTAATGAATCTGCCCAATCATAAAAATCTGCGTTCTAATCAAATATAAATGAATTCTATTTTAAAACAGCCTCTCAACGCAGAGGAAAAGCACTTAATTGTAAATCATTGATAATCAACGATTTAATATAATGATTTACCGCATCACTTAATTTTATACAGAAAGAAATAAAACACAAAAAGTTGCCAACTTTGGCAACTTTGCTCATATAAATATTTTATCATCAATCTACCGCTCCATACTACTCAACAACCTTTCCAAAGCATATTCATCAGGAATGAGTACTTCGCGGGCTTTGCTCCCCTCAAACGGACCCACAATTCCGGCTTTCTCGAGTTGGTCTATTAAGCGTCCGGCGCGGTTGTAGCCAAGTTTTAAGCGTCTTTGGAGCAAAGAAGTACTGCCTTGTTGGTGCATTACAATAATACGGGCGGCTTCTTCAAACAACACATCGCGCTCGGTATCTTCACCATCCATAAAATCACCAACCGGGCTTTCAGTTTCAATTTCGGGCAGTTCGTAAGCCGATTGGAAAGCCGGTTGCTCGTTGATGTGGTCGCAAATGCGCTCTACTTCGGGCGTGTCAAGGAATGGACATTGTAAGCGAATCATATCCGAACCCATCGAGAACAAAAAGTCGCCCATCCCCACCAATTGCTCTGCCCCTCCGGCATCTAAAATAGTCCGAGAATCTATTTTGGAAGTAACTTTAAAAGACAAACGCGCCGGAAAATTGGCTTTGATAATCCCCGTAATTACATTGACCGAAGGACGTTGAGTAGCTACAATCAAGTGAATCCCGATAGCACGCGCCAACTGTGCCAAACGCGCAATGGGTTGCTCTACTTCTTTGCCAGCCACCATCATCAAGTCTGCCAACTCATCAATGACCAACACTATGTAAGGCAAAAAACGATGCCCTTTTTTGGGGTTCAAGCGGCGGTGGCGAAATTTGTTGTTGTATTCTTGAATATTGCGACAAGCGGCTTCTTTCAATAAATTATAACGAGTATCCATCTCCAAACACAAGGAAGTAAGGGTATGAATTACCTTGGACGTATCGGTAATGATGGCTTCATCATCGCCGGGGAGTTTTGCCAAAAAATGCTTTTCAATTTTGTTAAACAAAGTCAATTCCACCTTTTTGGGGTCAATCAAGACAAACTTGAGTTCGGCGGGGTGTTTCTTATAAATTAAAGAAGTCAAAAACACATTCAAACCCACCGATTTACCTTGTCCGGTTGCCCCTGCCATCAATAAGTGGGGCATTTTGGCAAGGTCGGCTACTACTACCTCGTTGGTGATTGATTTGCCCATCACAATTGGCAAGGCTTTTTCGGTAGCCTTGAAGGCATCGGCTTCGAGTACCGAACGCATCGAGACCATTTCGCGTTTTTTGTTGGGTACTTCAATCCCGATAGTACCTTTGCCCGGAATGGGAGCAATAATCCGAATCCCCAGAGCCGCCAAACTCAAAGCAATGTCATCTTCCAAGTTTTTGATTTTGGAAATTCGGACACCGGCTTCAGGGATTATTTCGTATAGCGTTACGGTCGGACCAATGGTGGCTTTGATTTGTGAGATTCCAATGCCATAATTGCTCAGAGTCTCGACAATCTTGTCTTTGTTTGCCTCCAGTTCTTCATTTGAGACCTGACGGCGGGCGGTGGGTTGCTCATCGAGCAAATCGGTCGTTGGGCGCATATATTGGCTCAACGTAGCCGTAGGGTCATATAAGCCCGATTCATCACTAGCCCCAAGTACTTTGTTGAGGCTGGCTTCGCTGTTTTCATCTTCCTCATCTTCGCTGTTGAGTTCTTTGACCAAATCATCTAAGCCGGTTTCACCATTCTCAACCAGCCCTAGCTCTTTGTGGAATTTTTCTGCCGTTTTTTTGGGTAAATCGGTTTCTATTTCGCCCAATTCGTCAAAATCAATTTTGCTCTGAATGCCTTTTACTCCTTTTAACCTTGAATCGTCAGGAGGTAAGTCGCTACCCAAAGCAAAATTGTCCAAAGGCGAAGAAGAAGGGTCAATTTCCAATTCCAACTTAGGATTGGGGCGCACAAAGTTTTTATCTTTGGGCAAAATGGTTTTATTCAATGGATTTTTGCCCGCAGGTTTAGGGTTGGGATCTTCGTCAAACTCAAAATCATCGTCAATTTCCAATAAAATATCTTTGCTAAAATCATCGCTTGGGCGAGTACCTTTGATGGTGGTTTTGGTTTTGGCAAAAGGCGTAGAGTCGCTACTGGTGGTGGTAGTAGTAGTTTTGTCGCTTCCGATGGGTTTTACTTCAGTAAACTTATCTTGTACATTTTTAAACTCTTTGGCAATAGTGGTAAAAAAATTGTTTTCGCTGACCGAGTTGGGATTGACTTGAAAAAAATACATCAAAAATGCCATTAAGCCAAATAACTCAAGAATAATGGTAAAAAAAGTGCCAAACAAAGCAATCAAAAAATCGGCAATGTAGTAGCCTATACCCCCAGCCCAAAAGCCCACATCGCTGCTCCTTGAAAACAAGGTTGCCAACAACAAACTTGACCAAAAAATCACAAAGGCGGAGGTTTTTAAGCCTTCAATTATCGGAAATATCTCGGTTTTGAAAGCCAATCGCCAGCCCAATATAAATGTAAGCGGCACCATCGCAAATGCCCCCAAACCAAACCATTTGAAGATAAAAATATGCGCTAGGATAGCCCCGCTTAAACCCAGCCAGTTTTCAGCTTCGTTTTTACGCACGCTCGATTTCAACACTGCCTCTACTACACTTTGGTCGGCTTTGCCGGTAAAAAAATATGAGGAGAATGCAACAAACAAGGCGAAAGAAAAAATCAATAAAAATCCGCCCACGAGCAATTGCACGCGCGGGTCAACCATCCACTGGCTCAACTGGCGATTGAACCAAGAGTTTTGCTCATCTTTATTGTTTTTGTAAGTATTTTCGCGGTAAACGGTTTTTGCCATAGTTTGCGGGTTTTTATTTTACAAATGTATAAAACTTTGGCGAAAAAAAGCATTTTTACGAAAATGAATTTTCAAGTATTTACTTGCTGGGGATATTTATAATTGATTGATTATGAGATAGTTAAAAGATAGGCTCAAAAATCAGGGGTTTATCACAAGTTTTTGATACAATACTTCGAGTGTTTTTTATAAGTAATTGATTATCAATGATTTGGGTTATAAAATTGGTTCTTCAGCCCTTTTTAGAAATTGTTTAGTTTAAAAATTGCCTAAAGCCACTTACGCGCGCAGGCTAACAGCCGGCGTTACAATTTTCCTAAAAATTGGTAAAGAATCATCAAATAAAAAAGCCGGACGATTCTGTATCATCCGGCAAAACATTTATAAAGCATTGATAATCAATTGATTACTAATAATAAACAGTTTTGACAGGTATCACCAAAGGTAACAAAACTGCCGAAGTTTGCTTCTTCTTGATGGTTTTTGGAGATTTAGGGTCAGAGTTTGTGGGTGTATTTTTTTTGTTTAAAAGCGTTACCGAAGGCTTGACAAAACTTTTTTCGCTATCACTAGCGGTCTTGCGTTTGTCGTCCGGTTCGCCGTGGTTGGGGGGGCTTGCCGCCCATACACTCATTGTCCAAGATGAACTAAGGACAATAAAAAAAAGTCTGCGCTTCAATGGATTTTGATTAAATAAACGAAGTTTTTTCATAAATTATATGGTAATTATATAAACTAATTGGCGAATTTAGCCACAAATAATTGATTCTCAAAGTCAAAAACTGCTAATTAATCAATATTTAACTTCTAGTCCTAAATTTGTCGGGCAACAGGCTCGGACTATCTAATTGAAAAGCAATGGTTTATATTCAATAAGTTCGGACAGTTTCTAAGCCCCTGCCCTGCCAGAGACGGGGATTTAGTTCGATTTATTTATCTAAATGTCTGATAATCAGTTAATTACATAAAATATTTAAAATAATGTAAGTTGCTGATTATCAAGCACTTACAAAAAAATATCCGAATCATTGATTGAAATAAAGTAACATTTTTAAAAATGTAATTAATTGAAAATCAGGTATTTATATAATTCCCTAATTTCTAAGTGTTTTATTAGGTTAATACTGTTGGGTAGCATTTGACGTTTTTTTTAGAACACCGATGACGCGGATTGGGCAGATTTGCACCGATAAATCCGTATTTATCTGCCTAATCCGCGTCATCGGTGTGCTATTTTTACCCACAAAATGACTTAGGAATAGATACAAAATAAAGTAAACTTTTTAAAAATGTAATTAATTGAAAATCAGGTATTTATATAATTCCCTAATTCACCCCTGCCCTCTCCTCTGAGAGAGGTAATTTAAGGAATAAATTTGAAATGCACCCAATTATACAATTTTATTTTTTATCGCAAAACTTGAATTCAAAACCGCAAACCAATCACCAATACATCGTCCATTTGTTTGTAATTGCCTTTCCAATGCAAAAACTCTTGGTGAATTAAATCTTTTTGAGTTTGCAAACTTTTGGGTTGGATTCGCAATAAAAATTCTTTGAATTGTTTGCTCATATACTTGCGATTTTCGGGACCACCACACTGGTCGGGAAATCCATCGGAGAAAATATAAAGCGTGTCGCCTTCGTCAAGGTACATTTCGTAAGGCGTATAAGTTTTTTCTTTTTTAAATTTAAAACTTCCCCCAATCGGAAACGGTGAGCCTTTAAACTCCAGCAATTCACCTTTTTGAATCAAATACATCGGGCGCATAGCTCCGGCAAAGGTGAGTTTCTTTTCAAAAATATTTAAAGAGCAAAGGGCAATATCCATTCCATCGCGGCTCTGGGAGTTGCCTTCGCGTTGTTTGAGGATTTGAGTTACTTCTTTGTCGAGCTTGGTCAAAATCGTGGCGGGGTCGGTAATTCCTTGTTCAATCACAATTTTATTGAGATTGGAGTTGCCAATAATGGACATAAAAGCCCCCGGTACGCCGTGTCCGGTACAATCGACGGCGGCAATCAAAGAGTGTTCATTTTTTTCGGCATACCAGTAAAAATCCCCCGAGACTATGTCTTTGGGCATATACAACACAAAATGCTCCAAAAATCCCTTGCCTAGCAGTTTGTCGCTGGGCAAAATAGCTTCTTGGATTCGCTGGGCATACTCAATACTTGCCGTAATGTCTTTGTTTTTCTTTTCCAACTCGGTTACGAGGCTGGCAATTCGATTGGCTTCCTCGAGTTGTTTTTCGGTGCGTTTTTTCTCGGTAATATCGCGGATTGAAATTACGGTCATCAATTCATTGTCATAACTTACATTCCGAAATTGAATTTCAATCGGAAAGATCTCCCCATTTTTGCGAATGGCAACCGTTTCGTGGGTATAGCCATCGGTTAAAATTTTCTTTTCTTCAATCTCAAACCGATATTTGGGGGCAATCAAATTGATATAGTGAGTATTCAACAGTTCTTCGATGTGTTCATAACCCAACATTTTGATCAACACCGAGTTGGTATCTTTGATAATATTGTCATTCAAAAACAATAAACCTTCTTGAGTAACCTCCGACAGTTTGCGAAATCGCTCTTCGTTTTCTTTGATTTTGTTTACACTCTTTTTGAGGCGTTTTTGGGCCATCTGCAAGTCGGCAAAGTGTTGATTGATGCGTTTTTGGTCTTGCAAAGTACTCAAATGCGTGCCTATACTTTCGCTCAATTTTTTGAGTAAATCCAAAAATCTATCCTCCAATTTTTTGGTTGAGGTAAGTTCCAAAACCCCGGCTATGCTATTGTTATATACCAAGGGCAAAACTAACAACGACTGGGGCAGTACCTCCTGAGTGCCGGAGTGTGTGCTAAACTCCTTGGCTTGTCCATTCAAATAGGGAAAATAAATGGGTTTCATACTTTTGGCGGCTTGCCCCACCAAGTTTTCGCCTAGTTCTACTTCGCTAAATTGCAAAATTGAATGTTGCTCGGTGGCATAGCTACCGGTTACAAACAAAGTATTTTTTTCGGAATCATAGACATACAACACGCCTTGCATACCATTGACAAACGGCACAAGATGCTCCAATAGATTATCCGACCAAGTATAAATCGTTTGATTGACTTGCCAACGCATAATTTCGGAAAACTGGCGAATTGCCGAGTCAAAAAACTGGACTTCTTCAATTTGTCGGTGGCTTTTGATTAAATCATAACTCTCCTCGAGTTTTTGGTTTTTTTCGGTCAGTTCGGTATGGGCTAGGGTGAGTTTTTCTTGAGTTTTGAGGAGGTTTTCGTTGGTTTTTTTGAGGGCTTCGGCATTGAGACGGGTTACTTCTTCTACCACTTTGAGTTGCTGATAGGCGTGGGTGGCAGTTTGGCTTTTTTCTTCGGCTTCGAGGTGAGTTTGGCGCAATTCACGAACAAACTCCTTAAGTTTATCAACAATGGGCGGAAACAAGAAGAATCCTTCCAAAATCAACAATAAAAAGCCAATAAATAACAAAACGCCCTCATACCATTGGATTCGAAGAATATAGCTTTGGGCTTCTTTGTTGTATTCAAAAGCCATATTGCTCAACAAACCCGTAAAAGTTTGCTCTTTGTAAAGAATTTTTTGGGTATTGATGATGATTTTGTTCTTGATAGTGGGGTCTATTTTGCCGGTTTGGACGGCATTGAGTTCGGCGGTTTTGAGGCGAATCAAATCCCGCGAAGCCTCCAAAATCGGGTTGAAATGGTAGCGATTTTGGCGATGCAAGGAGTCGATTTTTTTGTTGCGCATCCCTTCTCGAGTGAGCAAATCATCGCCATTCAACAGAATTTTTTGCGATTTTTCAAATACATACAAAATCTCTTGCAGATTGGTGAGTTCTTGGTGACAAACTTTGGTTTTTTCGCAAGTTCGAATGATTAAAACTTTTTTGGCTATTTCTTGGCTGAGGGTATTTTGCTTGCCAATGATGTTGATTTGGGCAAAATAATGCGATTGCTTGTCCAGAGTGGACATCAACAAACGATAGCTCACAAAAAACAAAATGCCTGTAACCACCAAAGCCAAAATATACCTTTCGGTAAAGTGGCGCGTGGGGGCGGGGAGTTCTTGGCGTTCTTCCCATTTTTTCTCGAAATATTTGACCAAAGGAAAGCCTTTTAGCCAATGAAAAGGGCTATTATTTTGATTGTCTTGCGGTGTAGTCATTTTTGATAATTCTTTATCAATCTTACAAAGCCTTTGGTGTAATTTTGTTTTGTAATAAATTGATAATCAAATGCTTGTATTCATTTCTTTAGGCAAATACTTACATTTTACTCGATTGGTTGCTTAAATTTAGAAATTTTTTGGACAATTCAAAAATATTGGGTCAAATTGTTGGCTCAATGGTGCGATGGTGGAATGGTGAGATGGTGGAATGGTGAGATGGTGGAATGGTGAGATGGTGGAATGGTGAGATGGTGGAATGGTGAGATGGTGGAATGGTGAGAT
>JALONJ010000683.1 GCA_025455045.1 Microscillaceae bacterium | reverse complement strand
CAGATTCTTCGCTTCGCTCAGAATCACTGAAAAGTGAGAGCTTTTCAGCAAATTGTCGAGTATTTTTTCTACATTCCTGAAAAGTGGTGAAGAACCAAAATAAAATAATAACTAGCTGATATTCAATAGATTATGTAAAATAAAAATTCCCACATCAATTTATACATCATACATTTAGAATGTTTGCGCTAGTAAAAAAAATAATTTTGATTATATGCCTCCAAGGGGTAGCCGCTACTTTGAGTCTAGCGCAAACCAAAGCAATTGACAGCTTGCGGGTTGCCTTGCCGCAGGTCGAGTCTGAACGCAAAAAAGTAGATGTATTGAACGAATTGGCTTTTGAATATATTTTTCAAACATACGATTCGGCGATGCACTATATCCAAATTGCCGAGCGCACTGCCCGCCGTATCAGTTACCGCGAGGGCGAAGCCCAAAGTCTTAATATTCAAGGCATTGTCTATCGCTTACAAGGCAATTATGCCAAATCTTTGGAGAATCACTTGCAAGCCCTCAAATTTTGCGAGTCGCAAAATTTTACCCAAGGCATTGCCAATAATTACAGCAATATCGGCTTGGTTTATTTTGATAAAAAAGATTATAAACACGCTCTTGAGTATTTTTTCAAAGCCCTCGAACTCAAAGAAAAAATTAGCGACAAACGCGGGGTGGCTTTTAGTTTGAATGATATTGGCAATGTGTATGAACAACAAGGCAAACTCGCGGAGGCAATGCGTGCCTACCAACAAACCATCGAAATCCGCGAGACTATTCAAGACCAACACGGCATTGCCAGCAGCTACAACAATATGGGGCGAATATATACCCGTCAACAAAACTACGATGAAGCTCTCTATTTTTTGTTCAAAGCCGAAAAATCGGGCAAGCGTTATCAAGATTTTATCGTAATTGCCGAAACTTACAACAGCATTGCCCGCGTATATTGGCACAAAAAAGATTATCAAGAAGGATTGCATTATTTTCAAAAAGCCCTCGAGATTGCCCAAAAAATTCAGAATCAACAAGAAATTCGCACTGCTTATCGGGGCTTGGCAGATTGTTATGCCGCCTTGCAAGACTTTGCTTTGGCTTATCAGTATGGGCAAAAATTTAGTGCTTTGCAAGATTCGGTGTTCAATGCCGACAACAATCGCCGCATCGCCAGCCTGCAATTTGGCTATGAGTTGGAAAAAAAAGAGCAAATCATTCAAAATCAAGCCCTTATCCGCAATGCTTTTATGATTGGCTTTGGCATAGTAATGGTTTTTTTGATTGTTTTGATTCGAGAAAATCGGCAGAAAAAAGAAGCTAATCAACTACTCGCCACCCAAAAACACGAAATAGAACAGAAAAACACCGAACTCCAACAACAAACCGAAGAAATAGCCACCCAGCGCGATTTATTGGCGGAGCAAAACACCCAAATTTTGGAAGCCGACCAAAAACTCCATTTAGCCAATGACAGTTTGCATAGCTTAAATCAACAATTGGAAATATTGGTCAATGACCGTACTGCTGAACTCCAGCAATCCAACCACGAATTATTATTGACCAATCAAGAATTGGATTTATTGCTTTATCGCTCGGCACACGATTTTCAAGGTCCTTTGGCGACTTTTGCCGGTTTAGCCAATTTGGGTAAAATAGAACAAGACTCCACCCAGCAATACCAACTTTTTGAGCGCATTGAATATACTGCCCTCAAAATGGCAAAAATGATTAACAAGCTCCACAAAGTAAGCTATTTGAATGGCAAAAAAGTGGATTTACAAACGGTTGATTTTCAGGAAATTTTGTCGGAAGCCACCCAAAATCTGGCTAGAATTATTGAAAAATACCAAGTCAAAATCCATTTCAAAACTCATTTAGAGACCGAAATCATCACCGATACCGAGTTTTTGGTTATTATTTTGGAAAATATCATTGAAAATTCCATTTATTTTCGCTCCGAAAATCCCCAAATATCGCCTATCATTGACATAGAATTGGACAGTCGCTATACCTTTTGGGAAATCAAAATCACCGACAATGGGATGGGCATACCCACCCAACAATGGGACAAAGTGTATAACCTCTTTTTTATCGGTTCTGAACGCTCGCGCGGCAATGGACTCGGCTTGTACGTAGTGCGCAAGGCTCTGGGGCGTTTGAATGGCAAAATCAGTTTGCAAAGTCAGCCCAACCAATATACAACTTTTCAAATTCGATTGCCCCAAAATCATCTACCCGATTAATGCACTCTACCACGATGGTTGCTTATGGTCTTGGGAATAGACATAAAACAAGGAATTGGGAATTAATAATTGGGAATTAGAAATTATTTAATTGCCTGACCGTGTCCGCCTTTGGAGGATTTTCAATTATATTTTTAAAAGTGTTACTTTATTTTGTAATTATTCCTTAGGAATGATTTAAAAATAAAGTAAACAATATAAGGAGTACCCCAAAATTTGGACAATTTTGCTAATTTAATTGATTTATGAGTTGTAGGTTCATTTTTGTACTTTTCTCAGTTGGCACTAATTTTT
>JALONJ010000227.1 GCA_025455045.1 Microscillaceae bacterium | reverse complement strand
GATAGCAAATTGCTCATTTTAGTAAGAAAATTGTATCGTAAATAACTCATAATCAATTACTTATGTAAATTAAAAAAGTTTTACAGAGTTTTCAAAAATTTATAGAATACGTGATAACATTAGATTTTCCAAAAAATCAAAAACGTAAAGATGCCCAACATAGGTAGAATCAAGTCAAAATCAAATCAATGAATTAAGTATTTTCAAATAAAAACTCATAAATACTTGATAATCAAACACTTATAATTTTTATTGAAAATTAGATTTCAAAACTATCCTATCTATTCATCAAAAATCAAAATCGTAATTTTTGATAGTTTGAGTAGTTTTTGCCTCCTCAAATCTATATGGGCAAATAAGGTATAGTTTTTGTCCTATTGCTCGGCGGAGTAAGCATAAGCTCAAAACATAAAGTAGTAAAATAACCTACTTATTTTTTAGGAAGAAGCATTTAGGACTTTCACCCTCAAATCTTCTCAAAAACATTGACCGACAAATACTTATTTTTAGTCGTTCAAATCAGTCATTGATAGAATAAATTTACAATTCAAAATATATCTGCCTAATTTTGGAAGCCTTATAAAAAACTCTTCATCTAATCATCTAGGCAAATAAATTTTATCTCGAGTTATTGTCAATATTTTTCTGATTGATTATCAAAACAATCTATTGAAAGTCTGTATTTGTATCTCAAAAATAAAACATAAAATTTAAAAGCCGATGAATCAATTTTTACCTAAACTCAATCATTGCTTTGCGTTTTGCCTCCTAACCTTAGTAATCATCTCATTCTCAGGCACTTACGCCCAAACCTCTCGCCTGCAAAACCATACGGCTTATTTATTTCGTCAGTCGCCTGGGCAAAAACCAGAGGCTGATTTGTATTCTATTTCCCAAACTCCTGCCCCCAAAAACACCCTCAAGCACCTAAGACTCAATCTTGCCGACTCTGCCAAAAAATCGGTGCAAGTAGGCGGTTTATTGCATTTTGATGCGGTAGGCTTACAAGACAAACCCACGGCTTTACAATCTGCCAATCCCAATTATAACCGCCGTTGGGAACGCCAAATGTATGTCTATCGGGCGCGTATTTTGGTAGGGGCAAATATCTCGTCTAAAACCAGTTTTTTTCTTGAGACCGAAATTCCGGTGATTGTCGGGCGCACCGATGCCAACGGACAAAAACGCTCACAAGTCAGCCCTATCATTTTAGATGCCCAAGTTGAACATATTTTTTCCAAATATTTTAGTGTAATTGCCGGTATGCAATTGGTAGGCACTACTCGCAATGCCTTACAAAGTGCCGCCGCTTTGATGGCATTGGATTTTGGCTATTTTCAATACCCGTATAGTTTGTTTGAAAACTCAGCCTTGCAAGGCAATTTTGGGCGCGATATTGGGGTAAATTTGCGCGGTTTTTTGGCTGATGAGCGTCTTGAATATCGCTTAGGGGTATTCAATGGGCGGCGCGATGACCCCTACTCGCCCTTCCGAGTGATTGGTCGCCTCAATTATAATTTTCTTAATCGAGAAAAAGATTTTTATTATACCGGTACTACGCTCGGGCAGGGCAAAATTTTGGCTTGGGGAGGCGGTTTTGATGTGCAGGACTCCTATGCACACTTGAGTACCGACTTGTTTTTGGATATGCCTTTGGGCGAATCGGGCAGTCTTACACTCAACACGGCTTTTAGCTATTTGAGTGGTGGCGACCGCTCGGGTGCATCTGCCAATAGCTATACGCGCACGATTCCGAAGCAAACTATTCACTTTTTGGAATTGGGTTATTATTTTAAAAAGGTTAAATTACAACCTTATTTCAAATACGAAAATCAAATTATCAATGGTACACGCAACCAATTTGGTTTTTTGCCCAATACCAACGAACAACTTGTCAAAAATGCCAATATTTTGGCTTCGAATCAACGAATTGGGGCGGGAATCAATTATTACATTGCTGATTACAATGCCAACCTTAAACTCATTTACGAATCGGTGGGTTATGGACGAACTACCCTCAATGGTATAGATGCCGAAAAACAAAGACGCGGTGAGGTGTGGCTACAACTTCAGTTTTTTATATTTTGATAAATCAATTTTTTTCATTGATTTAACATTACAATAGTTCGGACAGTTTATGGTTTCTAAGCCCCCTGCCCCGCCAGAGGCGGAGGTTCTTTTCCGAGTTTTTTGTTAAGTACTTGATAATCAGTTAGTTACAAGAAATATTTGAAATAGCATAACTAGCTGATAATCAATTACTTATAAAAACTGTCCGAAGTATTGAACATTAAGAACAAGAAAAAAATAATGCGTACAATATTTTTTGGTAATATATTGATGTGCCTTGCCTCTGGCGGGTTTTCAGGTAATTACAAAATTATTCATTTTACATTATTCACTATTCATTACTTAACTAATTGATAATCAATTATTTACAAAAAAATAGCAATCAAATTTTTAAGCTAATCAAAATGCAAAAAAGTTGGCAAATATTACTGGTCATTTGGGCAAGTTGCTTGACTTGGGCTTGCCAAAACGAGTCCAAAGAAATCAAAGTGGGCGTACTACACTCCTTGAGTGGCACAATGGCTATCAGCGAAAAAGCCGTAGTGAATGCAACTTTGATGGCAATTGAAGAAATCAACCAAAATGGTGGCTTGTTGGGCAAAAAAATTGTCCCGATTGTAGTAGATGGCAAATCGGACTGGGCAACCTTTGCGCAAGAAGCCGAGAGGCTGATTACGCAAGAAAAAGTAAGTGTAATTTTTGGTTGTTGGACTTCGGCAAGCCGCAAAACCGTGAGACCTGTATTTGAAAAATACAATCATCTTTTGTTTTATCCCATTCAATACGAAGGTTTGGAAGCCTCGCCCAATATTGTATATACCGGTGCTGCCCCCAACCAACAAATCATACCAGCTACCAAGTGGGCATTTGACAACTTGGGCAAAAAGTTTTTTATTGTCGGTTCCGATTATGTGTTTCCGCGTACCGCTTCGGCAATTATGCGCGAGTTGATTGGGCAACTGGGTGGTGAAGTAGTGGGCGACGAATATGTGCTGTTGGGGAGCAAAGATGTAAAAGGAATGATTGAAAAAATAAAAGCTACCAAACCCGATGTCATTCTCAACAATATCAATGGTGATACCAATATTGAGTTTTTTAGTCAATTGCGCGCGGCGGGTATCAGCAATCAAGAAATTCCGACCTTTTCGTTTAGCATTGCCGAAGATGAACTTCGCAGTCTCAATGTGGAGCAAATGGTGGGCGAATACACGGCTTGGAATTATTTTCAAAGCCTTGATAATCAAACCAATAAAACTTTTGTGGCTAATTATAAAAAGAAATATGGTGAAAAACTGGTTACTGACGACCCCATTGAAGCCGGTTATATCAGTGTCTATCTCTGGAGCAAAGCCGTCCAAAAAGCCCAAACCGAAGATGTAAATGAAGTTCGCAAAAACTTGGCAAACCAAAGTTTTTTAGCTCCCGAAGGCTTGGTGTATATTGATGAAGCCACTCAGCATATTTGGAAAACTGTAAGAATCGGCAAATTCAAGGCTGATGGACAAGTAGAAGTAGTCTGGAGTTCGCTCAAGCCGGTAAAGCCCAATCCCTATCCCAAATTTCGTAAAAAAGCTGACTGGGATAAGTTTCTCCAAAATCTTTATGTAGGTTGGAATAATAATTGGGCTAATTTGGGTAAATAAAATTATAATCAATTGATTATCAATAATTTGTAAAATATTTTTTTTCAAACCCAAACGATTTGGTCAGAATTACCTATTTATAAATCCCTTGAGCTATGCTCAATAACTTGAATCAAAAAAACTAAGCAAATATCAAAACCGATGAGATTTAACTTCATTCGTAGTCCGCGAATTTCATTACAATTACTTTTGATGTTTTTGGCAATTGAATTTCCTGCCGAAATCGCTTTGGTATATGTAAGTTATTACAATTCTGAAAATATCTTGACTCAAGAATTGAATAACAAACTCCAATCGGTTTCGGAGCGGCAATCGCGCCAAATCATCAATTATTTTGACAATCAAATCAACAATGTCAATACGCTGGCGCAAATTCCTGATTTTATTCGCCTCAGTCAAGACGCGATTGCCAATATCGGCAAAGCTCAAGCCAATGAAATAGGGCTTAATCAAGCCTTTGGCAAATATCAAGATGCCTTCAAACTTTCCAATTTGGTGTTGTTTTCGCCCGCCAAACAAATAGCCCTTTCCACTGACCCGCATTTTAAGGCAGGCAGTAGTATTGACCAGAGCAACTCTGACGACGACGAAGTGGCAAAATTGATTGAACGGTCTTCGGTAATGTTGCAAACCGAATTTTCGGATTTTATTTTTGCGCAAGGGCGCGATTATCCTACCGCATTCATTGCCAGCCCTTTGCAAGATAATTTGGGGCGATTTGTAGGAGTATTGGTAGCCGAAATTGACAACGCAGCCATTGCCGAAGTGGTGAATGACTACACCGGCTTGGGCAAAACCGGCGAAAGCCTCATCATCAGTCAAGTAAATGACAAAACTGTAGCTAGTACGGCTACTCGATTTCGCAAACTATCGCAAGAAGAATTAAAAATCAGCACCGCCAATCCTCTACCGGTCAGCGATGCCCTGCAAGGCAGATTTGGCTCAGGTTTTTATACCGACTATCGGGACACCCAGGTTTTTGCCTATTGGAGTTATATTCCGGCTCTGCGGAGTGCTTTGATTGTCAAAATAGATAGCGATGAGGCATTTGCGCCTATCCGAGATTTGCGCTGGATATTGCTCATTATTGTCTTGGCAACTTTGGGAGTCGTCGTATTTGCGGCATTTTCGGCAGCAAATTTGTTTACCAATCCCATTCGACAACTTACGCTTTCTGCCCAAAGATTTGCCGAAGGCAAGCTCGACGAAAGAATTGACCTGCCCCACCGCAACGAAATCGGCAAACTCAAAGATGCCTTTAATCAAATGGCGGAGAGTATTCAAGCCTCACAAAAAGAACTGGCGGATTACAATATTACTTTGGAGCAAAAAGTTGAGGAGCGCACCAAAGAGTTACAAACTGCCAATCAAGAAATCACTGCCAAAAATGAAGAGGTTTTGATTCAAAAAAATAATGCCGAACTCGCCAACGTGCGCCTTAGCAATACATTGGAAGAACTCCAATCGACCCAAAGCCACTTGGTAGAGTCCGAAAAAATGGCAATGCTAGGTCAGTTAGTAGCCGGAGTAGCCCACGAAATCAATACACCTTTGGGCGCAATTCGGTCTTCGGTGAGCAATATCATCACCAATTTGGAAAATGTAATCAGCAAACTGCCCGACTTTTTTAGCCAATTGAGTACTGCCGAAAAAGAAAATTTTTTCCGGCTATTGGAAGTATCAAGTGGCAAAGACTTGAATATTTCGGCACGTGAGGAACGTAAATATAGACGTGATTTGCAAGCCCAATTAGAGGAACGAGGCTTGGAAAACCCGATTACTGTCGCCGAGCATTTGGTCGAGATGGGCATTTATGACCAATTGGAAGAATATAAAGTATTGCTCGACTCACCGCTTTATCAAGCAATTTTTCAAAATGCCCATACGCTCTCGGGTATTTTGCGCAGTGCCAATACCATCAATTTGGCATCCGACAAGGCTTCCAAAATTGTATTTGCTCTCAAAAACTACTCAAGGCACAATTATGGCGGTGAAAAAGAAAAAGCCTCTATTGCCGAAAGCGTTGATACAGTTTTGACAATCTATCACAATACAATGAAGCACGGCGTAGAATTGCACAAAGAGTATGAGTTTGCAGGTGAAATTCTTTGCTACCCCGATGAGTTGAACCAAGTATGGACTAACCTCATTCACAATGCTTTGCAAGCTATGGAATATAAAGGCAGAATTGAAATTGGCGTAGAATCAAAGAATGAAACGGTAATCGTAAGTGTAAAAGACAGTGGCAAAGGTATTCCGGTCGAGATTCAAGATAAAATATTTAAGCCCTTCTTCACGACCAAACCGGCGGGCGAAGGCAGTGGCTTGGGTTTGGATATTGTGAAAAAAATCATCGACAAGCATCAAGGTAAAATCTACTTTAGCAGTGAGCTGGGCTTGGGAACCACTTTTTTTGTAGAATTGCCCATTTTGGCGTAGGCGAAGGTTTAAAAAATCGGTCAAATTGATTTTAAAATACTTTCTATAAGATAATTGAATCAACAAAAAATAGTGATGCTTCAGATAAATTTATCAATTTTAATTACTTGCTTCAATCATAAAGTGCTGATAATCAAATATTTACAAAAAATTAAAACATTTCTAAAAAATTAAAACTATGGCAAAACACAAACATACCATTCTTTGCGTCGATGACGAAAAGATTGTACTTGACAGCCTCAAAACCCAATTAAGAACTATTTTTGGTGATGATTTTCACTATGAAGTGGCTCAAAACGGTAGTGAAGCCCTTGAGGTAGTGGACGAAATGAAAGAAGATAACCTTGATGTATTGATTGTGATTTCGGATTATATAATGCCGGGCATGTATGGCGATGAGTTTTTGATTAAATTACACCAAAAATATCCCCAAATTCGTAAAATAATGCTCACCGGACAAGCCGACGACAATGCCGTAAAACGCGCCCGCGAAAAAGCCAACCTCTTGTTTTGCTTGCGCAAACCTTGGACCAAAGAAGAATTGGCTAAAATTATCAAGGCTGGTATTTCTTAGGAATGAATAATGTAACGTAAATAATTTTTTAATTACTTGAAAATCAATACGTTATCAAAAAATATTGTACACATTATTTTGTTCTTGTTACTTTAGGAATGATTATAAAACTCACTCAATAGTTTGTGAAGTTTTAATTTGACTGCGTCTCGCCTTTGGCGAATAATCCACCAGATGCAGACGCGGTCAATAATTGATATAATTCCTAATGGGTGCATTTCAAATTTACGACCTATCACCCTCTCCTTCGGAGAGGGCAGGGTGAGGCAAAAGAAATGTGTAAATTTGAAATGCGCCCTTCCTAATTCCTAACAAAGCTATTTTTCGGTTTGCTTTATCAGTCCATCAACATAAGCAAGGAGGGTACTTTCGGGATACTGTTCTTTAAATTTCTCGAGCGTAATTTTAAATTCTTCTTTTTTGCCGGTGATTTTAAAATCAAGAATCAGTTGCAAAAGTTCCACTTTGTCGGTAATTGAGTTTTCGGCATACCCTTGTTTGATAACTTGCAACTCGCTTAGTGCTTGAGTATAGTTGCCGACTTCATAAAAACTATAAGCCCGCTTGTAAATGGCTTTGGCAGAATCGTCGTTGGCGCGAACTTCGGCTAAATAATTAGGGTTTTGCAAGATTTTGGCATACGAAGACTTAGGAAACTTGCTCAAAATCAAGTCTTTATATTTTTGTTGCTGTGTCGAGTTCCGAATATCTTGGTTTGCCAAATATAAGATATACAAAGACTCCGGCTCATATTGCGATTGGGCAAATCGTTGTAAGAGTTTTTCTAAATCCAAAATCGCATTTTCGGGTTCTTCTAATTTAAAGTGATTGATTTTGCCCAACTCGTACAAATCGGTCTCGATGCGCTTGTCCAAACTATCCATTTGTTCGGGCTTGGTGGGCAATGCCACCAAAATAGCTTGAGTTCTTTCGGCAACTCTTTGCTCGATGGCTTTTTTACGGATTTCGATTGGGTCTATTTTTACCTCGCTGATTTCGGGCGTTTGAGGATTGGAGCCATTGCCGATAATTACTTTATTCGACCTCCGCCAATTGTCTTCCAAAGGGCGATTATTCCACTTGCGTTTAAAATCATTCAAACCGCGTTGCACCGCAGTCGGGTTGTCAAAATACCAGCCGACAGTGGCTGTGTTGGCTTGCAATTGTTCGTCCAAAGTACCTAATTCGGTTTTTTTGTTGCGATTGCGTGCGGCGAGTTTTTCTTGCACTTTGCGCAGACTGTCTTCGGTATCATATTTTTTGGTTTCTTGGGCAATGAGTTGCTTGGCTAGGTAATCATTGCGTTGGGCTTCAGGCATTTGCGCGAGGCGTTGCAAGCTATCGCAAAGGCGGTATTCATTCAAATATTTTACAAATTCTAGGAGCGTTTTTTGGCGTTTTTCGACACTGGCATATTCTTCGGCATTTTTGGGCAAAGCGGTCATTACACTATCATAATACATTTTCGCGTCTTCGTATTTGCGCAATGGCTTGTAATAAATCTCGGCAATTTTGAGGTAGGTATAGGCTTTTTGCAAAGGATTGGGTTGGGGTACACGCAAGGCTTTTTGCAAATTAGCCATTGCTTCCTCTACTTTGTTTTGGCGCAGGGCAAATACCCCCATTTCATAATAAATTTTATCTTGATATTCTTTGTTTTTTATATCTCGCAAGAGTTTTTTATAATAGCGTTGCGCCTTGCGAGTATCGGTTTCGGCACCAATTTCGGTTACTTGATTGGCGTACAAACGGGCATAAAAAGCCAATTCATAAGGCGGATTATTTTTCAAAACCTCCAAATAGTCGCGTCTGGCGAGGTCATTTTTGCCCAATCTTTGATAAATCTGCCCCAAAATAAAATAAATGCGCCCGCGCCGCTCGCCTCGGGGCATTTCCAAAACCGCCGAACCCAAACTTTTGGCGGTCTCGAGATAATCATTTTGGCGGCGAAAAAAATGCCCTCTTGCCAAATAAAATTCACGTTTTTCTTTGCCGAGTTCGCGCGTGCGCAAAGCATTCAAAACCGCCAAAGCCGCTTTCTCGTCTCTTAATTCAGTATAAACATACAATAATTCAATCAAAGCTCGGTTTTGGTCTTCGGGGGTTTTGCCTTTTACATTGACATATTTGAGAATCTCGATGGCTTTTTCGTACTTGCGCAAATAAAAACGGGCTTTGCCCACAATGATATAAGAGGCATCTAAAAGTTTGCTTTCTTCGTGGCGATTGTGAACAATGTAGGCTTTTTTGAGGCAATCTTCCAATTTGGGGTCGTATTTGCGGAGCGAGGCTGTATCCTCGATGGGTACTACATCTAGCACTCGATTGTAATTGTCTTTGCGGGTCATAAAAATATCCAACTCCACCGAGTCAAGGCGATTGCGAGCAATAAAATAGGGATTGAATTGCGCAGTCATATTATGATAAAAATTGCCGGTAACACCTTTGTTACAAGCCCAAAAATAGAAACTGCTGATTATCAAGCCGATAATTTGGAGAAAATAACTAAATTTAATTTTTATCATAGTGTAAGATTTGCCCTTTTGCGCTATTTACTTAGAAGCTAAATAACTGATTATCAAATCTTTATAAAATCATACTTCTAGGTTATTTACAAATTTAGTTTTTTAAGACTTTTTTGGCAATTTTTTGTCAGATTTGTTTATAAAGTTCCTATTGCTTGCCGCAGTTTTCAAATCGGGTATTGTGTCTGATTTGGAAAATCGGACTATTGTCAATCAGTATTTTTTACTATAATCAACTGATTATCAATTAGTTATAAAAATTTTGTAAAATATGCTGTAATAAGATTCCTTGATTTCCGACTGATAGTGAAACAAGTTTCGGATGCCTAAGTAATGAGTTAATTATAAGATGTGCTGATGTGCTGAGTTAATTATAAGATGTGCTGATGTGCTAATGTAATACATTGATTATCAATTAATTCATAAATTCAATTGTTTACTTTATTTTATTCTTGTTCCTAAATTAAAAAAATCGAATCTTCAAAAATTTTAAAAGATACTACCTAATTGAATAAACCCCTGATAATCTTTGACTTTTGACAAATAAGTATGTAACCCAGCCTTTAGGCTGTGCCTCCCACAGCCTAAAGGCTGGGTTACAATATTATGAATACTTGATTATCAATAGATTATAAAACATTAGTAAGCATTTTCAGTCGTAAACAAAATTGTTATGAAATTAAAAATCTTGAAAAATATAGCCTTCTTTGTGTTTTTTATCATCGTGGGCGGTTTGTTGGGCTATGGAATAGGCAGTTTGTTAAAAAGCAGTTCGCCTGCTCCCAAAATTCCTTTGATTTGGTTGTCGAGTCTAATCCCGATTTTTTTGGTGGGGACTTTTTTGGTTATTTTTTTACACGAATTAGGGCACGCCATTGCTGGCTATGGCGTAGGGTTCAAATTTCGTTTTCTGACTGCTGGTCCGTTTATGTGGGAAAAAAACAGCCAAAATCAATTGATTTTCAAATGGAATAAAAGCCTTAATACTTTTGGCGGGCTTACACTCTGCTTACCCGAAAAAACCAACAATCTGCGCTACAAATTTGCTTTGTACGGAGCCGGTGGACCTTTGATGAGCTTGGTCAGTTCTCTAATTTTTTACATTTTATACCAAAATACGCCTTGGATTGAAGGTAGCTTTGGGAGTTTCTTTTTGATAGCTACTTGGCTGATTTTCAGCTTTATGTCTTTGATGATATTTTTGGTAACGATTGTTCCCTTTCAAACCGGTGGCTTTTTTACTGATGGAGCAAGAATCCTGACTTTGTTGCGGGGAGGCGAGGCAAGTCTGATACAAGTGGTTATTTTGACCGAAATGTCGCGCTCCATCAGTGGCACGCGCCCGCGAGATTTGGACAAGCCAATGCTTCTCAAGATACTGCCCGGCATTACAGCTCCGATGTTTCAATATAGTATTGTGAGTTACTTGTATTTTATTGAATTTGACCAAAAAAACTATGCTCAAGCCTATATTTATCTCAAAAATATGGAAGCAATGGCAGGAAGCCTACCCCCAATTTTTCAAAAAATAACGGCACTTGAAGTCGCTTATTTTGAAGGGGCAATTCATCAAAATGAACACTTGACACAGAGTTATTTGCAACAAGTCGGCTCGGGCAAAGACCCATTCATCTATGCGGCTGTTTACCTCAAAACCGAAGCTCTGCTGGCTCTTTTGCAACAAAACTATCCTTTGGCAATCGAAAAAGCCCAAAAAGCCCGCCAAGAAGTGCCTAATTTGCTAGAAAAAGGGCAAATGCCTTTCCAAATGGAAATGATTGAGGATATATTGAACCAAGCGCAAACAAAATTATCGGCGGAAGTGTCTTCGGTTTAAATAATTATAAAAATAACTCTGTTGTGTCCAGTCTTCCGCAGGGAGACTGGACACGATAAATGAAAAAGAAGGTCTCTGACCTTCTAACCGCCTCAAGCAGTTTATGGCGTGGTGTATTGTAGGCTAGGGATAAACTAAGAATGTAAGTAACTGATAATCAGGTGTTTATTTTGAATTTAGGTAATCAAAATCAGCTCGACAAAGCCGTAAAAGTCGGAGACTTTTCATTCATGGAGGTTTTAAGTCAAAATAAGACTTAAAACAGCTAGGGGTTTATCAATTAAAAAACTACTACAAAATCATCTTGATGCGTTGGTATTTGAGCATTATTTTATAATGAAATATCATAAATCACTGATTATCAAGTATTTACAAAAATGTCCGAAGTGTTGATTTATCAATGTTTTATCTAATCCCAAATCAAATGAATTCACATCCTATACTTTTTCTATTTTTCTTTGGATTATTGCTAAATGTCGCAAAAGCCCAAACTGCCGATAGCATTATACATCAATATATAGAAGCAATAGGTGGGCTAAAAAATTGGCAAAAAATTACTAATCGATGTGATAGTTCGCTAACCTATGCCACAAATGATATTTATGCAAAAGAACCTAAAACACTTAATTCAACTATTCTTGTCAATTATGTAGATAAAACTGGTAGATTTAGAACACAATTTTATGTTAATAATGAGTTAGAGAGCATTAGAACTTATGATAAAGCTTACACTTATAGCTACTTATTTCAAAATGGCACTCGTTTACCTTTACTGAAAGCTCCGTCGGACAAATCTGATAATTATAGAGAAATAAGTGATGTTTTTGAGCTACTCAATGCTCAGAAAGTAACATTTGTCAGGAAAGAACAAAGTGATACAATCATTTATAATGTACTGAGGGTAGTAAAAATGAATAATGAAGAAAGCCTTTGGTATTTTGATACTCAAACCGGTTTTTTGTATAAAAAACACATTGATGAACCCCAAGTAAGATTTGTCACTTATTATCAAAATTATCAAAAGATTGACAATGTACTTGTGCCTATGTATCAAGAAACTAGAAATAGTGAGGGAATAGTAGTTATGAAGTTTGAAAAAGTAATTGTGAAGTTTAACCTAAAATTACCCAAACATTTTTATCAGCTTGAGTAAATTTACTATGCAAAAATATTTTAAACAAGCCTCTATTCAAAACAATGCTTATGCCGTTTTGCATAATTTATTCCTTCGGCTTCAGATTCCTTTTACCAACTCTTATCTCAGTAGCGAACTCAAAAACCACCCCACCTACCCCAGCCTCCCCACTCGCGCAAGGTTGTGAATAGATAAAAAAACTGGCGCAAGCATTCTGCTCGTGCCGACTATTCCGAAAGCCTCTGGCTTTCTGCCGAAGGCAAGTAGGTGTGAGTGGCTGAATGCAAGAAAATAGACAAATACCTGATAATCAGATAATTATATAACTCAAAATGAGCCGAAAGTATAAATTTAGAGATAATGATAAGCTGTATTTTGTGAGTTTTGGTATCAGCGATTAGGTAGCTAAGTATCTGATAATCAGCTTATTAATTGATAGTATCTCAGTCCAAACCTTGCTCCGTTTTGCGGAGGAAAGCCAGAGGCTTTCGGAATCATCGGCACAAGCCAGAGGCTTGCGCCAGTTGGGTAATTGTCAGTCCGACTTTGGCGAGAACAGACAATTATTTACTTTCTAAAAATAGTTTTAATTAATTGAATGTGTCTGCATCTGGCTGATAATCAATATTTTATAAAACCTATTTGATTTTTATTTGTAAAATTATTTTTTTAAATTTATAAATAATATTTGTATTTTTTTAATATTATTTCAAAATATTACCGTTAGATTAATGCTGTTTGGCTTTTGGTTGCCGTCTTTTTCGGGCGTTTTTCGACACGAACAACTCTTAGTACAGGCGGTTTTTAGAAATGAGTAAAAAATAAAGCGGACACACTTTTTCTTAGATTTTATCACAATTCATAAAAAAACACAAAACTTTCTGGTGAACTTGTGTGTTTGCGGTAAAATAAAACTACCCAAGTTAAAATTTACACGTTCCTTAGTGTTGGTATTACCTTGATAAATCCACAAAAATTTAAAAATTTGTTGGTGAAATCTACACCCCAACAACGAAGGAAAAATATATTGTAGAAATTGATAGATTTAGAAAATAATAAAATCATATTCACGCCAAATGTTAAAACACATCTTCAAAACCATAAAAAGAGGCTTATTACTTGTTTTTATTAGCTTCTTGATAATCAGTACCTTATTGCTTTGGGGGGTGTATTTTCCTAATTATTCAAAACATATAGGGCAAGTCAATAGTATGCTTGATCCACAACAAATTTATCGCCAAGTCAGTGATTATAAGGTGGTTTGGGATAGCCCTAGTTTGAACGAACACGGCTCGATGCCTCTCGGAAATGGCGATATTGGTTTGAATGTTTGGATAGAAGAATCAGGCGATTTATTGTTTTATCTAGCCAAAACCGATGCTTGGGATGAATATGGAAGGTTATTAAAATTAGGTAAAATTAGGGTAAAAACTTCGCCTCAAACATTCAAAAAAGGTGATTTTTTTAGGCAAATTCTGCACTTGGATAAAGGCGAAATTGAGGTGCTTTTAGGCAAAAAAACAAATCCTTTAAAACTAAAAATTTGGGCAGATGCTACACAACCCATTGTGCATTTGGAAGCTCAAAATCCAGATAAAATTCAATTAACAGCACAACTAGAAACTTGGCGTACTCAAACCCGAACTTTGTCAAATCAACTCAGCACTTGGCAAAAAGCCCAATTGTTTTGGGGCTACTTGAAATTGATTACGGCAATGCGCTTGGCTCCACAAAATGCTTCTTTGATTTTGTTTGAATTATTGGAAATCGGCGTTACCGAAAAACATAGCGCATTTGATTTGCAAAATGCCCCCGAAGCAGTAAAAGTAAACCCAGATAAAATAGTAGTAAATGCTGATAATCAAGTAATTTGGCTTCACCAAAATCAAAGCTCGGTTTTTCCCAAAATTTTAACTTTACAAGGATTAAATCCTACTGAATACGCAGACCCTTTGAGAAATAGAATTTTTGGGGGCATTATTTTTGGTGAAAATTGGCAAAAAAAGAACTCACAAACCCTTGAATCTCAAATAAATACCAAACATCATTTGCAAATTTTTTTATTGACTTTAGCCCAGACAAATGAAAAAAAATGGCTGGATAGTTTACAAAAAAACACCCAAAATTTCAAAAAAATGGCTTTAGATTCTTTGCGACAAGCCCATCAAAAATGGTGGACGGATTACTGGAATCAATCTCACATCTTTGTAAACGGTAATGCAAATGCCCATTTAATCACGCAAGGAGCTGTATTACAGCGATTTATCTCAGCCTGTGCGGGGCGCGGCGGGGGAGCTATCAAATTTAATGGGTCTTTGTTTACGGTTGGGGCTGAATTTGGTGGCAAAAAATATGATGCTGATTTTAGACGTTGGGGTGGACCTTATTGGTGGCAAAATACCCGTTTGATTTACTATCCAATGTTGGCTCAAGGCGATTGGAAAATGATGTTGCCAATGTTTGAGATGTATAAAAATGTTTTACCTTTGGCACAAAAACGCACAAAATTATATTTCAATCACGAAGGAATTTTTTTGCCTGAAACGATGAATTTTTGGGGAACTTACGGCGCAGATGATTATGGGTGGAATCGAGAAAATAAAAAACTAGGCGAAGTTCAAAATACTTATCATCGATATTATTATTCTAACTCTTTGGAAATCAGTAGTTTAGCCTTAGATTATTTTGTGTATTCACAAGACAGTATTTTTTTGAAGGATATCGCTTTACCTTTGAGTGAAGGAATAATTGATTTTTATGACCAACATTTCAAAAGGCGCGCAGGCAAATTATTTATCAGTCCGGCACAAAGTTTGGAAACTTGGGCAGTGGCGGATAATCCCAGCCCTGATATTGCCGGTATGCGCCTGATTTTGAGTAAGTTAATTAGTCAAAAAAAATATTTGAATGAAAATAAAACCCAGAAATTTGAAAGAATTTTGAATGAATTGCCTCCTTTGCCTACCAAAACTAAAAATGGCAGCGTAGTCGTTTTACCCGCAGAAAAATTTGAAAAAAGGCAAAATCTTGAGAACGCTGAAACTTACGTCATTTTTCCTTATCGCCAATTTGGAATCGGGAAACCCAATTTGGAAATCGGCATCCAGACATTTGAAAATCGGACATTCAAAGGCAATCAAGGCTGGCAATATGATGATGTGCAGGCGGCATATTTGGGCTTGACTGAAGAAGCCAAAAGCCGATTGATAAACCGAGCCACGCAAAAAAATCCGTGCTCACGTTTTCCGGCTTTTTGGGGTCCGAATTTTGACTGGTTGCCTGACCAATGCCACGGAGGAAATTTACAAATGACTTTACAATCAATGCTTTTGCAGACTGATGGTGATAAAATTCTTCTTTTTCCGGCTTGGGATAAGGCTTGGGATGTGGATTTTAAATTATTTGCCCCCAAAAATACAGTCATTGAAGTAAGTTTGAAAAAAGGAAAATTAGAAAAATTGAAAATTAACCCCGAAAGTAGGAAAAAAGATTTGAAAATCATTTTGCAAACTATTTGACTACATCTCGCCTCTGGCGGATAATCAGACTATTAACTAATAGTAAGCCAGCCCTTGCTCCGCTTCGCGGAAAAATGTCGAGACCCACTCGCGCAAGGTTGTGAATAGATAAAAAAACTGGCGCAAGCCTCTAGCTTGTGCCGACTATTCCGAGCATCCGGCTTTCCTCCGCGAAACGGAGTATAGGCGTGAGTGGCTGAATGCAAGAAAATAGCTAAGTATTTGATAATCAATGTTTTATGTTTTTAAGTTTGGGTTTACTACTTAAACCTTGGAAATTTAAGGCAGTTTTTTCGCTTGAGGCGGAGGAAAGCGGGCGTTCAAAATCATCGGCACAAGGGGCTATTATTTTGGCTAAGGATTCATACAAAGTAGAAACTTCGAGATGGGTTTCTACTTTTTTTATAAGTAATTGATTATCAATTAGTTGCAATTTTAGCGATGAGGACTGAAAGCCTTGGGATTTATGATAAAATTGTATCATCAAATAATTTTACTTAAAGATTTATTCTTTTGTATTTTATCAAATTTTTAGTAATAGGCTACTCAATAATTGAGTAATTTTTGTAATTGCTGAAAAAACCGCAAAAACAAACTCCGTTCTTCGGTAATGATTTCGGCCTGCCCTTGCAAATCGGCAGATTTAGGCAATGATTTGTTATAAGTAGTTTTTAAACCTTTAGCTAGGCTAATCGTAACGACATAATTTTTAGCTTGTTTTTGTGGGTTTTCAGTACTTACCAAAGATATATTTTGAATTTTGCCAATCAACATTCCATATTGCTCACTTGGATAATTAGCCAAACGGATATGTACCTTCTGCCCCACTTGCACCTTGCCCGAGTTAGCCATTGGTAGCTCCAATTTGCCTAAGTATTGCTGGGTGGGTGGCACAACTACCATCATAGCTTCTTCGGCACGTACAAACTGATTATTTTGCCAATATTGCAAAAAACTGACTTTTCCGGCTATTGGTGTACGAATTACATAGCGCGCTTGCCATTGTTCGTATTGGCTTTGGAGGTTCTGAAAACTACTATACACTTCGGCTTCTAATTGTTGTAACTTGTCAAGGTTTTGTAATTTAACTTCATCAATCTTGGCTTGTAATTGGCTGATAGTGAGGTGATTGTTTAGAACTCCGGCTTCGGTATTTTTGAGCATTCGCGTTTGTTGGAGTAAACCGACTTCGACTTTATCTAAATCTAAAGGAGCGATTACCTTTTGTTTTGTCAAATTTGAATCTATGCTAAATCTTTTTTGCGTAAGGGCTAACTCTTGGTACATCAATTGATTTTGAGAGCCTAAATTTTGATTTAATCGTTGGTATTGTTCAATCTGTTTTTCAATACTCTCGATTTGCTGAGTGGTTTGCCCCAAAACTAAATAGTTCCTATAATTTGTTATAGCTCGATGCCAATTTTCGTAGGGCGTTTGAAGTTCGCCCAGAAGCCCCCCAGCCCCCAGAGGGGGAGAATTATAAAATTCCCCTCGGGGGGATTTAGAGGGCTTGAGGGCTAGGGAGAGGCTTTTTATCTGTTCCCAATCAGCGGAATTTTCAATATAGGCAAGGGCTTGATTATCAAGTACTTGTGAATTATCTTGGACTAGAAAATGAACCTTGCCACTGCTACGCGCTACGAGGCGGACGGGAGCTTGAGTAGGAATAATTTGCACTTCGGCACTGATTACATCTGGGTATTGGATAAGCATAGACAAGGCTAATAAAACCAGCAGAACCCCGCAAATGAGGCTTATACCCCACAGAATCAGCCAGTTGGGTGGGGTGCCGAGTATTTCTTGAACTTCTTCGGTGTGGAAATCAGGCATTGGCTGAAGGTTTAGAGCTTTGAGAATTATGGATAAGTTGATAAAAATGCTCGATTGGAACATTAAACTTAATGGCTATCTCAATCAATACTTGGTGCTTGAGTTTGGTGCGCCCATTCTCGATTTTATTGTAGGCGGCTTGCGAAATCTCTAGATGCTCTGCCATCTCTACTTGTGATATATCGCCAGCCAAGCGAAGCCTGCAAACTTCATCTAAAATCAATTGAATTGTCGGATTTTTTTCCATAGTTTTGTTTTTAGGGCTAAGGGCTAAGGGCTAAGGGCTACTTAAGCAATGACTTTAGCTGATTTAGCTTTTGTTAATGAAACCATTTATTTAAAAAAGCTAATATAAATACAGGGATGCCAAAACTCCAAATATTTTCTTCAAAAAATCTAAGATTATAACCTCAGGTTATAATTTTCAGTCAAACCGTAGATTATAACCTCAGGTTATAGGATGGAATAATAGCTTTGCCTAAGTTTGTAAGCAACCAAAGGGAAGGTAAAAAAGAGTACTCGTTGCTTTCCCCAAAAAGTCAAATAACATTTAAATCTATTTTCTATGAAATTTATGTTTTTGATAATTTTATGGGTTAATATTTCCGATTTTGCAATTGGACAAGATTATTATCCTTATTATCAATTAATTAATCAAGCAGAGTTAGCTAATATAGACAAAAATTATCAAAAATCAGATTCCCTTTTTGTACAAGCTTTTAAAATGGTAAATCGCCCTTTTATGGCTGATTATTATTCAGCGACTAAAAACGCGATTTTATTGAAAAATTATGACAAAGCTTTTGAATACTTA
>JALONJ010000226.1 GCA_025455045.1 Microscillaceae bacterium | reverse complement strand
TCATTTTGCTTGGTAATGTTCAGAATCACTGAAAAGCGAGAGCTTTTCAGAATTCAATGGAATTCCTAAAGGCAATTCCTGAAAAGTGGTGAAGATCCTCGTTTTATATGTAATTTATTGATAATCAATTACTTATAAGAAATAATGTTATCAATGAATATAGTTCTATCAAACTCAAATGTCCACGTTTGAATGAAGAAAAGGTAAAAAAACATTTAAAACTAAATGATTAAGCGTAATAATTCAAGTTTTTTATAGTTATAAAACCTAAAAAGTTCAACATTGTTAAAATTTATTTTGTAATGCCAAGTGTTGGAGTATATTCATTGTAAAAATCATAAGTATCTGATAATCAGGTGTTTATATAAATTCTATTGGCTAATTATTAAATTCGATTTACTAAGTTTACTTTTGCATAAAAATTTGACTATTGTATGAAATTCAAACTCATTGGCTTCTTATTATGTTGTTTACCTTTTTTGGGTTTAGCCCAGAGCAAAAAACTCAAAAAGCTCTATAATCAAGCCAAACAACAATTTAACCAGCAAAATTATTCACAGTCTTTGCTCACTTTTCAAGAAGTGATAGGCTTCGATGAAGAAAATCAATTGATTGAAAATGCCCATTTTTATTATGCTTTGTCGGCTTATAGGGGCAATATTTTGGCACAGGCTAAACCGGCATTTGAACAAGTCTTGAGCAAATACCCCAATTCTGAGGTGAGCGAAGATGCCCATTACTTTTTGGCGGATATTGCCTTCAAAAACAATGAGCCGGAGCAGGCTTTTCGCTATTTGCAAAAAATAAAATCAGCCGATTTGCAACGCGAAGCCAAGCAAATGAAAGGTTTTTTTGGGCAAAAAATGGACTTGTTGAAACTGCGTTTTTTGCAACAAACTTTTTTGCAAGATACATTGGTTGCGCAGTTGTTGGTAGATAAAATTGCCACTACTTCCGATAAAGAAGATGACTACATTTTGTTGGAAAATCTTTTGACAACCTATAAGCTCGAACCACCCAAAAATCGCAAGCTCGAGAAGGTAATGCGCGTGCGCAAACCGGCTTATAAAGTAGCCGTAATGTTGCCTTTCGACCTCAAAAAAGCCGTCAAAGACCGTGATACCAGCAGCATCAGCAAACTCTCTTTGCAGTTTTATCAAGGGATGAGGGTTGCCCAGCGCGAGTTGGATACGCTGGGGCAGACCAAAATCAAGTTATTGGCTTATGATATGACCCGCGAATCGGAACAAAATCGCGCCGATACGCTTTTGTTGAACCAAGAATTGAAAGATGTGGACTTTGTAATCGGTCCTTTGTTTGAAAATGCGTATAAAAAAATAGCCGAAGCTGCCGAGATGGACAAAATTAATGTGATTCAGCCGTTTAGCTTTGATAGCAAATACCTACAAAACCGATTTACTTATTTGTATCAACCTTCGCAAGAAACCCAAGCGCGACAGGCTTTGGTTTTTGCCAAAAACAAATTTCCCAACAAAAGTATCATTATTTTTTATGATAATTTGGCGAAGAATAAAATTTTTGCCCAAATTTATAAAGCTCAAGCCGAGCAGGCCGGTTTGCAAGTGTTGGCGTATGAGCAAGTGTCCTCGACCGATGTAAGCAAACTGGCGAGTATTTTGGGGCAAATCAATCCTACCAAAGTAGGCAGCATTTTTATAAGCAGCACCAGCCAGTTGATAGCTGCCGAACTGCTTAAGCAATTGCAAGAAAAAATTTATGATGTACCGGTATTTGCCCCTGACTCTTGGCTCAATTTTCAGCAAGTGGATTATACTGAATACGAAAATCGTAACGTACATTTTATCTATCCCGATTTTATCAAAACAGAATCGCTAGAGGCTCTTAAATTCAAAAAAGCCTACACTTCTACCGAATTTTCTCGAGGACAAGACCCTAGCAATCACGCTTATCTGGGTTATGAAATGTTGCATTTTATTGCCAAATTGTTGCAAGAAAATGGCTCAAGACTTGATTATACCGCATTGTTGCAAAAAATGCCTGCCCAGCCCGGCATAGTAAACGAAAAACTTGATTTTACAACTGCCCACGACAACCAGTTTGTTCCGATTCTCAAAATCGTACAAGGTGAAGTAGAAATGGTCAAGTGATAGCATTGAAAGGGCAAAATGTGATAGGGCATTATGCTGAGTGATAATTTCTTTGTCCTGACAGAGTTATAAAACCCTGTCAGGATAATATTAAGAATAAAGACCAAACGCCAAGAAGTGTTTTTTCTAGCCTAAAAAAACATTTAAACCCTTGATTATCAATGAGTTAGTTTTTTAAGGGTTCACAGCCAAAATTCGGTTTACTTTGTCTTCATCTAGAGGCTTGACAATATAATCCTGAATTTGCGAATAATCTTTAGATTTTTCGTAATCATACTCATCAATCGAAGAAGTATAAATGATGATTTTGATAGGCATATCCATTCGATTAAACTCCTGCAAAAACTGCCATCCGTCCACATCGGGCATATTGATGTCGAGCAAAATCAATTGGGGGCGATTTTTTTCGGGGTTTTGTAAATAAGCCAAAGCCTCACTTGCCGACTCGACAATATTGAGAGCAATATCGGGCTTTGCCTTGATTAGTTTGCGCTTGGTAATCAAATTATTTATAGGGTCATCATCTACCAAGAGTATATATTTAAGTCCAGTCATCCTCATTACTTATTTTATCGTTCATTTGATGAATTACCTCATCTAGTTTCTGCGCCGAAGTTAATAAATGTTTTATAATTGTGGAATTAAAAGGGTCAAACAAATTTTCAAAATTGAATAAATTGACCAAACCCATAATTCGAGCAAGGGGTTGACGCAATTGATGCGAGGTGAGGTGGGCAAATTCAAGCAAGCGCCGATTTTGGTCATTCAAAAGATCTTCGGCTTGTTTGCGGGGCGTGATATCTATGCTGATTGCCAAATATTGCTCCGGCTTGCCTTCATCATCCATAATTGGAATAATCGTCATCGCCAGCCAGTAATAATGCCCGTTTTTGGCGCGATTTTTAAATTCACCTTGCCAAATTTTGCCTTTGCTGATTACCTCATACATTGATTGGAAGTGTTCGGAGGGGTGAAAACCCGAGCTAACTAGGCTGTGAGGTTGCCCTATCAACTCTTCGCGGGAGTAGCCACTCACTCGACAAAAGGCTTTATTGACTTCAATGATTCGACTGTCCAAATCCACAAAAGCCACAATTGTACTGGCATCAAGCGCATTGCGAAAGTCGGCAAGAGTTTTATTTTTTTGGCGAATTTCCTCAATGGCTTGCTTTCTTGGGCTAATATCTTGTACGGCATAACAAGCTCCTAGAACCTCGCCGGTAGAAGTATATACTGGGTAAAAACTAATCTCGAGCCATTTAGCTATATTTTTGATTTCAATTCGCCGTTCATAATTGAGGGTTTCGCCTTGCAAACAACGATTAAAACTGTCGATAAATACATTTTTGTACTCATCAAGAATGTAGTCAAGCACCTTGTCGCCCACTTGAGCTTCGGCATCGAGATAGTTACCAATCAACGATTTACCCAAATGATTGATATAAATAATTTTCATAGCTGGGTCGAGTACACATAAACCACGATTTGAGCTGTCAAATATGGTTTGCAAAGTGGCTTCATTGTGTTTGATTTTTTCAAAAGTTTCGTTTTGCCGGGTAACGTCTAAGTAGGAAATACAAACACCAACCAATTGATTATCAGCATTATACACCGGATAGTAAGATACATTGTACCAGATTACCCGATCGTTGGCATAGTGGACATCTATTTCGTAATTGACAAAATTTCCGGCTAAACATTCGCTAAAACTGGTTTTGAATACAGTAAGCCACTCGGGGATAATGTATTCCAAATAATTAGCCCCAATGAATAGTTCTTGGTCGGTATATGTGTGAATAACTTGGGTAGCCAAATGATTGGTGTAAAGAATTTGGTAATTTACATCAACCAAAACAATCCCTTGATTCGCACTATCTAAAATAGCCGTGATGATGGCTTCGTGTTGTTTGATTTTTGCTTGGGTAGATATTTTTTCGGTAATATCGCGCCAATTGATTACCACCCCCTGCACACTGGCAATATGCGCAAGATTAATCCCCGAAACTTCAATCCAGCGCAACTGGTTGTTTTTGTGAATTGCCCTAAAATCGTGCATACGCCGAAGGTTGGGAACTGCCAATATTTCGGCAAAAATTTGGTGAGCAATGGCTTGATCTTCGGGGACTAAAAAATCCCAAGGCGACTTACCCAGCAATTCCTCCGGCAAATAGCCCAAAATGGCTTGGCAATTGGGGCTGGTATAAGTGAAAATACCTTCCTCATTCACCACCGAAATCACATCATAAGCATTTTCGACGAGGGCGCGAAATCTATCCTCTTGATGCCTGATTTGCTCATAACTTACTCTCAACTCTTCTTCGCTTGCCGAAAGTTCTTCCTCGCGGCTGGCAAGTTCTTCATTCAGATATTTTTCCTTTTGTAGCGCATCTTCCAAACTTTTGTAGGCTTGTTGTTGGTTTTCAATATTGCTCAAGCCCTCAATAATAACGGCTATGGTAGTCGCAAAAGGCTCTAAAAAGTCGATATCGGCTTGTGAATAGCCGTGAGCTTGGTTGGCAATGCCCAACATTCCCAGCATTTGCGTATTTTTTTTGACTGGAATACCCAAAAAACAATGCAGGGGCGGATGACCACTCGGTAGTCCACCTCTACGCGGGTCTTGAGCAGGTTGATTGGCAATGATTGGCTCACCTGTTCGAAGTACATAGCCAAACAAACTATGGAGGTTATGAAACTCCATACCTTGCGCAAAAGTATCTTCATAGAGTTTTTGGGTTTCTTCATTCCACGCAATATTGGTAATCGAAAAAACCTTCAAATAAGGCTCACCGACTTCGTTTTGCAATACTTTGCCAATAAAACCAAATTTGCTACCCGTCAGTTCAAGCATTACCGAAAGTAGGTAGTCGAAGAGCTCTTGGCGCGAATACTCACCCCGAATAAAAGCTTGTTGGGCTTGATTGACTGCCCGTAATAGTGATATGTTTTTGTCTTCGCGCAAAAAATAAGATTAAAAAAATTTTAAATTACATTACAAAAATAAAGCGAGGTTTAAAATATGTCAAAATCATTTGCAATAAAAGTATAAATCTTTGATTATCAATGATTTAATATTGCATTGGGATACACCCACATTTTTGTTAGACAATTGGCAATACGTGGGGCGGTTTTTATAGATGAGTGATTATCAGTTAGTTATAATTATTTCAAATATTTTTTGTAACTAATTGATTATCAAATACTTAACGAAAAAATCGAGAAAGAACCAGTAAGTCCCACTGTAAAAAAATTGAACAAAAGTTTTATATTTTAACTTTTACATTTATAAAAACAACAAAATACATAAGTAATTGATAATCAGCATTTTAACTGTATTTTTTGGTTCTTCACCACTTTTCAGGAATGTAGAAAAAATACTCGACAATTTGCTGAAAAACTCTCACTTTTCAGTGATTCTGAGCCTTAATGAACCAAGCGATAGCTTGGTGAAATTATCGAGCGAGGCTCCGAAGAATCTGAGGCACTTGATAATCAACGCTTTAGATTCTTTAGAGCTTCGCTCGCTACCTTCGCAAAATATTCATTTTGCTTGGTAATGTTCAGAATCACTGAAATTGATAAATTTCAGAAAAAATCTTTTCATTCCTGAAAAATGGTGAAGAACCAAAGTGTATTCATAATTACCTCATTATCAATTAGTTACAGAAAACCTATTTTTAAATATTCTAAAAAATCAGACATTCGTTTAAAATTTCTACAGTGAGAATTGCTGAGAAAGAACTCCCTCTGGGGTCAGGGGACTTAAAAACCCGAAACTGTCCGCACCATTGAGAATGATATAAGGGGGGGGGCATTTCAAATTTACGCATTTATTTTGCCTCACTCTACCCTCTCCGAAGGAGAGGGTAATAGGTGGTAAATTTGAAATGCACCCTATAAGGCTTATTTTTTCATAAACTCCTTAATCCTTTTTGAAAGGGGAATAGAAGAAAATAAAAATAAAAAGAAAAATAATATTCAACTTCTTGTAATCATCTCATTTTCAGAGATTTAAAAAGTTACATTGGTTTGTTGAATCTAGCAATTAATAAAACTTCAACTCTCGCGGATAACTTTTTGAACCTTTGGGGTTTACTATTCAGCCCAATAAGCTTTATAAATTATTCCAAAACCTTTCTTTAAAATGAATTTAGGAGTAATATGTTTAACTTTTGGCCGATAAAATGAAATAATTGTTAAGATAAGCTTTAAAATCAAAAAAATCTGAAAAAGCTGTTTATTATTGTATGCTTAATTACCAATTCAATCTATAAAATCGTAAATTTTTAAAAATTGATATGAAAAATTTTTTTTACTGCCTGATTATCAGTTACTTATACTTTTATCAATGGGCAAGTGCCCAAACCGAACTTCTGCAATCGGGACCTATGGTGGGCTATTCTTCTTTCAAAGAAGTGATGCTTTGGGTGCAAACTACCACCAGTGCCAAAGTGCAATTTGTATATTATGATGAAACCAAGCCCAACGAGAAATACCGTACCGAAGCCATCACGACCCAAGCCCCTACGGCTTTTGTTGCTCAAGCCATCGCCTTGGTTCAACCCGGCAAAAAATATGGCTATGAATTGTATATCAACAATAAATTAGTCAAACGCCCTTATCCACTTGCTTTCCAGAGTCAAGTGCTTTGGCAATGGCGCACCGACCCACCGGCTTTCAAATTTGCTTTTGGTAGTTGCAACTATGTCAATGAAACCGAAGTGGACCGCCCGGGCGAACCTTATGGCGGTCAGCATCAGATTTTTCAGGCAATTGCCCAAAAAAAGCCTGATTTTATGCTTTGGGCTGGCGATAATACCTATTTGCGCGAAGTAGATTGGGATACCCGCACCGGCATTATGCACCGTTATACGCATACGCGTAAACTTCCCGAAATGCAAGCCTTGCTAGGCAGTACCCACAACTACGCGATATGGGACGATCACGAGTACGGACCCAACGACTCCGACAGGGGCTACGCCCTCAAAAGTACAACTTTGGAGGCTTTTAAGTTGTTTTGGGCTAATCCCAACTATATCTTTGATAATCAAGCGATTACGGGGACTTTCACGTGGGCTGATGTGCAGTTTTTTTTGGTTGATGACCGATGGTTTCGCACCCCCAAAGACCTGAGAGTAGGCGAAAAAGAGATGCTCGGCAAAATGCAAAAGCAATGGCTTTTAGATGCTTTGGCGGCGAGCGATGCCTCTTTCAAATTTGTAGTAGTAGGTGGGCAAGTGTTGAATAGCTTAGATGACCCGCGCCTCGAGACTTTTAGCTATTTTGTCGATGAGAGAAACGCATTTTTGCAAGCAATTCGAGACAATCGTATTCCGGGGGTTATTTTCTTGAGTGGTGACCGCCACCATACCGAACTCTCGAAAATGGAGCGTGGTGGCACTTATCCTTTGTATGACGTAACGGTTTCGCCCCTTACCGCCGGACCGGTAGGAGATAGGGCTTTGAATGAAAAAAATCTGTTTCGAGTGCCCAATACGTATTATGGGAAGCGCAATTTTGCCACTTTTGAGGTGAGTGGCGCACGCAAAGAACGAGTGTTGAAAATCACAATTTGGGACGTAGAGGGCAAAGAGGTATGGACTCAAGAGATTAAAGCCAATGATTTGAAATAGGTTCTGATTTTCTAGTTGCAAGTTACTCAATCGGCTAGTTTCCAAATCCAGCAGATAGTACTTGCCCATTTTCAAATGCGCCTAGAGTTCGTATGAACTAACTTAGAATATAGCTAACTGATTGATTATCAGTTAGTTATATTATTTATATTTTTTTAGTCAATTGCCTGATTTTCAATTACTTACTTCATAGTTTCCGCCTCTGGAGCAGTAGGGATCTTAGAAATTCAGAACTAGAAACTTAACGAACTATTGGAATTGAGGAACGAGTAACAAATAAAGTGGACGCATTTTCTCTTGGATTTGCCCACAAGCTCCTAAAAAATACAAACCTTTCGTGTGAACTTGTGGGCTTGTCGTACAATGGAACTGGCCAAGTTAAAATTTATATATCTTAACGTAATATTTTGAAATATTATTAAAGAAACACAAATTATTTCTACTTTGGCACTTTAATTTTTTGCACCACATAGGCACATAGAAAACATAGGAAAATACAATTTCAGCTAGATAATCGAGGGGAAATTTACCCTCTAATTTAAAATTTTTTCATTCATCATTTAAAGTGCCAAAGTAGAATTATGTAGCGCATTTTATTATCATCTCATTACTTAGTTTTCGGCTTTTTCTAAATTTTTTCTGTCTGCAGCCTTCAAATCCGCTTTGAAGGGCAATTTCCACTCGGTGATATGCCTTCCCATTAGTTTTTCTATCTCAATTAAATCTAATTTTAACAAATGCAATACCATTTTGCTGGTCGCATCTGGTATTTCTACTCGCTCGTTGATTCTTCGACTGGTAAGCAGATAAATACCGTTGGTAAACTTTCGCCAGACATACTTGGGCAATAGTCGTTCAAGCCACTTAAAAAAACGGCTCTCTAAAATGGTTTGCACTCGATAATCCGCTTTGATGTTGCCCACGGTCTCGTTGGCGTGAACACTGTCAAAATGATTAAATTGCGTAGAATCTATCCCCAAAAAATCAGCTATTTTGAGCAAATGGGTGGGTTTGTCTTTCAAAAAATCTTCCATTGTCAGCAAATATATCCTATCGCGTCCAAACCTTTCAATAAAAGGTATAATTTGGGTATAATACCGCCCGCGATTGATGATAGTTGGCATCTCCTTGATAGCTTGAGTGATATTGGCGTTGGTTCTTCCTCGCAAATAAAGGTGCATATACTGCGAAACTACCCTTGATATCGGATTGCGCATAATGTAAATAAATTTTAAATTGGGGTTATATTCGTACAAATCGTCCCAAATTTTAAGGTTGTATTCAGGGTAACTGGTGTAGCTCGTAGAGGCTTCTCCATATACTTTGGCTTCAGGATTAGAAAAGAGCTTATTATATTCGGGCAATTCCCCACGCCAATCTTGAGAGGTTGCAAAAAAATCTGGCTCTTTGCGGGCTGAAAAACAAACTTCAGGGTGGTTTGCCAAAATTTGTGCTAGAGTCGAAGTCCCCGATTTCATTGAACCTAAAATCATAAAATCCACTAGTATTTGATTCTGCGAATTTGCCATTGTCTTATTTGTTTTGATTGATAATTTTTTTTAATGTCTTATGTAATCCTCAGATGTAATAGTGTAAAATATGACTTCAAAAAGAGAAAGTTATCAAGCATAGAAATAGAAAATAAATAGCCTTGAGCTATGACACACAGCCCAACATAATCTCAAAAGTGTGAAGAACCTTAATTAATTCTTAAATATCTGATTATCAAGCATTTATATTTTATAATTAAATAAGAAAAGGCTGTTCTTACAGCCTTTTCTTGTTTAGATAATTTTGTTATCAGGCTTAATTTTTTCTTCAAAGGAATGAGTTTAAAAATAAGTTGGGCAAATTAATTGGTTCTTTACCCATTTTGAGGAAATTCTGGCTTTATTCTAAGCCTCAACTCATTTACGCGGGCAGGCTAGACAGCCTGCATTACAATTTTCCTG
>JALONJ010000682.1 GCA_025455045.1 Microscillaceae bacterium | reverse complement strand
TATATATTTCTATAAAAATCATATTAAATATTTATTATATTAAAATAATACAATTTTATTTTTGAAACAATTGATTGTTTGTCAAAAAGAGTGCATTTTGCGTCATAACTAGCTCATTACCAATTGATTGCAAAAATATTCACGTTATTTTAAGTGTTTTGTGTAAAAGCTGATTGTCAGGTATTTGACGAACAACGAGAAAATGTCCGAGCTATTATACCCAATAATTTTCCCTACAATTCTACTCGTGCAACAAGCGAGCAATTGCTACTTGCAACTTACTTTCGGAGGCGCAGAGGCTGATGCGGACAAACTCATCGCCCGCCGAGCCAAAAATCCCCCCCGGTGTGATAAATACATTGTTTTCGTACAAAATTTTGTCGCTCAACTCGTAACCACTGGTAAAAACCGGTGGAATTTTTGCCCAAACAAACATTCCGACTTGCTGGGGCGAAAATCGGCAATTCAAAATTCGCAAAAGCTCAAACACCAACTCTCTACGATTTTGATAAATTTGATTAAGACTTTCGTGCCAATCTTTGTCCAAACTAAGGGCTTGGGCGGCGGCTAGTTGGACGGGCAAAAACATTCCGCTATCCATATTGCTTTTGAACCGCAATACTTCCTCGATCCGATTTTTTGCGCCCAGCAACATTCCTACCCGCCAGCCCGCCATATTGTGCGATTTGCTCAAAGAGTTTAACTCTAAGGCTACTTCTTTGGCACCTGCTATTTGGAGCAAACTCATCGGCTTATCATTTAAAATAAAACTATAAGGGTTGTCGTGGCAAATCAGAATTTGGTGTTTTTTGCCAAAGGCAATCAATTGTGTAAACAACTCATTATCAGGTAATTGTCCGGTAGGCATTTGCGGGTAATTGACCCACATAAGTTTGACTTTGCGCAGGTCTTGACTCTCAATTTCGGCAAAGTTGGGCAGCCAATTATTTTCTTCGCGCAAGTGATATTCTCGACAACTTGCCCCTGCCAATTGGACAGCACTGCGATACGTAGGATAGCCCGGATTGGGAATCAAAACTTCATCACCTTCGTTGAGATAAGTCATACAAATATGCATAATTCCCTCTTTGCTCCCCAGCAAAGGCAATATTTCGGTATCGGGGTTGAGGTTTACTGCGTACCATTTTTGATACCAGTTGGCTATGGCTTGGCGCAAAATCGGCGAGCCTTTGTAGCTTTGGTAAGCGTGGGTATGTGGCTGGCTGCTTGCCTGTTGCAAAGCCTCTATCACCGAAGCGTGCGGCGGCAAATCGGGGCTACCAATGCCTAGATTGATGATGTCTTTGCCTTGTTTGTTTAAGTCGTCGATTTCGCGGAGTTTTTGCGAAAAATAATATTCGCCAATCCCTTCAAGGCGACTGGCGGTTTTGATGTCCCAAAGATTAGTTTGCATCATAGTCAGCACAAAAAACCGACTTCTAAAAGCCGGAATATTTTTCAATATTTCAATATTTGGGTAAAACTACAATTGGAATTTCTATATTCAAAGCTATTTTTGTATAGTTTTAAGAAATAAAAAATGTAATTATTTGATTATCAAGCAATTATGTATTTAATTTAAACCCACTGTGCTTGAATCTATTTAGTTTTAAAGGTCGCTTATGCAAGTCAAGGTCAATACTCAGCTCCAACAAGCCTATCAAAATCAATATCAATCTGAAGTGAAGGAATGGCGTAGCTTGGGTGCGCAACAAAAAGCAAAAAATCTGTTAGCAATTACCCAAGGACAAACCTTTCAAAAGGTGCTTGAAGTAGGTGCCGGAGACGGAAGTATTTTGGCAGAATTGGCAAAAACCAACTTTGCTCGGGAGTTATACGCCCTTGAAATTTCGGACAGTGGTTTGGCGAGTATTCAAGCCCGCAACTTGCCCAATTTGCAAGAAGCCCAATTATTTGACGGTTATCAAATTCCATATTCCGATCAAAGTTTTGATTTGGTGATACTTTCGCACGTTTTGGAACACGTAGAACACGAGCGTGTTCTTTTGCGCGAAATCAAACGGGTAGCCCGTTGGGTGGTCATAGAAGTTCCCAAAGATTATCGGTTTGGAGTGGATAAAAAAGTTGCCCATTTTTTGAGTTATGGACACATCAATCTTTACACCCCTAGTTTGTTAAAGTTTTTGGTGCGTAGCGAAGGCTTCAAGGTTTTGCAAGAATTGAATCGCTTGTACTCACCGGCTATCTATATGTATGGCAAAAAGGGGTGGATAGCTCGCCTGAAAGCGCGCTTGCTATATACCGGCAAGTATCTTTTGACTCACACTCCTTTTGAATATATCAATCATAAATTTATCAATACCATTACTTTATTTTTGCGCAATGATGAAGATGATTTGAAGATTTTTTAAACTTGGGTTTATTGTTAGATAAATTTGATGAATTGAATACTTGAATAAAAAACTTTTGAGAAAATAAGCGAGGTAAGGAGTACCCCAAAATTTGGACAATTTTGCTAATTTAATTGATTTATGAGTTGTAGGTTCATTTTTGTACTTTTCTCAGTTGGCACTAATTTTTCTA
>JALONJ010000225.1 GCA_025455045.1 Microscillaceae bacterium | reverse complement strand
GAAGAATCTGAAACTCTTGATAATCAACGCTTTAGATTCTTCGCTTTGCTCAGAATGACAAAGAAATTTTTTTCATTCCTGAAAAGTGGTGAAGAACCCGAATTTTCAATTAAATGCTTGATAATCAATACGTTATGCTATTTGAGTTTTTGGTGTAACTGACTGATTATCAGGGCGCATTTCAAATTTACGCATTTCTTTTGCCTCACCCAGCCCTCCCCGCCGAGGCGGGGAGGGTGATAGGTAGTAAATTTGAAATGCGCCCGATTATCAGGTATTTAATCAACGGAATTGGAAACTACCCAAACGCCTGAGGACTTGCCTAAGCGTGTAGGCAAAATATTTGCCTACGTCAATGGTTCTTACCAAAGCTTTTTATCAAAATGTCGGCAAAAGGCAATAAAATCTGGCGCGGTACAAATGGGGCAGTCATTGCCGATAAATTGTTGATAAGCCCGGTAACGTGTACCGATTTACCGGCTTTGGTAGCCTGATAGCCCGACTCGGCAACCTGAGCTGCCGTTTGGATAAACCAATTGCTCAAAGGATTGACCGGCATATCAACATTAGCTCCGCTAAAAAACTCGGTTTGGGTGATGCCTGGGCATACCGCCGTAACCGTTACGCCTGAGCTTTTCAACTCTTGGGCAATGGCTTCGGAAAACGACAACACAAAGGATTTGGTTGCAAAATAAACCGCCATATTGGGTCCGGGTTGAAACGCCGCCAATGAAGCAATATTCATTATTTTGCCCCGCTTGCGCACAATCATTCCTTGCACAAACAGCTTGGTCAGTTGTACCAAAGCCAATACATTTACTTTGACCATTTCCAAATCGCGGGCGTAGTTGGTTTCGGCAAATCTGCCCACTACGCCCAATCCGGCATTATTGACCAAAATATCAATCTCGATGCCTTGTTTTTGCAGTTCTTCAAACAACTCTTCGGCAGAGGTTTCGTGCGTCAAATCTTTGGGAATGACCAAAACTTGGGTATCGTATTTGGCGTGTAGTTCGTCTGCCAATTGTTTGAGTTTGGATTCGGTACGAGCCACCAACACCAGATTGTAGTGGTCTTTGGCTATCACACGGGCAAGCTCCAGTCCGATTCCGCTGGAGGCTCCGGTTACTAAGGCAGTCTTTTTCATAAGCGTATTGTTTAAAGTTTTATTTCTCAAGAGTTTGTAAAAAATCTGTAATTTTATAAGTATTTGATAATCAATTACTTACCATTTCTGAAACTCTTGATAATCAACGCTTTAGATTCTTCACTTCGTTCAGAATCACTGAAAAGCGAGAGCTTTTCAGAATTCAATGGAATTGCCGAAGGCAACTCCTGAAAAGTGGCGAAGATTCTTATTTTTAATTCGGGTAGAGTTACAGCAATCATTTACCAACTTAGAGATAAATATAAGCAAGAAAATTAACAAAGTAATTAGGAATTAATAATTAGAATAAAAAATTACATAACTAATTGATTTTCAGTTGATTATGTTAGGATTTGCGCAAATTCTCAAAATTTGCCAGTCAGATGAGGCACTCGCCAAAGGCGAAAGATAAAAGATTCTTTACCCATATTCAGGAAATTCTAACTTTATTCTAAGCCTAAACGCATTTACGCGCGCAGGCTAACAGCCTGCGTTACATTTTTTCTGAAAAGTGGTGAAGAACCAGATAAAAAATATAAATGCCTGATTATCAGATATTTATGATTTTTTAGTTTTTTGACCAACAATTTGGTTCTTCAGGGATTTTAACGCGTTGGTCGATAATGATTGCTTGTGGGGACACAAGCAACGGCACAGATATTTATGCCTTTTTAGTTTTGTGATCAACAATTTTTAATTGTTTTTTAGAAAAAATGAGATTTTGGCAAACAAAATTTATCCACAATTTGTCAAAAGTCTAACTTATTTTAGTTTAGAAAAAAAATAAAAATTTATTCTTAATTACCTGATAGTCAAAAGATTAAGAAATCATTTAAGTTTCAAGATTGAAAAATTTGTAAATTCAAAAACCTGAAAATGACAAAATCTATTGTTTTCTACACCTTTGGCTTATAAATTTGAATTTTGAGAAAATAATTGATTTAAAAACTAAATTTTTAAAAATAAATGGCAACAACAACTACCGAAACAAAACCTAATTGGTTTTTGGCTTTTGTGGCAAGTTCTATTGGGCGCAAAATTTTGATGGCTTTGACCGGGCTTTTTCTGATTTTATTTCTGACGGTTCATTTAGCCGGCAATTTATATCTTTTAGCCCCCATTTTGGGCGAGGTCGAGCAAGGCAGATTGTTCAATGAATATGCCTACTTTATGGGGCATAATAAATTGATTCAAATTGTATCCATTGGCAATTTTGCCTTTATCTTGTTACACATCATAGTCTCGATTTGGCTCACTCGAAGCAATATCGCGGCGCGTCCGGTCGGCTATGCCTACAACAGTGGCAACCGCAGCTCTTGGCAGTCGCGCACGATGATGATTTTGGGAACAATTGTCCTCATTTTCTTGGCAGTTCACTTGCCGCATTTTTGGGCAAAATCCAAATTTGGCGGTTTAGAAGAAATCACTTACAACGGCGTACAAATGCACAACTTATACATCGCCACCGTAGAGGCTTTCAAACAAGAGTGGGCAGTTATTTTGTATGTAGTTTCAATGGTAGGTTTGGCATTTCACCTCTACCACGGCTTCCAAAGTGCTTTCCAAACCTTGGGCTTAAATCATAAAAAATATACGCCATTTATCAAAACTTTGGGCTTCGCTTATAGCATTATCGTACCTTTTGGTTTTGCTTTGATTCCGATTTTGATGTATTTGAATTAAAAAAATGAAGCCCCCTTACCCCCAGAGGGGGAATAAAAAATTAAATTTATTGCTCCCCCTCCGGGGGTTGGGGGGCTTTAAAATCAATTTATTATATGAAATTAGATGCAAAAATTCCGGAAGGACCTTTGGCTGAGAAATGGTCAAAGCATAAATTCAATATGAAATTGGTAAACCCCGCCAACAAACGCAAGTACGATGTAATCGTAGTGGGTTCGGGGCTTGCCGGAGCCGCCGCCGCCGCTTCTTTGGGTGAGCTGGGCTACAATGTCAAATGTTTTTGCTTTCAAGACAGCCCCCGCCGCGCGCACTCGATTGCCGCCCAAGGGGGTATCAATGCCGCCAAAAACTACCAAAATGACGGCGATAGCATTTACCGCCTATTTTATGATACGATTAAAGGCGGCGACTATCGAGCGAGAGAGGCAAATGTGTATCGCTTGGCTGAGGTAAGTGTCAATATCATTGACCAGTGCGTAGCGCAAGGTGTACCTTTTGCCCGTGAGTACGGTGGTTTGTTGGCTAATCGTTCTTTTGGGGGGGCGCAAGTATCGCGGACTTTTTATGCCAAGGGGCAAACCGGGCAACAATTGCTTTTGGGCGCATATAGCGCACTTTCGCGCCAAATCGCCGCCGGTAAAGTAAAAATGTACACCCGTTCCGAAATGCTAGATGTAGTAGTCGTAGAGGGCAAAGCTCGCGGTATCATTACCCGCAATTTAGTTACCGGACAAATTGAATCGCACTCCGCCCACGCGGTACTATTGTGTACTGGTGGTTATGGCAATGTATTTTTCCTTTCTACCAATGCTATGGGTTCGAATGTAACCGCCGCTTGGCGCGCGCATCGCAAGGGAGCTTTGTTTGGCAATCCTTGTTATACCCAAATTCACCCAACTTGTATTCCGGTTTCGGGCGACCATCAATCTAAATTGACTTTGATGTCCGAATCATTACGCAATGACGGGCGCGTGTGGGTCCCTAAAAAAGTGGAAGATGCCCAAGCTATTCAAAAAGGCTTAAAAACCGCCAACGATATCAAAGAAGAAGACCGTGATTATTTCTTGGAGCGCAAGTACCCTTCGTTTGGTAATCTTGCGCCCCGCGATATTTCGTCTCGAAATGCGAAGACCGTTTGTGACGAAGGCAAAGGCGTAGGTAATACGGGCTTGGCGGTTTATTTGGATTTTGCCGATGCCATCAAACGCGATGGCGAAGCCACTATCAGAGCCAAATACGGCAATTTGTTTGATATGTACGAAAAAATTGTGGACGAGAACCCTTACAAAATGCCGATGAAAATTTATCCGGCAGTTCACTATACGATGGGTGGATTGTGGGTAGATTACAATTTGATGACTACTATCCCGGGCTTGTATGCTTTGGGCGAGGCAAACTTCTCCGACCACGGGGCAAATCGACTGGGAGCCAGTGCTTTGATGCAGGGTTTGGCAGATGGTTATTTTGTGATTCCTTATACTTTGGGCGATTATTTGGCACAAATGCCCGCCACCAAAATACCGACTGACCATCCTGAGTTTCAAAAAGCCGAAGCCGAAATCAAAGCGCAAATTGCTGAATTGTTATCCGACAAACACACCAAATCAAATGGCAAAACCGTGGACGAATACCACAAAGAACTCGGCAAGATAATGTGGGATTATTGTGGAATGTCGCGCAATGCCGATGGGCTAAAATTTGCCCGCGAGCGCATCCGCGAGCTTCGCACCAACTTTTGGAATGATGTAAAAACCGTAGGAAACAACGAGGAACTCAACATCACGTTAGAAAAAGCCCTCCGCGTTGCCGATTTCTTGGAATTGGGCGAGCTGATGGTGATTGATGCCCTCGACCGCGAAGAATCTTGCGGTGGACACTTCCGCGAAGAGTACCAAACCGAAGAAGGCGAAGCAAAACGCAATGATGCCAACTACGCCTACGTAGCCGCTTGGCAATACAATGGCCGAGATGAAGATTATACTTTGCACAAAGAAGATTTGATTTTTGAAAATGTCAAATTAACGCAACGTAGTTATAAATAAATTTCTGGTTTCTAGTTTCTAGTTTCTGGTTTCTAGTTTCTAGTTTTTGGTTTCTAGTTTTTGGTTTCTAGTTTCTGGTTTCTAGTTTCTGGTTTCTAGTTTCTGGTTTCTAGTTTCTGGTTTCTAGTTTCTAGTTTCTAGTTTCTGGTTTCTAGTTTCTGGTTTCTAGTTTCTAGTTTCTGGTTTCTAGTTTCTGGTTTCTAGTTTCTGGTTTCTAGTTTCTTGCAAATAATTGATAATCAGATGCTTATATAATTTTTAAAATAAATCAGATTTTCTAGGAACTCGGAACCTGAAACCCGAAACTAAATAATATGGCAACCATTCAAAATTTTGAAGAACTCGATATTTGGAAGAAAGCCAGAGAATTATCCAAGCAAATTTATAATATTTCCAGAAATGGGGATTTTTCAAAAGACTTTGCCTTAAAAGACCAAATTAGACGCGCGAGCGGTTCTGTTATGGACAACATAGCCGAAGGCTTCGAGAGAGATGGAAATAGAGAGTTTATTCAATTTTTGGCTTTTGCCAAGGGATCTTGTGGAGAGTTATTATCTCAATTATATCGAGCAAAAGATCAAGAATATATAAATGATAGTAAGTTTACCGAAATTTACGATGAAACGATAAGTATTGGAAAAATGATTGCCGGACTTATCAATCATCTTCAAAAATCTGAATTTAAAGGAAATAAATTTAAAAATAACTAGAAACAAAAACTCGGAACTAGAAACTCGGAACTAGAAACTAGAAACAAAAACGTAATTCCTAATTAATATAATAATGGCAGAAGAACTCTTAAACTTTAAATTGCACGTTTGGCGACAAGCCAAAGCCGATAAAAAAGTAAATGGTAGCCTGCAAAGCGGCGGAGGCAAAATGGTTACTTATCCGATGAAAGATATTTCTACCGATATGTCTTTTTTGGAAATGTTGGATATTTTGAATGAAGACCTCCTTCGCAAAGGTGAAGAACCTGTAGCTTTTGACCACGATTGCCGCGAGGGTATTTGTGGTATGTGTAGTTTGTATATCAACGGACACCCCCACGGACCCGAGCAAACCACGACTTGTCAATTGCATATGCGTTCATTTCGGGGGGTAAAAGACATTTATGTTGAGCCTTGGCGCGCCAAAGCCTTTCCGGTGGTCAAAGATTTGGTGGTGGATAGAGGCGCATTTGACCGCATCATTCAAGCCGGTGGTTTTATATCGGTCAATACCGGCGTAAATGTCGATGCCAACGAAATTCCGATTCCCAAAGAAATTGCGGATATGGCAATGGATGCCGCGACTTGTATCGGTTGTGGAGCGTGTGTAGCCGCTTGCAAAAACGCCTCAGCAATGCTATTTGTATCGGCCAAAGTATCGCAATTGGCACTATTGCCGCAGGGCTACGCCGAACGCAAAACCCGCGTGGAGAAAATGGTCGCCCAAATGGATGCTGAGGGCTTTGGCTCTTGTACCAATACGGGGGCTTGCGAAGCCGAATGTCCCAAAGAAATCTCGCTGACCAACATTGCCCGAATGAACCGCGAATACTTATTTGCCAAATTGACTTCGGATAATGTGTAAGTGATTGATAATCAGGTAGTTATAAAACCCCTCAAAAACTTAGTTTTTGAGGGGTTTTTTTATAGGTATCTTCAGATAAATTTATGAAAAACTTATTACCTTTGAAAATAGTATTGTAATCAGCATTTAACGGTCTATAAATCCTCAATTTTAATCTTATGAAGAAGATATTTAGTTTAATTCTATTTCTAAATTTGAGTTTTAGTTTATTCTGTCAAGAATCAACATCATTAGAAGATTCTTTGAAAACGCTACAAAGTTTATTAAATGAAATGCCTAAAATGGAGGATAGTTCGGAGGATTTTAAAGCAAAATTGCTTGTTTATTCCGAAAAAGAAATTTCAAAAATTCGTGAAGTAGGTTATTTCAAAAATAGTGATAAATCTACTGATAAATATAAAGAAATAACGTTCAGATTTTCAGATTTTGACCCAAATTTTATATTGCTAAAGGAAAAAGAGGAGTATTTTTTTATTATTTTAATCACTATCAACAATCAGCCTTTGGTTAATACAACTTATTATAAATCAGGTGGCATAAAAGAAGTAAGCATATTTCAAGATAGATTAGTATTAGGAAACTGGCAATTAAAATACTTAACTTCTGGAATAAGAATCCATAAGTTACTTCAATACATTATAAGTCAATTGAACGAAAGTAAGCCCAAACAAAATTACACTACAGCCTTCAAAGGAAATAAACAAGCCCTTATCCAAAAACCAAATGAAGAAATAAAAACTATGCAAATACCTGAACTTGAAACAGAAGCACCTAAACTGGATGGAGAGGATATTTATCTAGATACTGATATTCCGGCTTTATTTAATGGCGCAGAAAACATAGAAGATAATCAGAAAAAAATGAAAATGTATTTTGAGCAAAAGAAGAAAGAAAACCCTGTAACAGCTAGAGGGACTATCTATTTACAATTTGTGATTGACAAAACCGGTAAGCCTAAAAATGTAAAAATATTGAGAGGTGCATCCAATAAACTAAATAAATTAGCTATTAAATTTATTGAGGAAATGCCAAATTGGTCGCCAGCTTCTAATAATGGTTCAAATGTGAATTATGTAATCTCAACTCAAGTTAATTTTTAAATTAAAAAACTCTAATCTATATAATTAATTGATAATCAGATACTTATGTACCCTCTCAAAAACCAAGTTTTTGAGAGGGTTTTATTTGCAATTGCTCGAATATTTTTTATAAATATATGATAATCAGATAGTTATGGATTTGAAATACTTTTATATAACTTATTGATTATCAGGCTTTTATGAAATTTCAAATTTTCGCCTAATTGCTTGACGTTCAATTACTTAGCTCGGAATGGAAACCCATCGAACTATTAATATATAAATTAAGGAATAGAAATTAGTAAGTCAATATTTTTATTTTTATAACATACTGATTATCAGGTATTTATGAGAATATTCACTATACATTATTCACTATTCATTACTTACCAAAAAATCATTAAAATTGCCTTGAAATAAAAGATAAATTGCTTATTTTTGGTAAAGAATTAGCTAAAAATTGACCTGAAAAGTTTATGCAAGAATCGCTCATCGACGAACTCGGACTCAAAGAAGAATACAAGCTTGTAACCCAAGTAGGCAATAAATTGATTTTTGCTCATACTACCTATTATGAAATAGAAGAGCCTGATTACGAACAATTTATCACCGAAGACGATACCCCTGTGGACAATATTTTTTCTGAAATGCAACAACGCCTCTTGATTGACCCACTGCACGTCAATCAATGGACTGAGCGCGATTTTTGGGCTTCTTCCAATGTCGGTATTTATTATGCCATCGATAAGCCTTGTGTAGTACCCGATATGTTTTTGAGTTTTAATGTCAAAAAACCCGAAACTTGGTTTGACAAAAAAGACAAATGCTATTTCACTTGGGTAGTTGGTAAATCGCCCGACTTGGTAGTAGAGGTCATCTCCAACAAAATTGGCAAAGAAGATGAGGAGAAAATGGCGATTTATGCCCGAATGGGGGTTAGCTATTATATCTTGATTGACCCCTATTTGCACCTCTATCCTAATCGTTTGAATGTATTTGAACTAACCAAAAACCACACTTACGAAAGATTGGAAAACGAGTTTGCTTTTATGGAAGAAGTAAATTTGGGCATTATGATTTGGGAAGGACTATTTGAGAAAGAACCAGCCCCTTGGGGACGCTGGTGTACCAAAGAAGGCAATGTTTTACTAACCGGAGCTGAACGTGCCGAACAAGAAGCCCAACGAGCCGAACAAGAAGCCCAACGCGCCGAACAGGAAGCCCAGCGCGCCGAACAAGAAGCCCAGCGCGCCGAGCGACTCTTGGCACAACTTCGAGCCTTAGGGCTTGAGCCGGATGTGTAAGATTTTTTCATAATGTACCAAAGAAATTTCGCTCACCAACATCGCCCGAATGAACCGCGAATACTTATTTGCCAAATTGACTTCGGATAATGTGTAAGTGATTGATAATCAAATGCTTATAAAAAATCAAAACACCTATTTTTAAGACTTTTTATACCTGAAAAAGGCTCTGGCAATTCTCAAAGAATCTCTGGCTAAAAAATCAGCCGGAAGATTGAATTGGCTATAATGAATACTTCCGCGAAAAGGCTGGGAATAAACGATTTTACGCGAGTGATTGATGTGATTGTCAAAAACCCACTTTACCCTTAACAAAGTCTCAAAATCGCCTTTGTAATAGACAATCACATTGCTAAAATATGCCTTAGGTTCCAAAGCATTTTCAAAATAGCTATTTCCACACCACGAATACGCCCAATGCTCAATCGGTCGCCATATCCCTTCGGTATCTTGGGCTTCTTGAATCATCATCAGTTGGTTATCTTGTACTCGAAAAAGTGTTGTGTCTTTTTGGGTATTATAAATACTTACGCGATAACCGGCAAAGTATTTATAGGCATTTTCTTCTTGTGATGGCGAGGCTTTTGAATTATAAAAATAGCTGAATCGATAAAAATCATATTTGGGTATGCGATAGATTTCTGAAGTATCAACGTCCAAAATCAGGCTATCGGCTTTAGGGTATTTTTTTTCAAAATACGTAATTTTATTCTCAAGCGAATCTGCCTGAAAAGTTCTTTTTTCGTTCCACTCATAAGCACTTAGGCTTAGGTTTCGGGAGGAGAGCATCAAATAAGTTTTGACATAAGTAGTTGAATATGAGGGTTTTATGACAAACTCAAAATTTTGCCAAGTGTAGGCAATTCCCAAAGTCAAGGTTGTAAGAAACACTAACGAAATCAAGCGATGATATTTCATCATAATTTTCCATTCTTTTGCTCTAAATACTTAAGAGAGTAGTATAGAATGGAGATTTTTTTTTAAATTTGGACAATTGAAAAACTTTTGCTCTTGGGGCAACGTAACAACCCACTAGCTTATCAAAAAATATTCTTAAGCGTATTTGTAGATTTTGTACAAAATTTGTGTAAATTTAGCATACCTTAATCTTATCAAACTTTACTGAAAATGGAAGAAAAAAATGTCAAAGGTTACCTCGAAAAACTCGCGCAAGATTTGAATGGTAACTACACCGAATACTCCGATGATACAGTCATCATTACTTTACCGCTTGATGAAGGGCGTTTTCAGAGCGCGCGCGGGGTGCTGATTGAGCGAGATGGTGGCTTAATGCTTACTTTTACCTCGACAATTTGCCGCTTGCACGAATACCCCGAAGTGGATTTTCGCAAAATGCTTGAGCATAACTATGACCTCGGCTACTCGAAAATTACCATTACTGATGAAGACTATCTCGAGCTAATGGCGGCTATCAAATATGATTTGGTAAATCCCGAAGAACTCCGCTATATCATTACCGAAGTAGTGCAAACTGCCGACAAACTAGAACTGGAGATTACGGGTAAAGACGTGCATTAATATTGATAACTCATTGATTATCAATTGCTTATTCTAAGCGCAAAAACCTTCTAAAATGCCAAAATATTTTAGAAGGTTTTTTTTATCGATTATTTCGCCATAGTTGTTATTTTGAACAAAGCCGATATATGTAAGAAAGCTCTTATACTTTTAGAGATTCCGAGTTTCTCGATTCTAAAAACCGGTAATAAGCGGTTGATATCGAGATTACGGATAAAAACGCAACAAATTAAATACCTTTATTCAAATCGACAAAGTTGAACGCTTTGCCGAAGTTCGTAAGTTCGTCACTATTATATAAACCAAAAAAAGCGTATCATCCAGTAGTGTGAATGATCAGCAATTCCCACTGTAGAAATTGGTAGTGCCACAGATGTAATGCTGAAAATTACCTCAATACCTTTTCACTAATAATGTTCAGCATTATATTTAAGGCACTACCTAGAAATTTTAAACGAATGTTTGATTTTTTAGAATATTTAAAAATAGGTTTTCTGTAACTAATTGATAATGAGTTGATTATAAATGAACTCTTTTTACAACTTTCTTTTTTCTTGATAAAAAAGAAACAACGAAACCAAGCAACCCTACACTATCCTGAGTTTTTGAACCG
>JALONJ010000224.1 GCA_025455045.1 Microscillaceae bacterium | reverse complement strand
TTGATTATCAAGAGTTTCAGATTCTTCGCTTCGCTCAGAATCACTGAAATTGATAAATTTCAGAAAAAAATTCTCATTCCTGAAAAGTGGTGAAGAACCAAAAATAGTTTTGAAAATTATATAAACATCTGATTATCAATTAATTAACTCAGGCTTCTCGATTCTTATCAAATTTATAGAAGAAGTATTTTTTTCATTCCTGTAAAGATGTGAAAAACCAAATTTCATTTTAATTTGTAATCTTCCTTAACTTTCCGCCAAAAATTATAAGTTACTCATTTTCCTTACCATTCGGATAATTGACTCATTATCAGTCAGTTGTAACACTTCTTCGCGGGTAAACCAACGCAAATCATTGGACTCTGCGCTGATGTTGAGGGCTTCTTGAGCTTGAGCGACAAACAAAAAACGAATATCGTGATGCTCGTGGGCAGGCATATCCCCGCGCGCCGGAATCCAATGGACATCAATATCAAAAATATTTTCGGTGGTTTTTTGCAAAGATTGTAAACCGGTTTCTTCTTGAGCTTCGCGCCAAGCCGTAGCCCAAATATCGGCATCATCGGTTTCACAATGCCCACCGGGTTGTAGCCACTTGTCGAGTTTGCGATGGTGAGTCAGTAAAATTTGTTGATAATCCGAGCTTACAATCCAAGCCGAGCCGGTCAAATGTCCGGCAGTCAAGGTAGATTTATAAAAATCATCGGGATATGTTTCAATCAAATGCAAGATTTGCGTTTGATATTGTAACTCAAGCGGGTAGGAGCTTTGATAATTTTTAATTAAATAAATAGTTTGTAAGTTATTCATTATCAATGAGTTATAAAATGATATTGATGGCAAAATAAATGATTTTTTTGCTAATAAAATCATTTTGAAAAACAAAAAAAGGGTGCATTTCAAATTTACTACCTATTACCCTCTCTTTCGGAGAGGGCAGGGTGAGGCAAAAGAAATGCGTAAATTTGAAATGCACCCCAAAAAAATGATTTTACTTATACACTTTTGCGCGATGGTTTATCGGTCAATGGTTGATGGAAGTTCAATATCTTGGGTGCATTTCAAATTTATTCCTTAAATTCCCTCTCTCAGAGGAGAGGGCAGGGGTGAGGTCTTAAAACGTAAATTTGAAATACACCCAATATCCTCTACCCCGCCGGAAGTAGATATTCTAGAGTAAGTATTTGATAATCAAGCATTTATACCATATTCATATTTCTTAGGGACAAACAATATTAACGACTTGATACCAATGCTTGGTTTATAATGCTACAAACCAAGCATCAATTCAGTCAAGTGATGGTTTCAGAGTTTCACAAAATTACGTTTTTTGGCTTCATCATAGCGCACCTGTCCTACTCTGCCTACCAATTCCAGATTTTGCATTACCCAAAGTTCGGATTCGCTCGCCTCAATAAAGGCAAAAGCTCGTTTGCCATCGCTCAGTTCACCCAACACAATGCCTTTTTGGGGCATATTGTTGCGCCCATACACCAATGAATAAGCCAAAACTTTGAAATCGCCTTGGGCTTGGGCTACCGGTTCGGGTAGGGCTTGGGCATTGATTTGATTTTGTATATCAGTATAATCATCTGATAACCAATGGCTTATGCTTTTGGGTGGATTTTTGCCATAAATCCCAATGGCGTGTTTGGTAATGTACCAACCCAAAGCCGAGACCAAAACCGACTGGTATTGGTTTTGGCGAATTTTGTCGACCGTAGTCGCAATGGCGTGCATACTGTAGTTGTTCCAAGGTCCGCCAAAAAACGACAAGCCCCCCGTGAGCGAGTACGGGCGAGGGTCGGTATCGGCGATGCCCATAGCTTGGCGAGCAACTTGGACTGCCGCCGGAAAACAACTATAGAGGTCAAATGCCTCAATATCAGCAAGTTGCAAATCGGCTTGTGCTAATGCCAATTGGGTAGCGTGGCGAATAGCCGGAGACTCACAAAGGTCGGGACGGCGTTCAAAATCCCAAATATCATACAAGTCGACTCCGACTTGCGGAAAAACCCATTTTTGCCGAGGTATGCCTAGCTTTTCGGCTTCGCCAACAGTCGTGAGAATGAGCGCGGCGGCTTGGTCGACATTGTTGTTGGCGCACATTCGCTTGGTATATGGAAACGCAACATAGCGATTGTCGTCATTGGGTTCGGCTATTTCTTGGGCGGTATAAGCCACCGGCGACCACGCAAAGGGGTTTTGGGCGGCGGCTTGGGCTAGGGGCGCATACAAATTACCGATATATTGCTGATGCTCGGCAATCCCCCGTTTGGCTCGAGCGCGCAAAGCGGTTTCAAACATCGGATACGCCGTAGTGAGCAAAAACAGTTCATAATTATTTGCCAAATCACTGGCTCCGGGGCGGTTGTCGCCGTCTATTTGGCGGGCGTTTTTTTTGGGAGTCCAATCGAGTTTCATACCGGCTTTGAGGGCTTTGCTCAAACCATAATTTGCCTCACCGCCGGTAAGCAGAGCCATTTTGATTTCGCCCTGTGCCAATTGACGGCAAATTTTATTGACCAAATATTGAGGCGTGTTGCCCCCAAAAGTAGAATAGAATTTTTTTTGTGGGTTTAGACCCAGCCTCTGGCTGAGTTCGGTGGGGGCATCTTCATAGCCCCAGCCAAAAATATTGACCACCCACACACTATCGATATGCGCAGCTATATTTAAGACTTCGCAATCGGCTAGGGCGGTTTGGCTGACTTGTTGCAAGAGAGTGAGCGGTTCGGAAGGCATTTTATCGTCTTGCCAGCGTTGGGTAAGTTGGCTTGCCCCAACCAAAATCGGCAGATTTTTTTCGTTCATTGTTTAAATTTTTTTCCGATTAAATTTGGCTGTAAAACTATAAAAAGTTGGAAATGTTCGCAGGTTTTATTTTTGGATAAATTAAACTTACACCTTCAATACTTCGGGCGATTTCTTATAAATGATTGATAATCAAGCGTTTATATAGTTATAATATTGCAGTTCTTTTTGAATTTAAGCATATTTTTTATAAACAATTGATTATCAGAGATTTACAAAAATAATTAAACTCTTGAAGGGCGATAAGCCTTGAGTGTATAATAAGCCAAAGGTACAAAATACAAAGCCATAAAAGTCCCAATACTCAATCCACCAATAATAGCAATAGCAAATGGAATTTGCAAATCAGCCCCCAATCCACTACTGATTAAAATTGGTAAAAGTGCCAAAATATTGGTCAAAGAAGTCATCAAAACCGGCTTAAAACAAGTGGCACTCCCTTGCAAAATCGCTTCTTCAAGGGGCAATGTTTTGCGGAGGCGGTTATAGGTATCAATTTTTAAAATGGTTTCATTATCAATAATGCCCAACATTACCACCAAACCAATGCCCGACATAATATTCAAAGAATTGCCACTCAACCACAACAAACCAAAACTGCCCGCAAAACCCAGTGGTAAAGTCAATAATACAATCACTGGTTGAATTAAAGACTCAAACTCGACCGCCAAAACAAAGTATAGCAATAGTACTGATACCCATAAAATAATACTGATTTGCAAGGCTAAATATTGATTTTCATAAAGTTGCCCCTGAAAACTAACCGAAAATCCATTGCTTAGACTCATTTGTTTGATATAATTCTGTAATTCTGGGGTGGGGATTTGTTTAGATAAAGCGATCGAGTGATATATACCGGTTTTATCTGCCCAAAGTTTTTTATAATTTAGGTCAAACTTAGTATTGACAAATTGACGAATAGGATAGACATAACCACTATCATTGCGAATCATAAGGTTAGCAATCCGGGTATTAAAATCTATCTGATTTTCGGATAATCGAATCGGAATGTTCTCACCAAAACTTTTGACTTCGGTGAGCAAAGTACTGCCAAGTGCATTTTCTAAGGTATTGAGCAATTTATCTTTATTGACCTGATAATGAGCTAGTTCTGAAAGATTGATTTCTAAAATCGCTTGTGTCTCGCTGACTTGGGTTTGGTTGGTCTGAAACGAAAAGTCTTTAAAATTTTGCTGAACTACTCGAAAAGTTGAGTCAATCTGGGTAAGCGGAATTGGATTTAAAGGAATTTGGTTTTGAAAACGAGCTTCCCAATACGGCAATTTATTTTGAAATAATAAATCAAATGTATTGGGGGCATCTAAAAGTTCAATTTGGGCTTGCGGATAGTTTTGTCGAAGGTTTTGATAAATCAGTTGCTCAATTTTCGTTTTTTGAGTTGGGTTTGCGAATTGTAAATAAACTTGGGCGGTTTGCAAACTATTTTCTTCATTTTGCAGCAAAAACTGCCCAATTCCCAAGTCGGTTTCACTTAACGCATATTTGTCTCGAAAGTTTTGTAACAATTGTTCAATTCTTCTCCGATTTTCATAGACTTCGATGGGCTCATTCCAATTGATTTTGAACAAACTATCATTTTTTACCAATTGAGGCAGGGCTTCTATATCCAATAAATAAAAAGATAAAGGAGATAAAACACTGATTATCAACATAATAGGAAAGACTATATGTCGATTTCGGAAAGTCCAATGATGGCTTTTTTGATACAATTTTTCTAATTGCCGATAAATCCAATTTTCTTTTGGGGTAAAATTGATTTGATTTTGAAAAAATAGTAAATACAACAGTGGCAATAATAGAAAAGAAACCAACAAAGAAGCCGCCAAAATAGCCCCTACCGCCACCGCTTGGTCATAACTCAAAGCCCCTGCCAAGCCACTTAAAAAAATCAAGGGTAAAAATATTCCGCCGGTAGTGATTGCCGAACTCAATAATGGCGGTATCATCTCACGCGTACCTCGTACACAAGCCGCAAAAATCGGCATTTGTTGGCTTCGATATCGCCCAATGTTATCAAAAATAATAATTGCATTGTCAATTGTCATTCCCAAGCCTAAAGTAAGCCCGCTTAAGGAAATGATATTGAAAGAAATGCCAAAAACATAAAACCCCAAAAAACTCAAAACCAAAGAACTAGGCAATATCAAACCTATCAAAAACGAAATGCGCCAACTCCCCAAAAATAGCAATACGACCAAAAAAGCCAAAATCCCACCCAACAATAAATCTAACTCGAGATTAAAAATAGCGGTATCGAGAATAAAAGATTGGTCTTGAGTAAGCCGAAAATCTACTTGTGGGTATTCTTTTTTGAAAGTTTCGATGGTTTGATAGAGCAAAGGCATCAACTTGGGTAGCTTGGCTTGCGCTTGTTTGTGAATGGTAACGACTAGGGCGGATTGTTGATTGAATAAATGGAAGCCTTGAGGTTTGCTTGGCTCATAATCTACCTGCGCCAGTGCTTTCAATGGCACTAGCTTACCCTCAGAACCAACTACTGAGAGTTGCTTAATAGACTCAATATCAGTTAATTGTCGATTAATTTTTACAAAATATTGATATTGCCCATCTTTAACTGACAAACTACCCAAATCACGATTAGAAGTTTGGAGAGTCTGCAAAATTTCAGCTTCGCCTACGCCCAAAGCCTGCATTTGAACATAGTCAGGACGAATCGAAATTTGATTTCGTTGTTGCCCGTTCAAATCCACCAGCGAAATTCCGGCAAGGGCTTCCAGACGTTTGCGAAGTACTTTATCAGCCAATTCCGAAATTTCAACAAAATTATTTTCGTTTTTGGGAATGACTTGCAGGCGAACTATAGGCACATCGGCGGTATTAATCCGAATGACTTGCGGGCGAGGCAATTCACGGGGCAATTGCGCCAAGAGGCGGTCAATTTTTTCATTGACCTCGATATAGGCTAGGTGCATAGGCGCACCAAACTCAAATCGCAGTTCAATTTTGCCGGTTTCGGCACTGGCTTCCGATTCTACATTTTTGAGTTTATACAAAGTGAGCAAACTCTCGCGGATAGGGCGCAATACATTTTGCTCCATTTGCGCGGGCGAAGCATTGGGATAATTGACTTTGATAATAATTTGCGGCACTTCGATAGCCGGAAGCAATGACACCGGCAATTGCCAATACGCCAGCCCACTCAGGCTAAACAAAACCACAAACGACATCAAAACCGCAATGGGGCGGCGGAGGAGAAAGGTAAGCAACGAAATTGAGTGTTTAAAATTGAGTTACAAACTTACCAATAAACTTGTAAATTCATTTGGTTTTTTATCTGTCATATTGAATAGTAGAAATAGGATTATTTACTTCTCCACCCTCACTGGCGAGTCGTGCGCCAATTGCAAATTATTATTGATAATTACCCGCATACCGGGTTTTAAGCCTTCGGTAATTTCTACAGATTCTTGGTTTTCTAAGCCGGTAGTTACATAATTCCATTTGGCAAGTCCGTTTTCTTCGGTAAATACTACTTTTTTGCCGGAGCGAATCACTATCGCCGTTTTGGGTACAATCAGCGCGTTTTTTTGCGGAATTTGCAATTTTGCCTGGGCATTCATTCCCAAAAGTAAGCCAACGGGATTTTGTACCGTAAGTTTGATTTTTGCCATTCCATTGGGGTTTATTTTGGGGTTGATTTCGCTCAAGGTTGCCAAATAAGTTTTTTCGGACTTGGCGAGCGTAGTGAGGGTGGCGGTTTGCCCGATTTTGAGGTAGCCCATTTCGCTCTCCAGCACTTCGCCCACTAGCTCGAGTTGCCCTGCCGAATAAACTACACAAAACTTGCGTTCGGTACTTACTTGGTTTTGGGTTTTGACTTCTACATCTGCCACCATACCGGCTACGGGGCTACGCAAACGGCAGTTCTGGAGTTGCAGTTCGGCTTGTTTGAGTTGGAGTTCGGCATCAGCCAAGCCACTTACTATCCTAAAGTTTTGCCGAATTTCGGGGGCAAGTTCGTTTTCGTTTTTGAGGTCGAGGCGGTGTTGCATCAGCTTGTCGCGGTAGTCGGCTCGGCGGGCTTCGAGGTTGTTTTGGGCTTTCTGAAGGTTCAAATCTGCTTCGGTAGTACTCAGCTCCGCCAAAACCTGCCCCGCTTGGACTACCTGACCGTTTTGAACATAAACTTGCTCAACATATCCCCCTTGTTTAAAGCGCACCTCGCTTACTTGCTTTGCCTCTAGCTTGCCATTGAGCAATAATTGATAGTTAAATACCTGATTATCAAGAGTTTGTGTTTTTACGGGCAAGGCTTCATTTGCCTTGAGTGCCTTGGTGGCAAGGGCGGTTTCTTGCTGGGGCGCGCTTTGGGTAGTGCAGGCGAGTAAAAACAAACTCCAAGCATACCCAACTTTTCTAGTGTATTTTATCAACAATTGCATTCTGGATTTAAAAACACAAAACTACGATTTTTTGAGGTGTTTGAGCAAGTCGGACCAGAGGTTTTTAGCGTATGTAAGTATTCATTACGAAATGACTGACCAAAAAATCGCTTCGTTCAGACCTCACACCACAGGAGATATTACTCCATCAATCTAAATTCTACCCGTCTGTTCAACCTTTTATTATCGGCAGTATTATTAGTTGCTAAAGGCTTGGTATCACCATAGCCCATAGGAAATAGCCGTTGAAAGGCAATGCCTTTTTTGACCAAAAAACTGACCACCGCCTGGGCGCGTTGATTAGAAAGCAACATATTTTGTTGTTTGGTACCTTCGTTATCGGTACGGGCGGCTATTTCTAAGCGTCTTTGCGGATAATCTAGTAGGTAATTCATTACTTTTTCCAATTCAAGCAAAGCCAATGGATTCAAAACGGCGGAGTTATACTCAAAAGTAATATTTTGCAATACGATACGCTCCCCTTCCTCAAACAAATTGCTCGCCGGCAATAGCTCAATGTCTTGGTGGATATTGTCATAATCCTCAAGGTTGGCTAAATCAAAATAGCTTTTGTATGCTAGGTGCCCTTCCGCTTCTACTACCATAAAATACACCTCTCGGTCTTTCAGTATTATTTGGTACTCGCCGATTTTATTGCTGTTTATCACCACCGCCGTACTATCTTTGAAGGGCTGCGATATTCGGATGGTAGCTTGTATGGGTTTTTGGGTCTGGCTTTGTAGGATTCTGCCACTTACTTTTATTTCTTTGGATACTCGCCTGAACTGATGAGCGACTATTTGATACAAATTGTAATTAGAGGCGATGGAGTTTTTTACATTGTCATTAGATAAGTATATGCCTGATTTATCGGTAGTAATGGCTATCGCACTATCGTGAAACAGCGTATTAAAATGATATAAATTAACGGGATTAGACCAACTGCCATTTTTTTGAAGTTCACTTTGGTAAAAGTCTAAGCCACCTTTGCCCCCCGCACGCTCCGTAGAAAAAATAATCGTTTTGGCATCAGGTAACAGATAGACCGTGTGGGCTGGCGTAGCGTTCACCGCCAACGGCAATGGTTTGGGTTCACTCCAAGGCTGGTCTTTTAATCGGTGAGTCACATATATTTTTCCACCATCGTAGGTTTTATATTCCTCCTCCATATTTTCTTTGAATCGAATAAAATACAGAGTATTACCGTCTGATGAAATCGAAGGAGAGGTCTCCTCCCAATCGGTGTTGATAGGCGAGGGTAGAAGTTCCGCCCCTATCCAAGTGGAGTCTTTTCGAGTAGCGAGGGCTATATCGCGGCTTCTCCGCCCTTTGATTTTACCTGAAAAATATAAATGTTGCCCATTGGCAGTCAAGCAAGTATGAATCGTTTTGAAAGAATCTTCCAGTGTATCATTTAGCCACTTGATAGGGCTTGGGGGAAGCCAGTAGCCATCTTGGTCTTTTTGGCTGTGGTATAATTTTAGATTGCCGCCAAAGCCATGTTCCCGGTCCGAACAGAAAATGAGGGTTTTGCCATCGGCACTGAGGCTAGGATTCTTGTCGTTGGTATCGGTGTTGATAGTTTGGTTGAATACATCGGCTTTTTGGGCAAAAGCTACCTTTATCACCCAAAGCAGTATCAAACAGAGTAAAGTGTATTTATTCACAAAACAGAGGGTTATAGATAAAACAATATTACCTAAGTAATGAATAGTGAATAATGTAGAATGAATAGTTTTTTAATTACCTGAAAATCCACCAGAGGCGGACACGTCAATAGGTTATCAAAAAATATTGTTTACATTATTTTTTCTTGTTCCTAATACTATTCAGCAAAGTAAAAGTGGAGATAATCCATCAAAAAATCTTGGTTGATGAATTTTTAATTTTGATAAGGAATAGAATTAAAATAAAGTAGCTAACCGAATTTCATAAAATACTGATAATCAGTGATTTATATAATTCGCAATTCCCAATTCTTAATTTCTAATTTCTGAAGATTAAGAGCCTTCTTTTATATAAAAATAGCTTATCGTGCTTGCCTCGCAAGGTGTTTTTTGAGGTCAGCCCAGACATTCTTGGGGTTGTCGGGGGAGGCTTCTTGGACATCTACCACTTTATTATTCTCAAAATAGTAGATTTTTGAATAAAATCCGACTAATCCATTATTATAAATTGTTTTTTCCTTATCCAATAATAGATTTTTATTCCTGAAAACAGGTTCTCCAAAACGAACTTTTAACATTTTTTCTGATTGATAATTAGTTAAAATAACCATTAATTTTTCCCCATTTGCATTCAAATTTTTTATCACAAAATCTTCGCCTTCGCTTATACACCCACTACAACCTAAACTCGGTAGAACTATACACGCTTTAGCATTTATCATACTCAGATTTGGCTTTTGAGATTGGGTGCAATTCAAATTTACTATGAGAAAAATACAATTTAAAATTATTTTAATACAATTAATGAAATTAATCTTAAAAATGGCTTTTTAAATCATTCAAA
>JALONJ010000681.1 GCA_025455045.1 Microscillaceae bacterium | reverse complement strand
TTGGTTAATTCATAGTAATTTTTCAAGATCATTTAAACCCTAAGGGTTTTAAAAACCCTTAGGGTTTGGCCTCAATCCCCAAATTAACGATTGAACCAATAATAATCAAATCACTTTACTCCAAAGGTGGCGGATATTTGCGAATTTCTTCAGCACGCATAGTGGTCATATTAAAAGCCTGCCAAGTAGTCGTTACATATTTAAACCGACCAATGGCTACATCGCCATTGGTTTTAAAATTATCCCATTGTGCCGATTCATCTAACCAATAATCTGCCCCAATACTCAGCAAATATTTGGCTTGGAGGCGGTCATCTGGCAAGGCAGTATTTTGAATTACAAGGCGAGCTTGGCAAGTCGAGAATACTCCGTCAATATCATCAGGGTCAATAGTTGTCTTGCGGTTTGTCCAAAAATGGAAATTATAACCACCTCCGGCTACCACCGAAATTCCCCCACCTTCGCGGGGCGTTTGAATGTCGGCGGGACGGTTTTTATCATCTACAAAATCTTCGGCATAGTTTGCACCTTCTATTACTTCGGTGCTAATGGGTCTAAACCAACGCTTGTCTTTTTTGCTAAAAATATAAATTTTCAGCTTGCGCAACTGCACCCGGGTATTGGTAGCCGGATTTCCGCCCACTTGTTCGTACAACTGCCCCCACGGTATCAAGGCTCGGAAGATGCCCGGATTATTACCCATTCCTATTCTTGGCTTTTTTGCCCAATCATAACTATCAGGAACTCCGCTAGGCGCACCTTCGTGGGCTAACTGCATATCGGTGATGATAGTTTCAACAGAATTGACCAAATTAGCCGCTAATTCTGGTTTTTTACACTGAAAAAAAACCAGCATAATGCTCAAAGTGAAGAAAAATACTCTCATTGATATAGACTTTTAGGAAAATCAAAGTTAGTTAGTTTAAACTTTTGAGGCAATTTTACCAGTTTATTTTCGATATATTTTATTGAATTTTGTGATTGTAGCAAACCATTCAGCGATTAAGATACAACAATAAATAGCACTCGGCAAACTGGTTTCAATGCGATGATTATCAGGCAATTACTCGGTAATTTAGTTTTTTAATTCGGTGGAAAGCCCGTAAATTGCGCCCAAATTAAAGGGCAAAAGCTTTGAAATCGATTTCTTCTTTTTTGTTTAATATATTTTTCTTTTTGTTGGGCGTGTTTTTGCTTTGGCTGGCTTTTCGCAATCAAGACTTTGGGCAATTAATCACGGAAGTAGGCAAACTCGACTACCGTTGGGGAGTTATTGTGCTGATAATCAGCTTCTTAAATAGCTGGGTGCGCGCCTTGCGCTGGCGGTTGCTCATATTACCTATCCAACGCGAAGTACGAGCCGACAACACTTTTTGGGCAATGATGTTTGGCTATTTGGTCAATCTTGCCATTCCGCGCTTGGGTGAGGTATCGCGCTGTTGGGCTTTGCATCGCACCGACAAAGTGGCATTTGCTCCATTGCTGGGTACAATGGTAACTGAAAGAATCGTAGATATTTTGAGCTTGCTATTGGTTACTTTGTTGGTATTTGTGTTTCAATTTGATTTGATTGCCAATTTTTTTCAAATTTATATTTTGCCGCCCTTACTTACTTCCTTGCAAGGCAAAGAGGCTTGGCTGTTTTTTTTGTTGATTTCGGGACTGATTTTTGGCGGTTTGTTGTGGCATTTCTGGCAAGAAATCCGTAAAATCAATTTTTTACAACCTGTTATCAATTTTTTGGGGCGAATTGGGGAAGGTATTATCAGTATTCGCCAAATGCCCTATCGCGCTTGGTTTATTGCTTACACAATTTTTATTTGGTTTACCTACCACTTGATGACTTATTTTTGGTTTTTTTCCATTCCTCAAACGGCTCATTTGGGCGTGGGGGCGGGCTTTTTGCTGTTGTCAGTGGCTACTTTTTCGCGCTTAGTGCCTATTCAAGCCGCCAATATGGGAGCTTATCATTATTTGGTTATCAAAGGTTTTATCTTGCTAGGAATCAGTGAGTTATATGGTGCAACTTTGGCTTTTGTCATTCATTTTGCTCAAATTATTTACACCCTCGTTTTTGGCGGAATTGCCACCGGCTTTATTTTTTATTTGCATAGTCGTAAATCTTAGGGAATTGGGAGTTAATAGCTTTAAATTTCATAAGTATTTGATAATCAAGAGGTTATATATTTTTGAAGATTCCTGAGTCATTTTTAGGAAGTTTTAGCTACCTCGTAAGTCTAAACTCATTTATGCGAGCCGACTGAACAGTCTGCGTTACAATGTTTTTTTCTAAACAAATATTTTAGAACCAAGACCAATCGCTGAAATCAAATACACACGTTGGAAACATTGCAGAGTGAGTTTCCAATTTAGCGTAGTAAAAAAAATTATCTAAAACCTATTCCGTTGAGGAAAATTACTGTTTTTTTAAGTTTTCAATACTTTGGTACACTCTTCGCCAAGGGTGTGATTTCAGTATGATGTAGTTAATTGTCTCTAGGGTAGAGGAATTTCCAAGCTTGTTCCCATCGACCTTTGGTCAAGACTAAACTTCTTAGC
>JALONJ010000223.1 GCA_025455045.1 Microscillaceae bacterium | reverse complement strand
ACGCTTTAGATTCTTCACTTCGTTCAGAATCACTGAAAAGCGAGAGCTTTTCAGAATTCAATGGAATTGCCTTCGGCAATTCCTGAAAAGTGGTGAAGAGCCTTTGAAAAGATATAATCAATTGATTTTCAGGTATTTATATAAATAACATTCTACTCACATCTTTCACCGTCCAACAAGATTATCCCGTTTTTTTTCTCAATTTTCAAAGCCAGCGTTTCGGCAATGATTTGCAACAACATATCCAAATCTTGATTGACAAATTTGACCGTCAAAAGACAATTTGCCAAATTAGGATTTGCCAATTCTATTTTAGTCTCGTACAACTCATTGATTTGTCGGACTACCTCTCGCAAAGGGGTTTGGTCAAAGTTCAGCTCCAATGTTTTGTAAGCCAAGTAATTTTGGTTATTATTTTTTACTTTTTGCAAAGTTTTGGTTTGGGGGTTATAAATGGCTTTTTCGCCGGCGGTGTACTCTTCGCTTGCCTGTTCAGTACTCACGCGCACGCGCCCCTCTTGCACTATCAAAATAGTTTCGCCCTGTGGAGTTTCGGTTTGTAAATTGAAGGCTGTACCCAAAACTTCTACTGCCAAATGCTCGGTCTTAATTTGAAAAGGTTGTTGCGGATTGGACTTTACTTCAAAATAAGCTTCACCCGAAAACTCTACTACCCGAGCCTTTTTATCAAAGTTTTTGGGATAATTGATTTTACTTTTTTTATTCAAAAAGATTTTTGTTCCATCATTCAAAACCAGATTTTGGGCTTTGTTCTCGGTTTTGAAAGCCACCGTTGCTGATAAACTACCACTGGGTTTACTCAAATTATAAATCAACCAGCCCAAACCCAACACCAACACTACGCTCGCCGCCACCCGCAAACCGCTCCAGCTATTAGTTTTTTTTCGGGCTTGAATGGGTATTAATTTGGCAGTTTGAGAACTTTCAAGGGGCATTTTTTTCATTTTGGCTTGCATTTTTTGCCAAGCCGAATCTACGTCCACCGAGGTCTGGCGGCGCAAAGCCCCGGTTTTAACCCAAAGTTTTTGCACTTCCGCAAATACTTTAGAATTTTCGGGATTTTGTAGAAGCCAATCTTGCACCAGCCGATTTTCGGACTCAGTAGTATCATTGACAAAATACCTTACCAAAAAGGCTTCATCTATGGGATATTTTTCGGCGTTTTCCAATTTTCTCAGACTTTGATGATTCTTAATAAATACTTCATTTTCAAGGCATTAGCTTGTATAATTAAATGATTGTATGGTTATGTAGTGGTATATTTTTTAAATTTTTGTTGCAATTTTTTCAATTCATTGAGGCTCAATCCGGTTATTTTGGCTATCAAATGAATGTCAATATTTTCTTGGAGCATTTTTTCGGCTACTTCCAAGTTAGTTTCCATTTTGCCTTCAATTTTGCCTTCAATTTTGCCTTCAATTTTGCCTTCAATTTTGCCTTCAATTTTGCCTTCAATTTTACCTTCTTGATAAATCGAGGTTTGTTTGATGTCTAAAAATACGCCCATTTTATTTACCTCCTGTTCAATGATTTGTTTAAAATTTCTTAATTCTGCCAAAACTCGCATTTGAGTAATACTCTGCGAAAGTGCCAAACCTTTTTGAAGCTCTTGTAAACGTGCCACAATTGCTTGAATGGCTTGGCTGACTTCATCGGGTTTGATTTTGCCCAAAACAGCCCATACGATTTCGTTGGGATTGTCGGAATCTAAAAACAAATGATAGTCAAATTCTTTAAAATCCAGCAAATCAAAACGATAATCCAAATTATCTTGGGTCAAATTTGATTCCATTTCCAAATCCTTTGCGCCCATAAATATAACGTATTGCTTGACCGATAAGCGATATTGATAGTACAAAAAAGCTCGATAAAGCAACATTCGCGCAAGCATTTTGCTGTCATTTTCGGATTGAAATTCAAGGTGAATTACTTGCTTTGTACCTTGATTGTCCAATACTTCGACTACAAAATCGGCTTCTCGCTCTTGAGTGTATTGTAATTTTGGCTCAAGAATCTTGAAATTTTGATAGTCTATTTTCAATATTTTGACTAAAAAACCGCCTATACTGCTTTTTAGTTTTTCTTTGATGATTTTGTCAAACTTTCCCAAGAGTAATATTTTAAAAAATGATTGTCTGTACCCGCTTTTGCAATTATGAATTACTAACTATCTGATTATCAATTAGTTATACTTTTCTTAAATATATGCCTTATTTTGCAATCATTCCTTTGGCGAATAATCAAAAGTTGAGAAGCAAAATTGCCAGCCCAATCACCAAATAATCAGCCAGCTTTTCGCGCAGTATTTTGAGGGCTTTGCTCATCTGATTCTCGACAGTTTTGACCGAAATGCTCAATTGTTCGGCAATTTCGCTATACTTCAGCTCCTCAAACCTACTCATTTTGAATATCAAGCGACATTGCTCGGGCAAGTCGGAAATTGCTTCTTCAATCTGTTTTTCCAATTCATTTTGCAAAGTCAGGTGTATGGCATTGCTTGGGTTGGCTTGGGTTTGTGTATAGTTATAGGTTTTGTACTCCTCTTTGATTTTTTCGTGTTTGAGCTTGTTCAAACAACGATTGTGTACCATTCGATACAAATAAGATTTTAAAGAAGTTGTAATTTGCAAGTCATTTTTTTTCTCCCAAATATCCATAAATACCGATTGCACAACTTCTTCGGCTTCATCTATGTCTTTGAGTATAGAATTGCCGTAGTTGCAAAGCACTTGGTAATATTTGCGAAAAAAATGTTCAAATACACTTTCGTTACCGGCTACAATTGCCGATAGTATCTCGGTATCGTTTAATTGCACAATGAATATTTGGGTTAAATCAATGATACAAATGTAAGCCAAATATTCAAAATGCCGATTTATCTTGACAATAAGTTCAAGCATTAATTTCTTAATAGCCTGATAATGAGTTAGTTATCTAAAAGATAATCCCATACAATTTTGTCCCAAATATTATTTCTTAATCATCAATCAATCAGCTTCTTTCTTATTGCAAGCGTTTTTATAACTAAGACAACTTGAGTCAACAATACCCCTATGGCTCGTGAAAAAAAAGAATTTTGTAGCCAAAAATTTGAATGTAAAGGGTTGAACTTAGATGTTTTGGAAGTTGATAAGGAACAGACTCAAAATAAAGTAACACTTTTAAAAATATAATTAATTGAAAATCAGGCAATTAAATAATTCCTAATTATTAATTCCCAATTCCTAAATAAAAAAGCCCACCTTGATTTAGGTGAGCTTTTGTAGCCGATGGGCAGTTATTTTAGTTTGTACCAATGACCAATTTGCGTCCGGGGTGAAGCATCGTGCGGTCAGTAATATTATTCAATTTTTTGATTTGTTCTACAGTAACTCCGCGATATTTTTTGGCAATATCCCACAAAGTATCCCCGTTTTGGATGACGTGAATTTTGGTTTTGGGGGCTGTATTTTTGGCTATATCTTGCGCAGTAGTAGTTTTGGTGTTGGCTTGACTCACAAGTGGCTTAGAAACCTGTGCCGCCGGAGGGTTGAGCAAAGCGTTTTTGACAGCAGTTTTTTGATTGCTTACTTGATTGGTAGTGGCTTGCGGGTTTTGTGGAGTAGCGTTGTTATTTGCCAGCACCGGTTGATTGAGCGTAAGTGTCTGATTTGCAGGAGCTTGGCTAGGTTTTACCCATACTTCCAATTTTTGGTTCGGATAAATCATATCATTAGGCAAGCGATTCCACACGCGCAAACTGGCAGTAGTTACCCCATATTTCAACCCGATGAGTGCCAATGATTGCCCAAAAGCTACGGTATGATAGATTTTGGTTTTGCCCTCAGTAGTACTTATTTCGGCATCTTTGCCTGAGATAAAGGTCATTTCGCGGCGGCTTGCCCGATTAGAAGCATTCAAAATCGCCAAACGATTGGCATTTACATATTCTTTTTTGTGTGCCGGTATGCGTAGCGGATAATTTTTTTTGTAAGCCGGAATTGCATTCTTTTTCAAATGAGGATTTAATTTTTCCAAATGTTCTTTCGGTACTTCAATCTGTTTGGCAAACTCCTCAATATTTACAAATTGGCTTACCAATACAGTATCAGAAGGAATTGGCTCTTGCATTTTTTCAGGAAAAATAAAATGCTCTTTATTGTATTGCATTGCATAATTGACTGCAATAAACGCCGGTACGTAGCCGCGAGTTTCGCGGGGGAGGTAATTATAGATGGACCAAAAATCCACGTTTTTGCCTCCGGCTTGTTTTACTGCCCAATCTACGCGCCCGGGTCCGCAGTTGTATGCCGCGAGTGCCAAATGCCAATCGCCGTGATAATTGTATAAAAACTTGAGATAACGACAAGCGGCATCGGTTGATTTGTAAATATCCATCCGCTCGTCAATAAACCAATCTTGGTGCAAACCATATTCTTTGCCGGTAGCCGGAATAAACTGCCACAAGCCTACTGCTGCCGCCCAAGACGCAGCCCGTGGGGTAAGGGCAGATTCTACGATAGCCAAATACTTGAGTTCTTCGGGCATATTGTGCCGTTTGAGGGCTTCTTCAAAAATTGGGAAATAAAAACTGCTTCTTTCAATCAAAACCTTGGTTTGGGCGCGTTGTTTGACTGTATAAACGGCAATCCAATTTTGCACGTCTTTGCTATACGTCATTTTGATAGAGCTTTGAATACACGCTAGGCGGTCTTTGATGATTTCGGCGTGGAGGGTAGGAACATAATTTAGGAGTTCGTCAGTGAGAGAATCCAGCGAAGTGGAATCCGGCTCTAGCCAAAATTTAGGAAACTTTTTGAATCCGTAAGAATCAGAGGCGGCAGTAAGGAAGGTAAAAAAACAGATGAGAGTCAATACCTGTTTGGCACTAAAATTAAACTTCATAATTTCCCGTTTTTAGTAAAAAGTTTATCTCTTTGATTACCAATGAGTTAGCAATCAGGTCAATGCAAACGCTTGCGAAGATATGTATATTTTTTCGAACTAAGGCAAACAAATACCAAACCTAAAGCAAAGATTCTTTTTTTAATCATATTAATTATTGAAAAAATAATATAATATAATTTATTAACCTCGAAACTCAAGCCAAACGAAGGCGATTAGTTTAATTGATTGATTGTCAGATGATTATAGTTTTCACAAATGAATCCATTGCAATTCCCACTATGGATAAGCACTTGATTAGGAATTAGGAATTAGGAATTGGAAATTATTTAATTACCTGATTTTCAATTGATTATGTTTTTACAATACTTCGGACATTTTTTATAAGTAATTGATTATCAGATAGTTATGCTATTTTAAATATTTTATATAACGAGCTGATTATCAGATACTTAGTAAATAACTCGGAACTGAACCTCCGCCTCTGGCGGAGCAGGGGGCTTAGAAACTGTCCGAACTATTGTATAAGCCTCCCAATTCAAAAATCCAAATCCAGCCAATTGCCTTGCCAGTCGTAATATTCCGCTCCCTGAAATTGTTTTTTGTAATCGTAGTGCGAGGTTTCGCGGTAGGCATAGCCCAGATAAAGATATTTTTTTTGCTGGGCTTGGGCATACGCCAACTCCGCCAAAATAGTATGCTTGCCCGGACTGCGCTGGGCATAAGCGGGGTCAAACATAGCATAGATACTCGAGGTGCTTTCTTTGCCAACATCTAAAAAACTGACGGCATACATTTGATTGTTTTCGTCATACAAACATACTTCTATTGTATGGCAGGGTATAGTTGCCGGTGTTTCTGCCAAAAAATCATAAATCGAGGTAGGTTTGTTGTGCGTAAATCGAGTAGTGTGCTTGGCAAACATAGCCTCTTTTTCGGCATCAATTAGGGCATCTCGATACACTATGTGGGTGCGGGCGTTTTGGCGCAGGAGTTTTTTTTGGTGCTTGCTCAATTGAAATTTTGCCAAATTAATTCGAATAGGGGTTACGACAGCCAATTCTTCGCCCAAGGGATTCATCATATCTCGAAAAAAATAAGTACCAAAATGCCGCCAGCCATCAGCCAGCAACATATCCATTTGCGAGGGGCTAAGTCGCTGAATATAAGCATATTGCCAAATGTCATTGCTTTGCATATTCTCGAATTTATTTTGATTTCGGATTGTCTATTTTTAGTTTAAAATAATCTTTATTCATTTCAGGAAACTCCAGCTTTATTTTAAGCCTAAGTAATGAGTTAATTATAAGATGTGTTGATGTGCTAATGTAATACATTGATTATCAATTAATTCATAAATTCAATTGTTTACTTTATTGTATTCTTGTTCCTAAACTTATTTACACGCGCAGGCTAGACAGCCCGCGTTACAATTTTCCTCAAAAGATGGGAAGATTCGTTTAAATCTTATTAATTAACTGATTGTCAAACATTTAACCATTCAAATTTAAACTCTCCCTTCGGGGGCAAGGAGTTTCATACTTTAATCCTCAACTCTACCTGAGTACCTCTGCCAATTTCGGAACGAGTTACGCAAGTTCCCTTCAATTCTTGGGCGCGTTTGCGAAAATTTTGCAAGCCATTGCCCCCCGAAACCAAATCTACATCAAAACCTTTTCCATTGTCTTGAATAATCATAAGTAGCTGATTATCAATTAATTGTATATTCAATTGTATTTCCGTACACTCGGCATATTTGAGGGCATTGTTGATAGCTTCTTTAAAAATCAGGTAAATATTGCGCCTTTGGGCAATATTGAGCCTTGCATTGGCAAAATTCTCACTAATGACGGTTTTGAATTGAATGTTTTTGGCTTCCAATAGTTTCAGCGCAAAAGCCCGCATACGTGCCAACATATCTTCTAAGGTATCGTATTCGGTTTTGATACTCCAAATAATATCTTGCATCGACTCCGAAAGGGTTGCCGCCCCTTCGCTGATGCGCTGAAGCAAAGGCAGGCTATTGGGCTGATTATCAATCAATTGCCTTTGCAATACTTCGCTATAAATTCGAATACTGCTGAGGGTAGAACCCATATCATCGTGCAAATCTTTGGCTATTCGGTTGCGAATTTCATCAAGTTTTTGGCGTTGTTGCTGTCGATATCGCCAAATGCCCACCCCCAAGCCGAGTATAAACAGACTAACCGCCCAGCGAAACCACCAACGCTGATAAAAAGGGGCTAAAACCACCAATTTGATAGTGATGCCTTCTCGATTCCACACGCCGTCATTATTTGCGGCTATCACTCTAAAAGTATAACTACCCGCCGCCAAGTTGGTATAGTTGGCTTGCATATCATCAGTATAAACCCAATCTGGGTCAAAACCTTCCATTTTGTAGGCATACTTGTTTTTTTCGGACAGGGTATAATTCAACGCCGCAAAACTAAAATTGACAATGATTTCGTGGGGTTGTAAAGTAAGCGTTTGTTCAAAATCCACCTTGCGAAGTTCATTGTTGATTTTAATGGCTTTGAATGACAAAATGGGCGGTCGAGTATTGTATTTAAAATACTTGGGTTTGAAATAATTGACTGCTCCACCAAAGCCCAAAAACACCTCACCAGTCGGCAAGCGGTTAATTTTATTGCTCACTACATTGTGGACAATGCCGTCTTCACGGGTAAAATAGCGTATTTTGTAGTTTTTGGGGTTTAGCAGGTGCAAGCCATTGTCAGTACCTATCCACAAATACCCCAGCTCGTCTTCAATGAGGCTATACGGATGTCCTCGCAAACCCGATTGAAAATCAATTTCTTTGACAATTTTGGCATTTTTATCCAATTGCAAAATAAAATTACTTCCCAAAACCCAAAAATACTGACTATGGGTTTGAAAAATATAACTAATCGCGGTATTTTGTGCGCTATACTTGTTCAGAGATATTTTTTCGGTTAGTTTTTCGCTTGGTTTGATGCGATATACCCCCGCGTGCGAAGCTACCCATATCGAGCCTTTAGAATCCTCTATGATTTTGGTAATGTAGTGTCGCTCCGACCAGTCGATATCCGGGAATCGCCAGCGAGTAGGTATTTCGGTTTGCGGGTCAATGTACCACAAACCTTCATAATTTGAGCCAAACCAAATGCGCTCATTTTGGTCTTTGAGGACACAAAGGGCATTGTTGACCACGCCTTTGCGCGAAAAAAAATCTCGGAAAAACTTCCATTCTTTTTTTGAGTAATTGAATCGGCTGATTCCGCCCCCCGAAACTATCCAAATATTGCCTTGCGCATCTTGAGTCAAATCAAAAACCCCTATGTCAAACATAGGTGTATTTTGATGATTAAAATGTTCAACTTGATTGGTTTTACGATGCCAGCGATAAATCCCATCAATCCAAGCCGAAATCCAAACCACATCAGGGTCTTGATTATCTTGGATAAATGTATTGACATCTCCCCCAAATTTAACTGGGGGTATGTTAGCAAAATTTAAACGATAAAACCGCACCGCCCACGGGTCGTACTTCTCCAAACCTCGGTCAGTCCCAATCCAGACAATACCACTGTCATTGTCTTTGAAAAAACAAGTAATTTGTGCTGAATTATGAGAGTACGGCAAGCTGATGTCCACTGCCAGAGGCTCGATTTTTGGCTTGTCCAGATCCAGGATTTGAATGCCGGTTTCGCCACCCGATGCCCACAAAAACCGTTTGCCGTTATCATCTATATCTTCTTGAAAATTGGTGATGACCGTAGTTTGGGTGCCTACAGGTTCAAATTTTTGGGTATTTTCATTGAACAAGCGCGGGTAGTCGAACCACGTAGCCAACCAAAGTTGTTTGGCACTGTCTTCATAAGGAGTACCTGAAACCATTGCTGAGTTATCGGTATGTTGGTCGTCTAAGCCATAGAAATACGTAAATTGTTGAGTTTTTTCTACAAACTGATACAAAGCCGTAGAGATTTGCACCCAAATACGCCCTCGACTATCGACCCAAGTAGCAAAAAGGGTGCGACTGGCTTGGAAAGGCATCTTAAATCTTTGCCATTGCTGGGTTTTGCCATTGATTTTGTACAGATAATTTTGGGTAGCCAACCACGCAAAGCCTTGATTATCAAAGGAAATTTTGAATTTTTGTTTTTCAAAAGCTAGGTTTGACCAGTTTTCGGGAAGGGCTATTTTCTGCATTTTTTGACTAATTGGATGAAACTTCAGCAAGCCGTCCAAAGTTATCAACCAAAACCAGCCTGCGCGGTCGGGCGCAAAATGAAAAATGGCTTGATGCGAAGCCCCTTCGGTAAACAAATCAAAGGTCTCGAAGCGGATTCCATCAAACCGATTGAGTCCGTTGTAAGTCGAGAGCCACAAAAAACCGGCTTGGTCTTTTTGAATCGCGGTGATATACTCGTGCGATAGCCCCAGTTTTACATTGTATTGAATAATCGGAAAATCGGGAGCTTGAGCAAGCGTAACCAAAAATGAATAAAAGTTTAGAAAACTTGTTAGCAATAGGCATTTTATCTTATTCATTTTAAAGTGTAAATATTTGATTATCAGATGTTTATGTTATTTTGATTCCTTAAACGGATGATTCATTATTTTTTATTTTAAATTAACCACATTTCGCCTTGCACGGATTTTAGCTCCCAACCAGAAACCCTACAAACTATTAGTAATGAGTTAATTATAAGATGTGCTGATGTGCTAATCTAATACATTGATTATCAGTTAATTATAGACTATAAGATAACCTCTTGCTTTTTTTTAAGTAATTTGAATTTTATAAACCTCCACTTGAAAAGCATTTAAAAATTGTACTTTTCTAATACTCTTACTTTTAAAATGAGTTTTGTTTTATGAAATATAAAAAAGTGCAATTATCTCGTTTTTGTAAGTACTTGATTATCAGCGTTTGGCAATAGATTATCTAAAAGTCTATAATAAATTCAATTGTTTACTTTATTTTATTCTTGTTCCTTATTATTCAAATTACCCAAAATTAGTGATTTATTGGCAATTCAAATTATTTAAAAATCTAGTTTTGAAATAATGTGATTCATCAATTGCAACAATGGGCAGGTAAATCATTGAAAATGTAGGCTTTCAGGGGCTATTTCATTGGCTATTGAGCAATGCAATTGCAAAATGGAACAATGGCACTTGTTCAAATCTCAACAATTTACTTAATTTTGTAACCATACAATTGTAGCCAAAGGCGCATATTCTTGACCGAAATTGTTTGCCAATGCTCATTCAGTAAAAATTGTACGCTAAATATTTTTTTATAAATTATTGATAATCAATTAATTACCAATAAATCTCATTGATTGAATGAATTTTGATTTTGAAACCGGAGAAGTATTATTGATAGACAAGCCACTGACTTGGACATCGTTTGATGTGGTCAATAAGGTGCGGTACGCCCTCAAAAAAAAACTCGGCAAAAAGCTCAAAGTAGGACACGCCGGCACGCTTGACCCCTTGGCTACCGGGCTTTTGATTATCTGCACGGGCAAAATGACCAAGCAAATCGATAGTTTTCAAGCCCAAGAAAAAGAATACACAGGCGAGTTTACACTTGGCAAAACCACGCCTTCTTTAGATGCCGAAACCGAAGTTTCGGAAGTTTTTGCTACCGAACATATTGATAATGAGTTAGTTATAAAAACAACCCAGCGATTTATCGGCGAGCTTGACCAGATACCGCCGATGTTTTCGGCAATCAAAGTAAATGGCAAACCGGTGTATAAACAAGCCCGACAAGGCAAAGAGGTGGCTCTGGAAGCCCGCAAAATCAGTATCCGCGAGTTTGAAATATTGGCGCAGGAAATACCCAAAATTCAGTTTAGAGTGGTGTGTTCCAAAGGCACTTATATTCGTAGTTTGGCACGCGATTTTGGGCTAGCACTCGACTCAGGGGCTTATCTTACAGCTTTGACTCGCACGCGGATTGGCGAGTTTAGGCTGGAGAATGCTTGGCAACTCACCGATTTGTTGCAAGAATTGGCAAAGGAGTAAGGCGAGAAATGAATATGCTAATGTGCTGATAATGAGCAAATTAACCCAAATATTTTATTAATTAATTGATTAATCAACAATAGTTCGGACAGTTTCTAGTTTCTAGTTCCGAGTTATTTGCTAAGTATTTGATAATCAGCTAGTTACACAAAACACTTGAAATAGCATAACTTGTTGATTATCAATTACTTATAAAAACTGTCCGAAGTATTGAATCAAAAGACTATACCATAAACGTCAAATCATAATGCAAGTTTATTACGGGCTTGAAAATTTTAAACGCTTAAACTTTGGGGTTGTAACCTCGGGTACTTTTGATGGAGTACACTTTGGTCATCAGAAAATTTTGGCACGCCTGCAAGAAATCAGTCGGGCTTTGGGGGGCGAAACAGTGGTGATTACTTTTTGGCCTCATCCGCGCTTGGTATTGGCAAAAGCCGGTGAAAATGACCTCAAATTGCTCTCTACCATTGCCGAAAAAATTGAATTAATCGCCCAGCAGGGTATCAATCATTTGGTGATTTTGCCTTTTACCAAAGAATTTGCGCAAATGCTACCCGACGAATATGTCCGCAAAGTGTATATGGAAGCCATCGGAACCAAAAGATTGGTGATTGGCTACGACCATCGATTTGGCAAAAACCGCGAAGGGGGTTTGGAATATTTGTTGGCAAATGAGGCAAAATATGATTTTGAAGTCGAGGAGATTTCGCGCCAAGACATTGATGATGTAGGCGTAAGCTCGACCAAAATCCGGCAGGCTTTGCTTGCCGGAAATGTAAAAATGGCAAGCCAACACTTGGGGCGGGCTTATACCATAAGTGGCAAAGTGGCGCACGGCGACAAATTGGGGCGCAAAATCGGTTTTCCGACTGCCAATATCGAGATTCCCGAGGAGTATAAACTCATACCCTCTGATGGTATTTATGCCGTAAAAGCCCGACTAAATGCCCAAAATCTGCAAGGTATGTTGTATATCGGCAATCGCCCCACCCTCAAAGGTGAGCAACCCAAGCGTATTGAAATGAATATTTTTGATTTTGCGGCGGATATTTACGGGCAAACGCTGGAGGTTACTTTTGTGGATAAAATCAGGGAAGATGTGGCTTTTGAAAATGTAGAGCAAATGCGCCAACAATTGTATCAAGATGGCGAAAATGCGCGGGCTATGTTGCAAAATAGTAATGAATAAGGGCTTGAGTTAGGGAAATTATGAGTTTTTTGTCTGTGTTTTTTATCTTCGAAACAAGAAAAAAATAATGCAAACAGTATTTTTAATAGCCTATTGACGGGTCTCGCCTCTGGTGGATTTTCGGGTAATTACAAAATTATTCATTTTACATTATTCACTATTCATTCCTAACCTACTGATGTATCTTGCCTCGGGCGGATTCTCGAGTAATTAAAAAATTATTCATTCTACATTATTCACTATTCATTACTATGCTTAATTGGTATTTGCGCGCCGGATGGAAGCCGCAAGGGAGAGACCCCGCTTTCGTCCGCGCCGCCTGCCTAGCGGTGGGTTTGCAAACCCACCGCGAGGCAGGCGGCGCGGACGCACGCGGGGTCTCTCCCTTGCGGCTTCCATCCGGCGCGCACATACCACTTTAGCATAGTAATGAATAGTGAATTATG
>JALONJ010000680.1 GCA_025455045.1 Microscillaceae bacterium | reverse complement strand
CATCATTATTGGTAAAAAACTTGCTTTTATCTGTATTAGAAAAGCCATAAAAGCCTACTTTCTTCCATTTCATACCGATTGTATTGGTCGATGTTTCGGAGTGAAGCATTATTTCTTCTTCATTTTGTATTTGCTTTTTGGGCTTGGTTGGAGCTTCAACACTTTTTGCTATCGAACTGCTAATATTTGGAGTTTGACTTGGGCTTTGATTTACTTTTTCAAGATTTGATAAAACCAACTGAGCTGTTCGATTATTCATTTCTTTTTCTTCTCGCTCCAAACGTTCATCTTCTAATTCTTGCTTAGTTTTCCGATAAATTGGCGTTTCGGGGTTTGCTAAATATCGTTGTCGGGTTTGTTCTTGTTGCTGTCTGACTTGAAAATCTTGGTTCAATCTCTCTTTTTTACGCTGCCCTTCGGTTTTTGGAATATTTCTATTACTTGAAGACGACCTTTTAGGGTTTTTCACTTCTTGAAAATCGTCCTCTGTCAATTGCTCATTGCTCTCTTTAGGGTAACTTGGTTCTTTGCCCGTAATGGTGGTTAATTCTTCCGTTCCGCCACCATACGAACTCAACTTAGATTCTGAACTACCACTTTTATATTTATCATCCTCAAGTTTAGTGTTCTTGGATTTAGGAGGTGTAAGTTCAGACAGAGAGTCTGTTTTTTGTGGCTCTTCTTTTTTACTAAATACCCCAAAAGAGTACATAATTAAGCCCGAAGCAAACAGAATAATTCCACCGATAATAACTAAGGCATATTGTTTATTGCCTATTTTCCTTACGCTTTGTTCATGCGGTAAGGGAACATTCACGTGGTTTTCCATGAATTAGAAGTAATAAAATGAAAGAATATTGATTGATAAAAGAATGATTCCGAACAAAATCAGCAGGTAAATAGCCGTTTTTCGGTTTTTCTGAAACATCAGATTTAGTTTTTTTGCAATTTTTGAAGTACAATTAGTAAGAGATTCGTTTAATTTTTGTCCCAATTGTTCTAATTCGTACTGCCGAACAGGTTTATTTTTCATGGATAACCTTGCTTTCAATTACTCGGAAATTTCTCATAAATAAACCGTTCGGACTACGAAGACTCCGTGGCACATCTTCCAAAATACAAGTTGTCGTCAGGCTTTTTTCAGACTCAGAAGTAGCCCTCGTTTGGGTTACGATTGAATAGCAAGTTGCCTGATACGGATACTCTTTTGTATTGACAACCACAGAATCTATTTTCACTTTTTGGATTACATTTCCTTGAATCATATCATTATAAAAACCTCTTTCTTTCAAATCATCGTAGAGATTCTTGGCCGATTCATCGCATAAATAAAATGCCTTTGCGGTATTGGTTTCGATTTCTTTTGCATCGGGAACAACCGTAAAAAACAACTCGTGAAAACGACTCACATGATAATTGATTTCTACGGGTCGGTTGGTTTGAAAATTGCCAGCAATTGCCTCGAAATGTTCATTTTTATTGATAATATAGATTCGTTTAGAAAATTCTTTCGAGTGCTTATACGAGAAAAACAAGGCTGTCAGCGAAACAACTGACAAACTGATTAATGCAATGATAGTAATTAATTTTACTCGCCTAAAATGGGCGTTTAGCTTAAATAATTCTTCCATATTGATTTTTACTTTCTTGAAAAGACGTGGATTGAAGCCCCATTTTCGCTAAAAACAAAGGTATTTTTAGTATTTTGAGCATAGTTTTGATAAGATGAATACAAAATGTAAGTAGTAAGGCTTGTAGCAATTAAGACGATGGCAATACAAGCACCGACTAAAAGCCGATAGGCTTCAAAGAGGTTATTTTTGAAATAATTATTCATTGTCTATTTACACTTTGAATAGATTTGCTACTGCTTGATTCCGTGCTTTTTATGATGGCGTTTGTCGTTACTTTTCCAGTATTTTGAATGGTACGAGTTGCACCTTGCACGATTGTTCCAACCCCACCCACATTGATTAACATGGCAGTCATTGACGGCACTTGGATATAACCAATGAGCGATAAAAACAAAAGTCCAATAAATGCCAAACCTAAAAATTCAGGTTGTTGGGTTTCTACACCCATTGTTGCCATTGCAGATTCTACATCGTAGCTACTGATGTAGGCATCACAAAGATTAAAAGCAATGGAGCTATACATGGCCGCAACGGCTGGCAACAAAGCAAAATTGATGTATTTGCCAAACCAATAAGCCAATGAAGATGTAAAACCTGGGAAAATTGAAAGAACTACTGTAATTGGGAATCCTATTCGGAGTACGATTCTGAATCCGATTGAAATGAGTAGTAAGCAACATTCAGCAATTTGCATCAGGCAAAGCAAAATACTTTGAATCACGCTTAAAATCTGAAACTTGAACTCTTCGGAAAACTTGTACATTCCAATCTTAAAATCGACCATTACTTCACCAAAGAAACCCGATTTGTCTTCATTGAGATTAGAATTAAAAACGGCGGCATATTTCTCAGGATTTTTGCCGATTTCTTCCCATTTCTTTTCTACTAATTTCTCAATCTTTTCGGTTTGTGTCTGCACTTTTGTAGCGATATTTTCATTC
>JALONJ010000679.1 GCA_025455045.1 Microscillaceae bacterium | reverse complement strand
TAATCACAAAGAAGCACTAAGGTCTTGGTGGACTTTGTGGGTATTTTCTTGGTGTTCTTGGTGTTTAAATAGTTTATGCTTGCCTTAGCTTTTGCAAATGAAATTTATGTAAACACCTGATTATCAGGTATTTATATCACTTTTAACAACAACAAATTAACAAAGTACGTAATTTTTAAAAACTCAAATAAAAATGGATAACCATATCGAGATTCCTGAAGGATTCAGCCCTTTGTTTCGTACCAGTCCTTTTTTGGATACGGTCGGTCCTTTTTTCAACAAACGCGAAAACGGTAATTTAATCGTTGGCATTCGGGTATTGGACAAACATATCAACAATCGCGGGTTTGCGCACGCCGGTTTGTATATGACTTTGGCTGATATTGCGATTGGCTACGCGGCGGCATTTTCACAAGACCCACCTCTGAACTTGGTTACGGTCAATCACTCCACCGACTTTGTAGGCAATGCCAAATTGGGTGATTGGCTGGAGTGCCACGTCGATATTCAAAAAATCGGTCGACAAGTGGCTTTTGCCAATGCCTTTATCTGGAATCAAAACGAACGAATTGTTCGGGTAAGCACCGTTTTTAGTGTCATAGGCGACAAGCCCCTTGCAAAAAGTTGAGGAGTGGCATTTTCCTATTTTTTTTCAAATAAATATTTTTTTGCTAAATATATCCATTGATTCAAAATCGTGGCTTGTTGGAATATAAGCCACGATTTTGAATTAGAAGCTAGACAAACTATTGCATAATATGTCCCAAAAAAATGATCCGCAAAATTTATTTTATCCAAGCAATATGTCAAATAGTACGCTACTTATTTCAAAACGGCGGTTGTAAGCGGCGTTATCGGAGTTTGCTCGGGGGTTCGGTTTTGGAGTTTTGAGAGTTTTACATTGGGCAAATGAGGTAACACGTACTTGGCAAACAATTCGGCTTCTTCAATCAAAGGGTAGCCCGACAAAATAAAAGCCCGAATCCCCATATCCATATAGCGATTGAGCTGATGCAAAATTTGTTTGGGAGTACCTACCAATGCTCCTCCGCAACCCGAGCGCGCCCGCCCGATGCCCGTCCATAAAATAGGCTCGATAAAATCCTCAGCATCGGCTTGTTCGCGGAGTTGATTTTGCCGAACTACCCCCAATGAGTGAGCATCTTGAGTACGGTTTTTGAGTTCTTCGCCGCGTTGAGCATCAAATTTTGACATCAGTTTTTTGGCATAGGTGCGGGCTTCGGCTTCGGTTTCGCGCACAATGACGTGGATTCGGAGTCCAAAATCCAAACGGCGGTTGTACTTTTCGGCACGACTGCTCACGTCTTGCATCGTAGCATAGAGGCTTTCTTCGTTTTCGGGCCACATCAAAAACACATCACAATGCTCGGCACATACTTCCTTAGCCCCATCTGAAATACCGCCAAAATACAACAAAGGACCGCCATTTTGTTGGTAAGGTTTTACAGGGTCAGCCGGTAAATTGTATTGATAGATACTGCCTTGATGGTCGATTTTGTCTTGCGACCAACTTTGTTTCAATATTTCAATGACTTCTCTACAGCGTTGATAGCGTATTTCGCCATCTTCTTTGAGTCCGGGCAGGTCAGAATTGATAATATTGATGGTCAATCGCCCCTCGAGCAAGTGGTCGAGTGCGGCAATCGAGCGCGCAAGCATCGGCGGGTGCAATTCACCACAACGAATGGCTACCAGCAAATTGATTTGGGAGGTTTGGGGGGCAATTGCCGAAGCAAAAATCAAAGGGTCTAAACCTACCACATACGAATTGGGGAGGAGAATATTTTGATAACCTAGTTTTTCGGCGGTCAATAAAATATCGCTACAATGGGCATAATTGCTCCGGCGCGAGCCATCTAATACGCCTAAGTATTCAGTATCGCCACCGCATAAGTCGTCGAACCAAGCGATTTCGGCAACTTTGGCTTCAGTGCGGACTTTGATGGGAGTTATGGTTTGTAAAGTCATAATTTGAGGTATAGTATTATCTTCAAAATTCTAAAAAAATTTATTATTTTCAACACTTTAAGTTAACGTGAATGTTTTTATAAATAATTGACCGTGTCCGCCTTTGTAGGATTATCAATTAGTTATATGGTTCAATCGTTAATTTGGGGATTGAGTCCAAACCCTAAGGGTTTTTAAAACCCTTAGGGTTTAAATAATCTTGAAAAATCACTATGAATTAACCAAATTAACGACAGAGCCAGTTATATTAATTAACAATAGTTTGGACAGTTCCAGCAATTCCCACTTTGGCACATCTAACTCATTGATTATCAATGGGTTAAAAATGTGGGTAACTGATTATTTTATAACTATCTGATTATCAGGGTTTTACAAGTCAATAAAAATTTTATAAGTCATTGATAATCAAGTACTTATCCATAGTGGGAATTGCTGGGACAGTTCCGAGTTGTTTAGTAAGTATCTGATAATCAGATAGTTATACAAAATTGGAGGTTCTTCACCACTTTTCAGGAATGAAAATCTTTTTTCTGAAATTTATCAATTTCAGTGATTCTGAGCGAAGCGAAGAATCTGAAACTCTTGATAATCA
>JALONJ010000678.1 GCA_025455045.1 Microscillaceae bacterium | reverse complement strand
TGCGTTTATTTCCGCTATGGTCGATATTGTTCATAGCTTGATAAATTACTCCTGTGCCAAAAATAAGCGATTTTTAGCAGATGAGCAATTTTTATTATTTATTTTTATAACTCATTGATAATCAGTTATTTATATATTTAATTTGTTCTTCACTTAAGTAAATCCTACCTTCGCAAATCACTCATTTACAAACACTTATGCCTGAATTTAATGACTTGCGTGAAGCTCTGGATTGGTTAGTCAATCAGCAATGGGAAAATCTTACTAAAGAGCAAAGAAAACAATTGCGAAATGTTAAACGAGAAATAAATTTTGGTTCTATTTCGGAAAAAAGAATACGAGAAACCCTACTTGAATTTGGAGAATTGCAGACAAAGGTCTTTTTTGAAATAAAGTCGTGAAATTGTTAGTTTTTTCATAACATTATTTATATTTGTTAGATTTTTACTAACAAAATTTATTTCTATGAAAAAAACTAAACTTTCCCTACCTCAAAATGACTTCTTAACCATTGATTATCAAGGCATTAGCAAGCAAGTGAATCTTCAAGATGAAGATTATATTTGTTTAAATGATTTATTGGAGTTTTTTCCTAACAAGCGGATGCAGGATTGGAAAGACAATAAAAACACCAAAGAATTTGTTAAATTGGTTGAGAAAATTTTAAATAACGCTAATCAGCGTGATTTAAAAAAAGCTATTTATGCCAAACGTGGCAAATATGGTGGAGGCACTTTCGCCCACGAGTTTGTCGCTTTGGAGTTTTTGACTTGGCTGTCGCCCGAGTTTAAGCTCATGGTGCTGGTGCAGTGGAATCGCTGGCGCAAAGAAAAATATAACCCGCTCATTATCAAGCAGTTTGTGGTCGATTATGTCCGAGAAGCCCTCCACGATTTAGAAACCCGAATGCGCGAAATGATGGTCAATGAATACCTGCAAATTGAGGATTTTAACCAAGACATTGACCGCCTCAATAGCTTTGCCCTCCACGTTAATCAGCAATTACTGAGCTTGGCGGCGCAACAAGCCAAACTAAAAACCCAAATCGAGACTATGGAAGAAGAACAACGCACCGAAGGCAAAAGCTGGGTTTATTTGCTCTACAACCCCAAATCGGAAGAATACAAAATCGGCTATACCTCCGACCTCAAAACCCGCCAAAAAAACTTTCAAAGTACCGAGCCGGATATTGAAATTTATCTCAAAATTGCCGTCAAAACCCCGCGCCAAGCTCTCAATTTGGAAAGTTTTTTTCATATCGAGTTCGACGACAAGCGCACCCACGGCGAGTGGTTTCGCTTAGATGGCAATGATTTGAACAAATTGAAAGGCTTTGTCGGGGTTTTGGGGAAATAATATAAGTAGCTGATTATCAGACATTTATATATTTTTTTCAAAAAAATCAAAAAAAAATTATTTTTCTTGTCCGGTTTTTCTGAGTGAGTTCGTCATTGAATCAAAAATAAATAATTACATTTTAAACAATCAAATTTTTTAAAATTATGAAAAACTTTATGTTGATTTTCCGCGCCCCTATGCAGTCCGAACAAGAATTTGCCCAACGCTCTGCCGAAGAAATGCAAGCCGAAATGGAATTGTGGAATGCTTGGATTGGAGCATTGGCACAAGAAAACAAGTTTGTTGGCGGTGAACCCTTGTTGCCCGAAGGCAAAGTATTGCGCGGCACTGCCAAAAAACTGACCGATGGACCTTTTATGGAAGGCAAAGAAATTGTCGGCGGCTATTTTTTGATTAAAGCAAATGATTGGGATGAAGCCGTAAAAATTGCCCAAGCCAGCCCTTCGCTCAATAGTGATGAGGCCGTAGTAGAAGTGCGCGAAGTGATGCTAATGCCTAGCTAAAACCCAAAATTGAAAAGGAATCAGATAATTACATAACTATTTGATTATCAAGTAGTTATGTAATTTTTGAGGTTCTTCACCACTTTTAAGCGAAGAATCTGAAACTCTTGATAATCAACGCTTTAGATTCTTCGCTTTGCTCAGAATGACAAAGAATTTTTTTTCATTCCTGAAAAGTGGTGAAGAACCATTTTTGAATGATTAACCAACCCCAAAAACCGCACAACCGACAAGCCAAAAAATTTTGTCGGTTGTTTGTACTTTGCAAAGATATTAATTTGTTGTTGTTAAAATTGATATAAGCACCTGATAATCAAGTATTTACATAAATTTCATTTGCAAAAGCTAAGGCAAGCATAAACTATGTAAACACCAAGAACACCAAGAAAATACCCACAAAGTCCACCAAGACCTTGGTGATTCTTTGTGATTACCTTTGTGGTAAATTGGACAGCATTACTTGTAAGTAATTGATAATCAGGGATTTATCTCAAAGACAGAAAGTAAAATTTATTTTATGTTTTTTTCACCCAACCTCCCATTTGCTATACAATCAAGGATAGCCCTTTTGCAAAGCAAATAGCTCGTAAATGACTGATTATCAGTAAATTAAATGCAATTTAACGACAACAAATTAATACAAGGACAGTTTTTTATTTTCAATCCCTCAATCCTAAACTTTTGCCTGTCTGCCCAAAGCGGAGGCAAGTTTGCGCTAAAAAGTCGGAAGAACTTTATTTTTTAATCAACTTGCGCAAATCTGCCAACTCTACATCCAAAGCCTTGACCGAAATTTGCACTTCCAAAATCGAGATTGCCAAAGAAAACATTAATAAAATCATACTGAAGGCAAAAATATAATTGGCTGCCAAATCTTGTTTGGCGTAAATCAAAAACATACACAATACACAAAACAAAAAACTCAAACTACCCAAAATTTGCATATTGCGAATCAAAATGAGCCGCTTGCGAAGTTTGACGATTTGATTGATAATGTTTTCTTCAGGATTATTTTTATATTGTGAATTGAGGCTTCGCACCAACGAAGCAATCGCCAAAAAACGATTGGTATAAGCCAATAAAAGCAAAGAAATAGCCGGAAAAAACAAAGCCGGCGTAGTAATGGTCAATTCCATTGGAGTTTATATTTTGTTAAATGATTGATAATCAATGATTTATAAAAAAATGATTTTTTACTTTCATAAAATAAATTCTAAATTTGAACTTTTTATAAAAATATCAAGGTTCTTTTACAATATTTTTGGTGGTTGAAAAGCAATTCTCTGAATTGAACAAAACAGCCAATTGAGGCAATCAATGGCTGCCAATGAAACACCTAGTTTGGTGGTGTATGCCTTATTTTTAAAGTTTTAACCTAACTCTTTAGTAATTGTTTTGAGAAAAAATACGTATCGTTATACGCTATTTGGCATTGGATTCGGCTTTTGTTTTCCAGTCTTGGCGATTTTGTTGGATATTTTAGTGTTCAACAAACTGGCTTTGACTTGGCAAAACATTCAAGCTATCCATTGGGCAAATCCTTTGCATTTTATCATCGATACTGCCCCGTTTTTTTTGGGCTTGGCTTTTGGAATAGCCGGTAGTTTTTTGGATAAATTGACTATTACCAATCAATCGCTCGAAAAAATTGTAGATAAACGCACCAAAGAACTCAAATACGCCAATTTAGAGCTTTTGCAATCCGAAGAAGACCTCCGCGAGTCGCGGCGCAAGCTCCAAGCCATTATCGACAGTACTTCCGATGCCAATTTTTTGGTGGGTAATGACTACAAGATTATTTCGTTTAACAAAACTGCTGAATCGCTTTCCAAAATATTCTATCATAAAACCGTCCAATTGGACGACAATTTTTGGGATTATGTAATGCCCGAAGCCGAAGACTACTTCCGCGAAATATTTGCGGCGGCTTTGCAAGGCGAAATTATGATTCGAGAAACCCAAATCCGCTTTCCGAATGAGGCTAATTTGTGGCTCAATTTGGAGTTTCACCCCGTGCGCGATGAAAACCAAAAAATAACCGCCGTTTCGGTCAATGCCACCGACATTAGCCAACGCAAAGCTGCCGAATTGCACGTAGCCAATCAAAACCGCGAGCTTCGTCAAATTGCTTGGTTGCAGTCGCACGAAATGCGCCGCTTGGTAGCCAATGTCATTGGCTTGATTTCGTTGTTGGAAAAAGAAATACTAAGCCCTGATAATCAAGAAATTATCTTTTTTTTAGAAAAAGAAATCAAATCTTTAGATGCCGTGATTCACAAGATTGTCAAATCTATCAACGAAACCGAAATTTGAGCAAATTTTGCCCTTCAATGGGGGCATTCCAAATTTATGTGTTTCTTGACATCGGACGATGGCACACCGTCCCACCTAATTCCTGAAAAGTGCCGAAGAACCTATATTATACACGCAAAAAACTACTTTCAACCGGAAGTTTATAAAGCTATAAAATACAAACAAGCAATCATTTTATCTTGGTAATGGGCAATTGCACATTGAATCGCCCGCCGATTTGGGGGGTTTGGCTACGCCCAAATGGAGGTGGTTTTTTCGCGGGTGTATTGGAAAAGTTCGAGGATATTGACTAAATTATCCTTGTTATAATCGGCTTTTTTGGCATCTTCGGTAAGTCCTAGGGTAAGAAAATAGCTAAATATGCCTCTTTCTAGTCCATCATCTTCCAGAGATTCTTCGCCGGTATTGGAAGAAGTAATAATGGCAATGTCTTTATCTACCAAGTTTTTGAGCAAATCGGGAATGGTTTTGCCATTGATTTTGCTCAAACTTCCGCCCGAATGACAAGCATCCATAATCCAAATTTTTTTCTTGGCTTGGCTCATTTCCAATATTTCTTGAATTTGTTGATAAGAAATACTGCTTTCTTCGGCTTGGGCTTTGCGAAAATCGTGGGGCAAAAGATACAGTTCATCGTTTTCAGCACCCAACAAAGCCCCGTGACCCGAAAAATAAAACACAATCAAATCATTGGGCTTTGCCTTGCCAAACTGCCTTTGCATTGTATTGACAATTTCGGCTTTGGTGGCTTTTTTGTCCAATAACAAAGTTACATTTTCAGGGTTTGCTCCGCCTCCGTTGGGATTTTGGTAAAAATCTGCCATTGCTTTGGCATCACCAATGGTAAAAGTGAGGTCGGCAATATCTTCGCTAGGGGCTTGGTAGTCGGCTACGCCCACAATGACTGCCCAAATATTGGGGATTTCAGCCTTATCAATCACCGGCTTGGGTGGGTTGTTCAAGGTACTTACTTTGAGATAATCAACTTCAATGGCGGATAAAGGCGGCGTAATAAACCCAATTTCGCTTCCCCACAAGTTGCTGACCAAGTGGCGAAATACCTCGGTTTGATTGATTAAATAAATGGCGGTGTTAGCTATCTTTCTGATAGTGAGGGTATTATAGTCATCAATCTTCACCAAGTCGCTGGGTGTGTAAGGCACATAATCAAAAATTTGTTGATACGTACCTTCAAAACGGTCAATAGAATAAGAGCCATCATTGCGAAGCCAAAACTCATAAAAATTATTGTCCATACTATTGCCCCCCCACTCCAAACCATAGCCTCGGCGGTTGGTACCACTAATTTGTCGGATTTTGAGTTCAATTTCGAAATCTTGGTTACTACGTAAATAGCCAATTTCTTTGCGCCGCGAGTAGTTGTAGTTGGGGCGTTTGCCCTCGAAATAAAATACATTGTTTTGAATCAATGCCAAGGTGCGCGCGCGGTCGCCCAAGAGCCACCCTGCACGATTGTCGGTAAAATTATCCTCAAACAAAGGATAGCGCGCCACGGTTTGGCTAAACCCCAGCGCGCTTATCAGCAGCATTTTTGTCAAGAAAATAAATTTGGAAAGCATTGGTAATTCTCCAAAGGCGGACACGGTCAATTATTTGACTAAATTAAAATTGAGGGTGAGGTTGCCGGTTTTGTTATCCGCCAGATTTATTGTAAAATTCAATTGATTACCACTTACACTCAAATTAACCAAGTTAGCAAAACCATTGGCACTAGGGATACCACCTAAATTGAGCGTAGTGCCGCTTTTTTGCCAAGTGCCACTAAAAGAAGGACCAAACGGACTGGGAATGCCGGAAATACGATAAGTTCCTTTATCATCGGATTCGGCAGTTTGGATATCCAACTGAAAATTGACGTAAGGGCGACCCGCAGCCGCAAAATTGATAGCATCTTGACCACTAATTCTTACAGTGCCGGGTTTCCAAAGACCTAGTAAGGGATTAGGATCACAATCTTCGCAAGGTGGTTTACAAGCAGAAATTATCAAACTGACAATCATAAGATAAGTACCACTTCTAATAATATACTTG
>JALONJ010000222.1 GCA_025455045.1 Microscillaceae bacterium | reverse complement strand
TGAAAGTTCTTCAATGCCTTTCCAATATCTTTTGTTAATATCTTCCATATAATTGATTGCTATAAAACCGCTAAATAAATGCTTAATTAAATGTTTTTGATAAAATATATGTACTAAAAGCCAGCAAATTTATTGATTAAATTTTGCTGACTTTTATGAAATTAATAGTGACATTTCGAACATTCTAAGCCACCGATATTTTCAACTGTCATTTGTGATTTGCCGTGTTTGGCATGGTACTCCATCAATCGGTCGTAGTAAGGGTTTTTAGCCGCGTGTTCTACTACAGTCTGGCGATGGCAATTGATACACCAACCCATTGTAAGCGGAGCGCGTTGGGCTACTACTTCCATTTCTTTGATTTCGCCGTGGCATTTTTCGCAAGCTAGACCGGCAACATTGGTATGTTGGGCGTGGTTGAAATATGCCAAATCAGGCAAATTGTGTACTCTCACCCACTCAATAGGTTTATCATTCTCGAGGGCAGCGTAGATTTTTTTGATTTCGGGCGACTCGCGTTTGATAGCGTTGTGGCAGTTCATACAAATATTTGCCGAAGGAATGGTTGCTGATTTGCCCTTGTAAACTCCAGTATGGCAGTATCCGCAGTCGATTTCATATTGTCCGGCGTGCAATTTGTGCGAGAAGGCAATAGGTTGCGTAGGGGCATAACCTTGCTGCATACCTATACCTACCAATCCATCAAAGCCGGATTTGACCACCACTACCACAAATATGATAGTAATACCCCATAAGAAGGCGCGACTTTGTAATACACTGAATACATTGAACTTTTGATTGAGAACTTCCTTATCGGCATTGCTGAGGTCTCCTTCACGCTGTTGTAAAAAGCGATTCAATACCGACATCAACAAGACCAATACTGCCAAAATAAGCACCAATACGACCACCAAAATACCTAATAATAAGGTAAAGTAATTGGAAGTTCCACTTTCGGCTGTTCCAGTTGGTTGCCCAGCTTCGCCCGTTGTTTGCCCACCGGCTGATACTGGCGGCTTGTAAGCCTCAACATAAGCAAAAATTGACTTGATTTCGTCATCTTTCAAACCCTCGAAGCTATTCATCACGGCTTTGTTGTATTTTTCAAACAAAGCTACAGCATAGGGGTCGCCACTTTTGATTACTTTTTGAGAGTTTTTGACCCAAGGAATGAGCCATTCAATCGTGCGGCGTTTTAAGATGTCTTTCAATCCGGGACCTACCACTACTTCATCGGTAGCGGCGTGGCAGGATTGGCAATTGGCTTCGAACAGAGCTTGTCCGGCGGTGGCATCGCCCAGTGCGCTGGCAGTTTTGAGGGTGTCTTGCGCTTGCGCGAAAGAAGTAATTGCCCAAAAAACGAGGACAAGAATAGAAGTAAGCGAAAATTTGTAATGATAGTTTCTTTTAACCGAGTACATAAATGTATTCATTTTAAAAGTTTCCGGGTTTAACATTCAAAAATCTATTAAATATTTAAGGGAACTTTTCAACTGTTTTTGTCCTTATAACAGATTGTTTAAGGCATTGTTTTGCAAAATAATGGGCAATACTACAACAGAATTTAAAATCTCCCAAAAATTTTACTCCAAATCTGTTAATAAAAAGTAAAATTTTCGAGTTGCAAGTTCGTTTATAAGCATTTAAAATTCAAATGGTTTCTCGAACTTTAGTGTTTTTTTTGTTTATATAGAATTATTCTAAATTATTTGTTATTTACTCTTTAGAATAGGTTTTTTTACTAATAATTCGTAACTAATTGATAATCAGATACTTAGCAAACTATAATTAAAATCTGCCAAATGTTAGCTTTAATAAGCCTACAAAGTAAATGTAAAATGGTTGAAAACCCCCAAAGATTATTTTAAAAAATATTTTTGATTGAAAATTTTTTGGGTAATTATCTTTTTTTTCGAACTCACTTCTTTCGTAGTTTCTTGTTCCGAGTATGTTGGTTTCTTATTTCGGGTTAAATGTTTGAAAATCAGGCAATTAGCCAACAAATTATAAATAAATCTTCGCCCCTTTTCAGGAAAATTGTAACACAGCCTGTCTAGCCTGGCCACGTAAATAAATTTAGGCTTAGAATAAAGCCAGAACTTCCTCAAAATGGGCAAAGAACCATATTTACGAAGTATGGCTGTTTAAAATATATTTTTCTTTATTTTTTGTAACTATTTGATTATCAGAACTTTAGTACTTTATCCGAAGTGTAAGGCATTAAATTTAATATGTCTTTTGATAATATTCGAGAATTATTATCAATACATCGGACATTTTTTATAAGTAATTGATTATCAGATAGTTATGTCATTTTAAATATTTTATGTAAAAGCTGACCGTGTCCGCCTTTGGAGGATTATCAGATACTTAGTAAATAACTCGGAAAAGAACCCCCTCCGGGGGCAGAGGCCTTAGAAACCAGAAACTGTCCGAACTATTGATTATCAAAGTCTGCCTTAAAAATGGGGCAATGTCGGGAGAAAATTGGCTAATCCGACAAATCTATTTAATTTGCAAACCTAATGCGCTTTTGCAACGCGAAAGTTGGTTAATTAAAGCTAATTGGCTGATTTTCAATATTTTATAAAAAAGTAAAAATCAAACTCAATAAGAATGAATTGGTCAAAGAATTTGGGAATGGCTTTTGGCGGGGCATTTTTGCTTGCCTTGATTTGTATTGTTTTGGTAGCCAATGGGGTGTATATGCCTGCCGAGCTTTTTTTGGGTATTCGCTGGCTGGCCTTGTTTTTGGGGGTTGCTTATGGTATTTCGGTCAATAAACTTACGAATTGGATTATGATTTCGATGCTGATTGGTGGCGAAATCGGTTATACTTTTCCACAAGTGGGCGTGCAGCTCGATGTATTGAGCAAGATTTTTCTCAAATTGATAAAAACTATCATCGCCCCTCTCCTATTTGGGACTTTGGTGGTGGGCATTGCCGGACATTCGGACATCAAACAAGTGGGGCGAATGGGGCTAAAATCCTTTGGCTATTTTATCTCGGTTACTTTTATAGCTCTAGCGGTGGGTTTGATTGCGATTAACTTGACGCAAGCCGGGGCGGGTATTCACAAGCCTGATGTAACGCAGACGGTGCAAAAAGCCGAAAAAAACTGGCAGGATATTGTACTGCATATTTTTCCCGAAAATATTGCCAAGTCTATTTATGAAGGGCAAGTATTGCAGATAGTTGTATTTAGTATTTTGTTTGGGATTGGAATGACGATGATTCATCAACGCCAACGCCAAGTGATGCTTGATTTTGCCGAAAGTTTGTCGGAGGTAATGTTCAAATTTACCAATATTGTGATGCTACTCGCGCCTTTGGCGGTAGGTGGAGCTATTGCCTATACTATAGGTAAATATGGCTTAGGAGTCTTGCAAAATTTGGGCTTGTTGTTATTGACTTTGTATGGGGCTTTAATTGCCTTTTTGGTGCTAGTTTTGTTGCCGATTGCTTGGTTTAATGGGATTCCGATTTTGAAGTTTATCAAATTTGCCCGCGAGCCGTTTACTTTGGCGTTTGCCACGGCTAGTTCGGAATCGGCATTGCCCAAAGCACTTAAACAAATGGAGGATTTTGGTGTACCCCGCAAAATCGTGGCTTTTGTGATTCCCACCGGTTATAGTTTCAACTTGGACGGCACTACTTTGTATCTTTCTTTGGCGGCGATATTTGTGGCGCAAGCGGCTGGGATTCAACTCTCGTGGACAGCCCAAATCTCGATGCTTTTATTACTTTTGCTTACCAGCAAGGGCGTAGCGGGTATTCCTCGGGCTTCATTGATGATTTTGTCGGGGGCGGCGGCGAGTTTCGACCTGCCGGATTGGCCTATAGCAATGATTATTGGCATTGATGCCTTGATGGATATGGCGCGTACCTCGGTCAATGTATTGGGCAATTGCCTGGCTTCGGCGGTGATCGCCAAATGGGAAGGTGAATTTGACCCTAACTATGAACCACAACCCGATGAAGAAGAAGCTATTGTAAGTGTAGGGCATTGATGAATGCTAATCTTAAAGCCAGAGGTGAATACAATTGTAAGAATGTAAGTAATTGATTATCAATACTTTATATAAAATTAAAAAGGGGAAACCTTAAACTTGACTCTCTTGCGAGAGCTAAGTTTGAGGTTTTTTGAATTAATTTGTTGTTGTTAAAAGTGATATAAATACCTGATAATCAAGTATTTAAAGGAATTTCATTTGCAAAAGCTAAGGCAAGCATAAACTATTTAAACACCAAGAACACCAAGAAAATACCCACAAAGTCCACCAAGACCTTAGTGCTGCTTTGTGATTACCTTTGTGAACTTTGTGGTAAATTGGACAGCATTAGTTGTAAATAATTGATAATCAGGTATTTATCTCAAAGACGGAAAGTAAAATTTATTTTATATTTTTTTCACCCAATTCTCATTTGCTATACAATTAAGGATAGCCCTTTTGCAAAGCAAATAGCTCGTAAATGGCTGATTATCAGCAAATTAAATGCAATTTAACGACAGCAAATTAATAATTATACAAATAGTAATTTGATTAGCCGTCAAAAGTGGCTAAAGTCTAAATAATTATGGTTTTTTCTTGGCGACAGTCGGCTTGGGCGACATCAATAAAATCATTCTTTTACCTTCAAGTTTGGGAAGTTGCTCCACTTTGCCCCATTCTTCAAGTCCTTGTGCAAATTTGAGCAAAAGAATTTCGCCTCGTTCTTTGAACACGATGGTACGCCCAACAAAATGCACGTAGGCTTTGATTTTGGCACCTTCTTGCAAAAAGTTTTTGGCGTGGCTCAGTTTAAAATTGAAGTCGTGGTCATCAGTATTGGGACCAAAACGAATTTCTTTGACCACTACTTTCTGGGCTTTGGCTTTGAGTTCTTTTTGTTTTTTCTTTTGTTCGTATTTGAATTTGGAATAGTCAATTACTTTACAAACCGGCGGGTCGGCTTTGGGCGAAATTTCTACTAAGTCCAATTGCTGTTCTTGGGCTATTTTGAGAGCTTCTTGAATGGTGTAAACGCCAATCTCGACGTTGTCGCCCACCAATCTTACTTTGGGAACTCGGATGTACTGATTGATACGATAAGGCTCATCGGCTCTCCCCCGCTCGCCTTTATTACCTCTTGGATTTCTGTTATTCACTAAGTTGCTTATAAGTTAAATTTCCATTTTTTTCTACGAAAAGTCTTTATTGCTTGTTTTAGTTTGGATAAGACTGTCTCGTTTAGATTTACAAATTTACTAAATTTATCTAAATTATTTTACAATAAGTTTTATTAGATTTTTTACCCACAAAAAAACCTATTGATTAGCCAACGGCTCATTTATATTTTAAATAATATAAATCGTTGATTATCAATAGGTTATAAGCTAATTTCAATTTATTTTACTTCAAATTGCGTAATGCCAATTTCTTGGTTTTCCAATCCTTTGTTTACATCGGTCATATACAAGCGTACCGAATAGATGCCCGAAGCGCGGCGGTCAAGTTTGCCGTTTTCAAACTCCAGTATTACATTTTGATTGGTGGGGTTTGCCGGAGCGTTCAACTCATTGCGATACACCGGTTTGATAGCCACTTCTTTGTTTGCCGAGTCAAAAACCTTAAAAATAAGACTTTCGGTAGGCTTGGGAGCGCGGCTAAGGGTAAAGTTTACTCTTACTCTATCGGTGTTTTGGGAGCGCGTAGAGGGCGAAAATTTACCTCTGAGTACTTCGCCGGGTTGCGCCGCCATTTTGTTGGAAAACAAAGCGGTACGATTGTCGGCGTTGCCGGTAGCCGATTGCAGTTCGCGTTGCAGGCGTTGGTTTTCCGAAGCCAGCGCATTGCGCTCGGCGGTAAGGGCTTGGACTTGGCGTTTGAGTTCGGCATCGGTGCTGTTGCTCATTGCCAATACTTCGTCATACTTTTTCTGTACGTCGGTCAGTTTGGCTTGCAACTCATTGAGTTTTTTCTGCAATTGGGCAATTTTGGCTTGCGAGTTGCGCTCATTGGTGCGCGAATAAGCCAATAAGCGAGCTACTGAATCGCGTGAGCTAATGAGTTTTTCTTTTTGCGTGGTCAAATCGTCCATTTGTTTTTCGAGCTTGATAGACAAGTCGTTTAAGCTGTCGATAGCGATTTTGAAATTGGTATTGTCTTTCTCCAAGTTTTCGCTTTTGGCTTTGAGCGATTGTGCATCTTTGCGCAGTTTGTTTTGCGAGTTTACCAGCCAAGCAATAAAAATCAAAGCTCCGATAAGCAAAATAAGCAAAGCGGCAAGGGTAAAATTGGAACCGGTGAGTTTGAATCCCGAATTTTTAGGTGCGTCAAAATCTGTATCAGTCATCTTGATTGAATTAAAATTTGAAACCAATATTTTTGTATAGTGTTGATTATCAACGAACTAATTTTGGGCGAAAATTAGAAAAAAATATTTAATTCACAAATTTTCAGGCAGTTATGTAATTTTTTTTCGAATTAATTTTTTGGCTCAATCCAGTCCTTTGAATTAAAAATATCATAATCAATTGATTATCAATGAATTGTATGAGTTTTTATGATTTTTTTATTTTTTATCAATTTTATAAAAAACTGAAAATCAATTGATTACAAATAATGGCTTGAATTAAAAAAAAGGCTGGTTAAAATTAGTTTTTAGGCTAGTCTAAATTTATAACCAAGCCTATCAGCAAAATAAATCAATCGGAAAAGTTTGCTGATACTCATTCATCGCTATTCACGCCGCAAATTTTGTGGTTTGCAATCTTTTCACTCCTGTTATTTTTCAATGCTAAATCTACCGGTGGGCATTGTGATTTTGTAAGCCGTAAAATCTTGGCGCGCGGTCATACCATTGCCTTTCAAAATTTCTTTGTCGGTTGTAATGGTTACAAATTTTTCGGTAAAAATCGTTTGGTTATTGGGAGTCCAGTTGAGTTCTTCGGTATTCAATCTTTCATTTTTGAGGAGATTTTTTACAATCACATTACCGGTAGCCGTATATTTATTGGTAGCTTTGTCGTAGCGGGCGCGATTAGCCGTCAAAACTGTTTGTTTTTGCTGAAGTTTGTTGTAAAATACGACTTCTATACCCTTGGGGTAGTCTTGATTGCCATTCTCGAACTCAAGACGCAAGGGAGTTTTCATCTCGATTTGTAGCTTTGCCGAATCGGTAAATGTCATCATCAAATCAAAAGTTTTGATGGTTGGTCCGTCATAAGGTTTCATTTCACCCAAATTGCGGCGGGTTTTTTCGCAACTTGCCAAGCCGGTGAGTGTCAATAGCCCTAGCAAAAGCAAGCTATAACTTAGAAAATTTATTTTTTTCATCGCACAAAAGTAAGAAATCGTTTGTTTTTAACAAAATCGTTCTCAAGAGACTAATGACAAGTTTCTAAACGCACCTGCGCAAATCCAAGCATCTAAATATTTGATAAACAGTCAATTATACAAAAAACAAGTAACAGCGATGACTGTTTTTTATTTTTGAAATGTAATATACCTAATTGATTATCAGATACTTAAAAACAATTAATTCGTACATAAGCATTTGAAAATGTGTAAGTATAATCGACTGTATTTAGAAACATAGCGGATGAGAGATTATCACATTTTAGTCAATAACCGCCTTACCCAACTCCAGCTTTGGTCGCTACTGCGATAATCTTTGAGCATTTCAATTTGTTGATGAATAGAATTGGCAACTTTGCTACGCAAGTCGATGCGGGCGGCTTCATCTTCAAACTTGCCTTCGTATTCTTCGGTCTCAATGGCTTTGCCAAACGAAAAATAGAGCCTTTCGGGGCGAGGAATAATACTCAAACCCAAACCCCGCACCAAAGGCGGAAAAAACTCTCCTTTGCGCAAGTAATTATCGGCTATGCCGGTATAATTCAAAAACTTGCCCAAAAGCGAATCCATTACCTCTTTGCCGTCTAGGACTACATCGAGGGCATCATCACAGCCCACCGAAGCGGTAGGAATAATTGGGTAGCGATGTTTGATAGCCATTCGCGCAAATCCGGTGCGCTGTTGCCAATGCAATTGATAAGCCTCGCCTTTGTGTTTGAAAGCCTCGCGCGCGCCCCCGGGAAAAACCAAGATATTTTCGCCGGCTTCCATCAGTCGGTCGCAGTTTTCGGGGGTAGCTCTTACCATTCCAAAACGCAGGAGCAAATCACGCCACCGGGGTATATGAAAATGAAAATCATCGGTCAGGCTGCGCAAATAAACCCCTTTGTGGCGGTATATTTCGCTTACAAACAGTACATCGGTCGCACTATAAATGGTATGGTAGCTGGTAAACATTGCCGGACGTGCCGGATTGATATTCTCGAGACCAAAGTTTTTGAGGGCAAAATAAGCCCGCAAAGGGTAAGTAATTGCCGAAACAAAAGTCGGGCTGGGTGGCTCAAATGCCAAAATATCTTCGGCATCGGTCGCAAATTTAAAATTTTGAGGCATCGAGTTTTCCATGGCAATTCTAATAAATTAATATTCGCAAATTTCGGCTAAAAACCACAAATTTGCCTAATTTGCACAAAGAAAATCAAACGGATTGTAGTGGCAAGTCCTACTATTTTCTGGTCTGGTATTTTCAATATCTAAAAATCTTAAAAAAACAATGGCAAAAATCTTAGTTACCGGAGGTATGGGTTTTATTGGCTCGCATACGGTAGTCGAGTTATTAGAAAAAGAATATGAAGTATTGATTCTTGATAATTTGTATAATTCCGACAAAAAAATTCTGCACAATATCCATCAAATTACCGGCAAAATGCCTCAGTTTATTCAATTGGATTTGTTGGACGAGCAAGGCTTGGATACGTTTTTTAGTCAAAATACTGATATTCAGGCGGTTATACATTTTGCGGCTCTCAAAGCAGTGGGCGAATCGGTGCGTTTGCCTTTGAAATATTATAAAAACAACTTGGATTCTTTGATTCATATTTTGGAAATGATGCTCAAATATGAAATAGCCAATCTGGTATTTTCGTCATCTTGTACGGTGTATGGGCAACCCGACAGCCTGCCCGTTACCGAGCAAAGTCCCATCAAAAAAGCGGAGTCGCCGTATGGCAATACCAAACAAATCGGCGAAGAAATCATTGCCGATACCGTACAAGCCTATCCTCAACTGCGGGCTATTTCGCTAAGATATTTTAATCCGATTGGTGCGCACAAGTCGGGCTTGCTAGGTGAGTTGCCCCAAGGCATACCCAACAATTTGATGCCTTTTATCACCCAAACTGCCATTGGCTTACGAGATAATCTCAAGGTATATGGTGGCGATTATGATACACTCGATGGTACTTGTGTGCGCGATTACATTCACGTAAGCGACTTGGCTAAAGCCCACGTAATCGCTACCGAGCGATTGCTTGCCCAAAAAAATGCAACCAATCTCGAGTATTTCAACTTGGGTACAGGCAAGGGCAACACGGTTTTGGAGGTGATTCAATCTTTTGAAAAAACTACCCAACAAAAATTAAAATACGAAATTGTCCACCGCCGCCCGGGTGATGTGGTCAAAATCTACGCCGATACTGCCGCCGCCAACCAAGTGTTGGGCTGGCATACCGAAAAAAATTTAGACGATATGACTGCCTCGGCGTGGCAATGGGAGGTAAACTACCGCAAGCAACAAGCCGAGTAAGTGATGAGGTATGAGTTATGAATGATGAGTTAATTCATTGATTATCAAATATTTATACTTAAACCTATCAGTTAAGGAGTCAAGAAAAAATAAACCTACTGGGTGCATTTCAAATTTACTACCTATCACCCTCTCCTTCGGAGCTAATCTCCCTACAGAATTTTAAAGTGCTGATAATCAATCACTTAACTATCATTATTTTTAATTGGTGTAGTAATTGATAATGCTCAATAATTA
>JALONJ010000221.1 GCA_025455045.1 Microscillaceae bacterium | reverse complement strand
AGTATTTTATATACTTTTACAAAAATCATATTAAATATTTATTATATTAAAAAAATACAATTTTATTTTTAAAATAATTGATGATTTGTCAAAAAAAGCATATTTTTACATCATAATTAGCTCATTATCAAATAGTTACTAAAATATTCACGTTAAATTAATTGGGGTGCATTTCAAATTTACCACCTATAGCCCTCTCCTTCGGAGAGGGAAGGGTGAGGCAAAAGAAACGCGTAAATTTGAAATGCACCCATTAATTGCTTAATTATCCAACAATCCGCGTCCACTTTTGCGAATGATTTTTTTCGCAATCAAATCTTGCGAAATGGCATCTAATAAGCCATTGACAAATTGCTTGCTTTTGGGAGTACTATACATTTTTGCCAATTCGATGTATTCATTGATGGTTACTTTGACCGGAATGCTATAAAAAGTAATCATTTCGCAAATTGCCATTTTCAAAATAGCGCGGTCAAGCAAAGCCAAGCGGGTCATATCCCAATTTTGGGCTTTGGCTGAGATATAGCCTTCGTATTCTTGGTCGTTTTCGATGGTTTTTTTCATCAAATCTTGAAAAAACTGTTTGTCGTCTTCCCAGTTTTTGGACAATGAAATCAACTCAAATTCAGCACTTTGGTCAGCATTGATGGATTTGATGGTTTTTTGCACCATACTCAAAATGATTTTGTGGTCTTCTGCCCAATTCAAATCATTTTCGGCAAAATAATCATTGATGCCAAAGCTGATTTGCTCGACTTTGACTTGAATCGTGATTTTATTCTCTTTATACCACTGCACCCCAATTTTCTCAAGATATTTGGCAAGCATATCATACAACATCTCCACGTTTCGATTTTGTTCACCGGCTTGGTTGAGCTTGTGGTGTACCAAAAAATCAGAACCTTGTTGTATCAAAATCCCAAGTACTCGCTCGATCAAATGGGCTATTCTCAGGCGGTGTTCTTCTTCCAATTGTTTTTCGGTATTGGCGGGCGAAAAGTCTTTCTTTTTGAAGTTTTGCTTATTTTCTTGCTCATTCAAAACCACAAAAGGCAAGCGGCGAATTTCGTCGCCCGCCGCCGTAATTTTATCTTTGGTGGTATATAAAAGTTGAGTTTTGAGTTCATTTGATAAACCGTAGGCTTGAACAAACAAATCCAAACTTTCATTGAGTCCGGCAATCATAATTTGCATTACTTCGGTATAAGAGTTCATCTTTGCCAAGCTCAAAAAACTAGCAGTTTCCAAAAAAACTTCGCTTACCGAGAAATAATTGACAGTTTTTTGGTTAAAAATCACATTTTTCAAAATGTGCAAAACCAAAGCCTGTTCGCCTTCAAAATCAGTAGCGGGCGATTGGTCATATTTTTGATAAATCTCGTCGGTTTTTAAAGAATTACGATACAATTCTCGAATTTGGTCTTCTTCTTTTTTCCAATCTACGCCACGCCGTGCCACTTCATTGCCAAACAGCTCGTGCTGGCGCAAGGCGGCACAAATGGGGCTTTCGGCAAATTTGAAATTGCCGGTTACTTGGTCTTTGCGTACATAGCTGTTTTTGAGTTGCTCGCGGTCGGCTTTTGCCAAATCCGACAATTCGACCAGCAATAGTAAAATAGACAAATATATGTCGTACATCTTATCGGCTTGCCCAAGCATTGTCCGAGTATAAAAACTCTGGTCTTTGGCAATCTGATTGCGGTATTGATTTATGGCTTCTAGGGCTATTTTTTTGACTTTATAATCGGCGGTGCTTTCGGCAATTGCCGAGGGGTTGTCGGGGTTTTTGACAAAAATTTGGGTGGATTCTTGGCGTTGTTGTTGGATAAGATTCCAGTCAGCGTCTTTTTTTTCGTCCCAATCCGGCTCATAAGCTTGATAAATATAATCTTTAGCCAACTGAAAATCAGCATATTTAGCTTGCTCATAAGCATATAGGGCTTGGAGGGCTTTGACTCGTAAAAATCGGCGATTTAGCATTACATTAGGGGTTTTTGACAACAATTACCAAACTTTTTTTGATAATCAATGAATGAAAAAACACGCAAAATTACGGCAAAATCTCGGTATTTGGTAGTTTTGAGTCGATTATTTTATAACGGGGTTACTTAGCCGTTCTTCCTTGGTATAGCGGGTTGCCACAGCAATTCCCATTTTGGCGCATATAATTCATTGATTATCCTCCAAAGGCGGACGCGGTCAAAGAGTTTAAAATGTGAGTAAACGATGATTTTATAACTATCTGATTATCAGGGTTTTACAATTTAATAAAATTTTTATAACTCATTGATAATCAAGTACTTATTCATAGTGGAAATTGCTGGTGTTGTCAAGCCTATGTCAGGAAAAATTAAATCATAAACCATTGATAATCACTTGATTATCAGTAAATTAACCTATATTTTTGAACTTATTATTACAGGTTTTGAAATGATGTATTTTACCATTTGGACAGAAAAAATTGTTGGCAAAGGCGAAGATGCCCCCCCGACCTTGCTCACCGGCGATGACGATACTTTCATATTGGCAGTTTATGACGGCTTGGGCGGGGCAGGAAGTCGGGTTTATACCTTACCCAACGAACAGGGGGAGATTTGGGAATATTCGGGCGCTTACTTGGCTTCACGCTTGGCAAAAGCCATAGTCGAGGAGTTTTACTTGACTGCCGAACTAACGGAAAACTTTGCCGAAGAATTGCAAATCGTTTTGCAAAATGACTTCAATGAATATTCGCAACAGCTTGATAATCAATCATCTAAGCTAAAAAGTAAACTCATTCGCCTACTGCCTACTACCCTGGCAGGAATTTTGGCAGAAGAAAACTCCGAAGAAAATTTGGTAAATGCTTGGGTATTTTGGGCGGGTGATTCGCGCTGTTATATTTGGCAAAAAGAGGGCTTGCAACAACTATCCGAAGACGACCTCACCGGCAAACCCGATGCTTTGGCAAACCTCGAGCAAGATGCTACCATCAGCAATTGTGTGCAAGCCGGAGGTGAGTTTAGCTTGCATTATCGGGCTTTTTCGTTTGCCGAGCCAAGTATTTTGATTACGGCTACTGATGGCTGTTTTGGCTATTTGCCCACGCCAATGCACTTTGAATATATGCTTTTGCAAACGCTGTTCAAAAGTCAATCTGATTTTGAAGATTGGCAACCCCACCTTAGCGAGGCCATCACCCAAGTTACCGGCGATGATGCCAGTCTTTGCTTGTGGGCTTGGGGGTTTGAGGACTTGAACGCCATAAAAAATTATTTTTCCAATCGCCACTCCATACTTTATCAAACTTATATTAAGCCTTTGGAAAATCCTGATAATCAATCAGATAACTTAAAAAATGAATTGTGGGAAATGTATAAAAATAGTTGGGTATCTGCCAAATCCGCATCATAAATCGCTCGGTTTTTATTCATACAAAGTCGTAACCTCCAAGCGGTTGTTGTCGGGGTCGAGGGTCTCAAATTCATAATATCCATCACCCGTTTTGCGTGGTCCACTCAAAATCGGATAGCCCGCCGCCCGCAACTCGTCGGCTTTTTGGTTTACTTCGGCAATGGTAGCCACCCCAAACGCCAAATGAATAATGCCCTTGTGTTGCGCTTGAACACGGTCATTGAGATTGTCGGGAATGTTGGGCATTTGCATAATCTCGAGCCTTGCGCCCGATTCAAACGTCAGAAAATAACTTGCAAATTCCTTATGCTCATTGTAGTATTTTGCATTGGGCTTACCACCAAAAAACTGAGTGTAATAATCCCTCAATTTTTCCAAGTCATCAGTCCATATTGCTACGTGTTCTAAAGTCATATAATTTTGCGATTAAATATTGTAAGCAATTGATTATCAGTCAGTTAATTTCTTTTTATTTGCCAACCAAGCAATCATTCCACCCATTATGACAAACAAGATAAAAACGAAGCCCAAGCCTATCCGCAAATCAAAAGCCTGTGCCAAAAAACCAATCGCCGGTGGACCGATAAAAAAACCCGAGTAGCCAATAGAAGTTACCATAGATATACCCAAAGAAGGCGAGATACCCTTAAGATTTCCGGCTGAAGAATAGGCAATCGGAACAATCGTTGATACCCCAAAACCAACCAGCAAAAATCCCGCAAAGGTCGTCCAGACCGATACATAAGCCAAAGCCAAGCCCAAACCACATACCGTACAAATGCTATCCAAAATCAACAAACGAAACTTGCCCAGCCTTACCGTGAGATAGTCGCCCACTATGCGTCCGGTTGTCATCGCTAATCCGTATGTACCAAAAGCCCAAGCACTTATGACATCATTTTGTCCTACTACTTTGCTGGTATAAATCGCCGACCAGTCGGTCATTGCCCCCTCGCCGGTCATACAACAAAAAGCTATCAGCCCAAACGGCAAAATAGCTCGGAAAGCCAGCCAACGATTGCCGGTTTGCGGCTTTTCTTCCCGCGTGCTTGCCACTTGTGCGGCATTTGGCTTGATCAATTGATTGATTGCCAACAAAGTGAAAAACAAACCCACACTCGACAAAATTAATAAATGAGATAATAGGCCTATTTCATAGCGGGCAAATATTGCCCCCGAAACTGCCCCCAAAGCCAAACCAATGCTAAAAACAGCGTGAAAAGAAGAAAAAATAATCTTGCCCCACAATCGCTCTACCAAAATGGCTTGTTCATTCATCGTAACATCTAATGACCCTGAAACCGCCCCCAAAGCCAAAAAGGTAAGACGAATGAGCCACTCATTTTCAAAAATTGGCACCAATGGAATACAACTACAAAACAAAATTGCCATTACAGCCGTGATGCGGTGCGAACCAAACCGATGCGCCAACCAACCCGAAAAAGGCATAGCCAACATCGAACCCAAGGCTATACAAAATAAAACCGTACCCAATTGACTCTCGTTTAAACCAAATTGTCTTTGCAATTCGGGCAGGCGCGCCGTCCAATTAGCATACAAAAAACCATTGTTGAAAAAGAAAAAAGAAACTGCTAATCGGTTGATTATCAGTTTATTATATTTTAATTGAGTGTCTTGATTTTTTACTTCCATATCATTTGAGCAAATATTTTACAAAAGTAGGGAAAATAAATTTTGACAAATTTTACTTTATTATCCATTTTTTATACTAAATTATCTTTGTTTGATGATTTAAAGAATATTTATTGGCAATGAAAGTAAAAAAACCTTTTTTAGAGTACGTTCAAACTCCGCAAGACTCATCGCTTCGTTTGCACCACAATCAAAATGCGCCGCTCTGCCTTACTAAATCTTGGCACTATCATCCTGAAATAGAATTTGTGTGTATTCCCGAAGGCAAGGGTAGGTTATATATTGGTAATCAGACATTTAGCTACGAAAACGGAGTGCTTATATTGCTCAATTCCAATATTCCCCACACCAGTTTTGACTATGGTTATGAAGGTGAAAAATATGAAGAATATGTGATTCAAGTTGCACCTACCCAAATCGAGTTATTGGTACGGCAATTTACCGAATTTGCACCCATCAAAACCCTGCTCGATATAGCTCAAGAAGGCATTGTTTTGCCACTCAAACCTGAAGATATTTTCTTCAAAACTCGCTGTAGTGCCTTGCCACAAGCTACTGCGCTGAAGAAATGGTTGATTTTTATGGAAATTTTAGATGAATTGTCGCAAGCTGATTATACTATTTTGGGCGTGGCTTCGGGCAACAATCTTCACCCGATTCAAGCCGAGCGAATCCAAAAAGTTTTTGACTTTATTGCTCAAAACCTTCAAAAATCGGTTAGCAGTCGCGCAGTTGCCGATTTACTCAACCTTACCGATACTTCTTTTTGTCGGTTTTTTCAAAAACATACCCAAAAGACTTTCAAACAAGTATTGAACGAGTATAGAATCAACCACGCTTGCAAACTTTTGGCTTTTTCGGACAAAAGTATCGAGCAAATTGCCTATGAATCGGGCTATGTTAATCAACCTTTTTTTAATCGAGTGTTTAAAGAAATGCAAAAAACCAGCCCTCTGGCATATCGCCGCAATCGACAGCAAGTAAAGTGAAAATTTTTAAGAATATGTAATATATTGATAATGAGTTGATTATGTAAAATATAAATTAATTATACACCAGCAATTGTATTAAAATTATTTAGCTTTGCCAATGCAAATCTCCCGCGATACTCTTTGGAAAGGCATTATTGAAGACCTTTTCGCTGAATTTATATGGTATTTTTACCCAAATTGGGCAGAAAATGCAATAGATTTCTCGAGAAATTTTGAGTTTTTGGACAAGGAATTAGATGAAATTTTCCCTAATTCCAAAGCTGATAAACGCTATGCCGACAAACTTGTCAAAGTCCCGCTAAAAAATGGGCAAAATCAGTGGATTTTGATTCACATTGAGGTACAAGGCTATGTGGATTTGAATTTTCCCGAAAGGATGTTTACTTATTTTTACCGCATCCGCGACCGATGGCAAAAAGAAATTATGGCTTTGGCAATCCTGACCGATGAAAAACCTGATTTTCAGCCTAGTAAGTATGTATATCAATATCAAAATACGCATTTGGAATATAGTTTTGATACTTTTAAGTTGTTGGATAAGTCGGAGGCAGATTTGGACAAACCGCAAAATCCATTTAGTATTGTGATGTTGGCGGCTCAAAAAGCCTTACAGAAAAAAAGGCCAGCCGATAAGCAAATCCTCGAGTGGAAAATCGCGCTGGTGCGCAAACTCCAAGCCGAAGGCTATGCAAACGAAAAAATCCGTCAGGTATTGAACTTTATCCGCTTTTATGTACGTTTTAAAGAAGAATCAGCTCGGATAGATTTTGAAAAAAACATTGAATTAATTACCAAAAACCGCAAAAATATGGGTATTGAGGAAGCAATCATTCAAGAAGTTGCCGAAAAAGCCTTGGAGAAAGGCGAAAAACTAGGCATTGAAAAAGGCGAAAAACTAGGCATTGAAAAAGGCATTGAAAAACGAAATATTGAGGCAATCAAAACAATGCTACAAAATAATTTGACAGTTGAGCAAATTGCCAAATACCTCAATTTATCCTTAGATTTTGTCAAAAATGTAGCCGATGGGCGAATAAAATAAGTGTATAAATCAATAGTTTGGACAGTTTCTGGTTTCTAGTTCCTGGTTATTTGCTAAGTGCTTGATTATCAAATAGTTATAAAAAAGTATTTGAAATAGCATAACTAACTGATAATCAAGCACTTATAAAAAATGTCCGAAGTATTGTAAATAATTGATAATCAAGCATTTAAAAAAAAGCACTGAAGATTCAAAAAAAAACAAGCAATGATAATTGCTTGTTTTTTGGATTTTTTGAAACCCCGGCAAATTACTCAATTGTATTGCCGAATTTATAATATTCTTCGCGTAAAATCGTCATCTAATTTCATATAGCGGGTAAGGCTAAAGCCACCGGGTAGCGTGGTTTTGCGTAGGCGTTCCAATACTGCCCTGATTTTGGGTTCGCGCTCCGAACGACTGGATTGCGTGGCAATTTTGAGAATTTTGATAAATAATACCACGTGAATACAAGTTTCTTTGCTCAAAATCCGAATTTGTCTTTGAATACTATTGACCAATTGCCCCAATAACTCGTTGTCTTTGATAATGCCATACAAAATTGCCAACAGCAATTTGATTTCCAAATGAACATACGGAAACCGTTTGAGGCTTATATCATTGAGCAGTTTGTTGAGCCAGCGAATTGCCTCATCGTATTTTTCGGCATAGTACTGCGATAGCACCCGATAACACACATAAGTTACGTATTGAGGTACATTTTGAATATCGGGTTCAAAGTCGTGAAACAAGCCCAAGTTTTCTTCATACAAAGCCTCTTGACTGCCCATTCGCGCTTGCCGCTCGAGTTTGGTAAATAAAAAACGCGCCGGATAAGTATGCGTGTTATAACTTGACAACAAGCTACCAATAGAGTCGTGTACTTCGTCCAAATATTTTTCGGCTTTGCGATATAGTTTATAATGGTTGTAATACTCCAATCGCAAAAACTCCAGCACTACTCGCAAGTGGAAGTAAATACTGTCTTTTTCATAGAGTTTGAAAATCTCGTCAAATTTGTCAAAAATGTCTTCAATAGGGTCGATGCTTTCATCTGCCATTTCGTCTTCGGCTTCTACAAACAAACGATGAAATACATTGACCAGACTTTGGTACACATACAAGCGATGGAAGTGTTCTTCACCGTATTTTTTGCAAATACTGATGATTTCTTTGTTCAACAAAATCAACTCAAGTTTGTCGGTTTCATCGCCTGTAAAGCTATAAACGCCATATTTTTTGAAGTATTCTGCCATAAAACTTTCTACCCTATCCACATCGAGTGTGTAGGCTACGTGGCGGTTGTAAAGTTGCGAATAATCAAAATACTCGGGAGTATTTACGTGGAGTTTTTTGAGCGTTTTATAGACCAACATCAATTCATTGGATAAGTCGTAATCCAGTAGTTCTTTTTCCAATTTTTTGAGAGTGGTAATGGCGATAGTCCGTTTTTTGGTAAAAACAATTTCGTTGATATTGGCAACTTTGCGCAAAAGTTCGGTACGGGGGCTTTCAATTTGTTCGAGCAAATATTCTTCAATCTTCTGATTGAGCCGCGAGCGCAAGGTGTAATAAGCATTGTTATTTACATTCAGCTCTTTCATAATTTTGGTATCTGAGAGCTGTTCTTGGTGCATATATTTGAGCAAATAGGCCGATTTTTCGGCATTGCTATCCATCAAAGATTTGTAAATATGCTCAAAATCGGGGTCTGAGAGTTGTTTAATGATATTTTTTAACTTTGCCATCGGTTTGTTGAGTGTGTTTGAAAAGTCTAAAAATTTGACTTCAAAATGATGAATCTTACACTTTCACTTGTGGAATGTTTTATCAAAAATATGCTGATTTTTTAAATTTGGAAGCAATGTAATAATTTTTTTATTTTCAACAAAAAAACTATTTTATTTCAAAACAAAAATCTTTCCCCAAAAAGTTAAAAATTGTTTTTTTCTCCTTATTTTTCAAAAAATAATTACTTAACGGTTTTCAATGATTTTGCATATTTGGGCAAAAATTGTCTCGATTTCGCCCAGTCCGTTGAGGCTATGAAATTTGCCCTGAGTTTGATAATATTGACTTACGATTCCGGTATCGTTGAAATACAACTTTACTCGGTTTTTGACCAAAGTTTCGTTTTGGTCATCGAATCTGCCTTGTTCTTTCCCTCTTTGCAAAATGCGTTCAATCAAAGCAGCTTCACCCACCTCGAGGGCTATGACTTTATCAATTTTTAAATCATTGATTTTGAACAGATTGTCTAAGGCTTCGGCTTGCTTTAGGTTGCGTGGGAAGCCATCGAATACAAATCCGGCTTGATTTTTAGAGTTTTTGATGCGGTTGTCAATCATTCCAATCACAATTTCATCGGGTACGAGTTTGCCCGCCAACATCAACTCTCGCGCTTGCAAACCCAATTCAGTTTTTGCCATCACTTCTTTGTGGAGCAAATCGCCGGTAGATAGATGAATGAGATTGTATTGAGCAACCAGTTTTTTGCTTTGGGTGCCTTTGCCCGCGCCGGGCGGTCCGAAAAGTATAATATTGAGCATAGAATCAGAACTATGAGTTAGTGAGTTAGGAGTCAAGAATTAAGTTATTGTTAATACTATTGTACAAATTGATTTCAACCCCAGCCCTTGAAACGGTAAGGGGCTTTTTTTTAGAATCTACTCCCGGTATTTCTTTCCCCCTTCGGGAGAAACACAAAGGGGGCTGGGAGGTCGGGATGGGTTGTTATTAAATGAGGTTCTTCACCACTTTTCAGGAATGAAAAAAATTTCTTTGTCATTCTGAGCAAAGCGAAGAATCTAAAGCGTTGATTATCAAGAGTTTCAGATTCTTC
>JALONJ010000677.1 GCA_025455045.1 Microscillaceae bacterium | reverse complement strand
TCATTTTGCTTGGTAATGTTCAGAATCACTGAAAAGCGAGAGCTTTTCAGAATTCAATGGAATTCCTAAAGGCAATTCCTGAAAAGTGGTGAAGAACCTCTTCGGAGCTTCGCTCGGTATCTTCGCAAAATATTCATTTTGCTTGATAATGCTCAGAATGACAAATGAACCACCAACCCGATAATTCCGAAATAAAAAATACTCACGTCAAACGGTCAGACAATTAAATCATTTTTAATTCCATAGTCGATTCTGTATGCAAGAAAATTATTGTTATTTTAATGGCACTTTGTTGCCTTTTACCGAAGCCAAATTAGCCCTCAACGATTTGGGCTTGTGGCGGGGTTATGGCATATTTGATTATTTGCGTACCTACCACGGCAGACCTTTCAAACTAGCCAAACACTATGCTCGCCTCGAGCGGTCGGCTGCGGCAGTAGGTTTGGAACTGCCTTTGGGGCTATCGGCAATAGAAGAAATCACCGAGGAACTACTTTACGAAAGAGCCGAAAATGCTACCGATGTGGGTTTTCGTTGGGTGCTTACCGGAGGCTATACCGACAATGGCACCAACCCAAGCGGACCGCCCAATTTTTTTATTACGACCGAATCATTGGTCAAAATTGCGACAAGCGACTATACTGAAGGCGTAAAAGTCATTACTTATGAGCATTTGCGCGAACTTCCCGAGATAAAAACTACCAATTACTTATCTATTTATCTCAATCAATCGGCAATGCAAGCCCAAAATGCCAAAGATGTGTTGTATGTCAAAAACGGACTTATCAGTGAGTGTACCCGTACTAATTTTTTTTTGGTGAAAGGCAATACCCTCATCACGCCCGATACCCATATTTTGAGGGGTATTACGCGGCAAATTGTTTTGGATATTGCTCCCGAAGTATTTGCCCAAGTAGAGTTGCGCCCGCTAAGTTTGGCTGAATTATCAGAAGCCGACGAAGCCTTCAAAGTAGGTACAACCAACGAAGTAATGCCCGTAGTGCAAATAGATGATATTCGTATTGGACAAGGCAAGCCCGGCACACTCACCCAAAAACTGATGCAAGTTTTTCAAAATTTGGTGCATCATTCCTAGATTTTGTTTGTTTTGAGCCAAAAAATGTATTTTTGTTCCCAAATCATTCAATCTATGACTGATACACTCATCAACTTGACTGCCCCGCCGGTTTATCGCCTGATTTTAGATGAAGGAGGTTTTCGGCAAGAGCTATGGCAAAAAATTGCTCGTTCCAAAAAGATTTATTACTGGCTAGGGCTTGGGTTGTCGCTGGCCGATATACTGTTGCTTTGCTTAAGTTTTCCGGCTTATGATTTTTCAGATTTCACCACTTTTTTGGGTTTGGGTATTCCGGCGGGGCTGTTTTTAAGACGCAACTATTTGAATCAAAATCTTCCCGACTATTACTATTATCAATTGGACACCGAAAAAATTGAATATTTTGTCAGCGATTGGCAAGGCATCAAAACCATCAATTGGGCAGATGTTCGCCGCGTACACCTCAACGATAGCCATATTGAATTGGTATTAAAAAAAAGTGAATGGTCAAGGATAAAACTTGATTTGAAGCATATCAACCAAACTTTAGACGGCGGGCAAACCGTGCAAGAACTCAAATTGGCTTTTCGCTCGTTTTGTATTCGTATGCGTGTCGAGTTGATTGAATTTCCCGATTGTCGGCGCGAACAAGCCATTGCCCGCAAAATTAAGAAAAAACTAAACCGAAATACCTCCAATGAAACCAATACAAAACTCTGATAATCAGATAGTTAGCCATAAGTTGGAAATTTATTACCACATTGAGCTTGACGAATTTGGCTATCCTATAGCTACTTTCAAAAACTCAAGTCCTATCCAAAAAAACCTCAAAGCCTCGGCATATATCGTTTTGGGATTAGATATTTTGGCAATCCTCATCAGTCCGCCCACTTGGGATTCCGATTTGCTTACTTGGTTGGGTTTGATTACACTGGCTTTGCCGGGTTTGGTATTGCTTGCGCAAAAATACCTTTATCCGGCTAAATCGGCTTTACCAATGCGTTTTTTGCGAATTGATGAAGAAAAAATCCATTGGAAAAACGGCTGGCAAACCCATTTAATTCATTGGACAGAAGTCAAAAGCATTACCATACGCGCTGAAAACATCGATATTTATACATCTAAGCGTTCCAAACCTTATACGCTCGAACCCAAATACTTTGTTCCCCCATTTCAGACCAAGCAAATTGTTGATTTATTGCAGCTTTTTCGAGATTTGGGTCAGAAATGGGAAATTAATCTGGCTGAATACCCTTATGGTTATTAAAACTCTGAAGCCATTACTTCCGGCTTTGATTGGCTGTTTTTAAAATTAGAAGATAATCACTTGTTAATTAATACTGAAAGATATGGTATAGCTAATCTCCCTCAACTATTGGGAGTATGGCAAAATATTGTAAATAAATTTCAATAAACTATTGATAATGAATGAGTTGCATAAAATAATTGGTTCTTCACCACTTTTCAGGAATTGCCTTCGGCAATTCCATTGAATTCTGAAAAGCTCTCGCTTTTCAGTGATTCTGAACATTACCAAGCAAAATG
>JALONJ010000220.1 GCA_025455045.1 Microscillaceae bacterium | reverse complement strand
AGTTCCACGCAGGATGACGACTTGGGGGATTTTGGATTGTTTTTTTAAAAATTTAATTTTTTGTACTTTTTTAATATATTTCAAAATATTCACGTTAAATTACAGAAATTTGTAAAAAGACGCGTTGGGAAATGCGCATTAGGCTCGGCTAGGTTGGAAACTAGCAGATAGGTGGTGAATATATTATTTTATTGGGGTTTAAAGAATAAAATTGTAAGTAATTGATAATCAATCACTTACAAAACTTTCCCCCGCAAAAAACCAGCCGTATGATTGTCATTCAATTGTATCAAATCTTCGGGCAAGCCCGCAAAACTGAGGTGTCCGCCTTGCCCGCCCCCTTCGGGTCCGAGGTCGATTATCCAATCAGCGCACTTGATTACCTCGAGGTTGTGTTCAATCACTAAAACAGAATTACCATTGTCAATCAAAGCATTGAAAGCCTTGAGGAGTTTTTTGATGTCGTGGAAGTGCAAGCCGGTGGTAGGCTCATCAAAAATAAACAAAGTTCGTCCGCGTTTTTCTTTCAAAAAACTGGCTAATTTCAAGCGTTGCGCTTCGCCGCCTGACAATGTAGATGTGGACTGCCCCAGACGCACGTAGCCCAAACCTACATTTGCCAAAGGCGCAAGGGCTTGCACGACTTTATTTTGGTTTTGGAAAAATTCTAAGGCATCATCAATGGTCATTTCCAAGACATCGGCAACGGTTTTGCCTTGATATTCAATGTCTAAAATTTCTTTTTTAAAGCGTTTGCCCCCACAGCTTTCACAAGTAAGATATACATCTGCCATAAATTGCATTTCAATTTGGATTCTGCCTTCGCCTTCGCAAGTATCGCAACGCCCTTTTTCGGAATTGAAGGAAAAATGCCCACTTTCGTAGCCTCGTTGCTTTGCCAAAGGCATTCCGGCAAATATATCGCGGATTACATCATATACTTTGGTGTAAGTTGCCGGATTGGAGCGCGAAGATTTGCCAATCGGATTTTGGTCGACAAACTCTACACCTTGCAAATATTTTAAACTGCCCCCCAAGCCCGAAAACTGCCCAATTTCTACGCCAATGCCCTGTTGAAAATGCTTTGCCAAAGCCGGATACAAAATACTTTTGACCAAAGTTGATTTACCCGAGCCACTCACGCCGGTTACGACTGTCAGAACATCTAAGGGAAACTGAACGGTAATATTTTTTAAATTATGCTGTTTCGCGCCTTTTACTGCCAAAAATTCCTTCCAAGCTCGGCGTTTTTTGGGCATTTCAATCGAGTCTAGCTTAGTTAAAAACTGAATAGTATAAGATTTTTGAGCTTCAGAATCGAGTGATGAGTTGCCATTCTTCATTAATAATTGATAATTATGAATTGAGATCCAATCACCTTGAAAAACTAAATTCCCGCCGTTGCTTCCGGCTTCGGGTCCGATGTCAATGATTTGGTCGGCGGCGTGCATTACTTCTTCTTCGTGTTCGACCACAATGACAGTATTGCCCAAGTCACGCAAATCTTGCAAAACCTCCACCAATCGCGCCGTATCGCGCGGGTGTAAACCAATGCTCGGCTCATCTAAAATATACATTGAACCCACCAAAGCACTCCCTAAAGCCGTAGCTAATTTAATCCGTTGATATTCGCCCCCTGAAAGGGTCGCAGTCAAACGATTCAAAGTCAAATATCCCAAGCCTACTTTGTCCAAATACGTCAAACGATTGGTAATTTCGGGCAAAATCCTTTGGGCTACTTGTTGTTGATAATCAGAGAGTTGCAAATTTTGAAAGAAATTAAGGCAATCTTGAATGGGTAATAAGACCAAATCGCTGATGGAGAGCCTCACCCCCAACCCCTCTCCGAAGGAGAGGGGAGTAATTGCCCCCCCTCCTTCGGGGTGGGGTGGGGGGAGGCTCCCAATTTTGACATATCCGGCATCTTTGCGTAAGCGCGTACCTCGGCAATCGGGGCAAACAATTTTTCCCCGATAGCGCGACATCATCACTCGATATTGAATTTTGTGGGATTGAGATTCAACATAATTGAAAAATTGACTGATACCTTCGGCATATTGATTGCCATTCCACAAAACTTCTTTTTCTGCTTCGTTGAGGTGTTCATAACTGCGATGAATCGGAAAATCAAATTGCCGAGTGGCTTTGACAAATGCCTCTTGCCATTCGTGCATTTTGTCGGTGCGCCAAGCGGCTACTGCTCCTTCATACACCGAAAGGGTTTTGTCAGGAATAACCAAGTTTTCGTCAATTGCCAATACACTGCCAAACCCGCCGCAGCGTTTGCAAGCACCATAAGGGCTATTGAAGCTAAAAAAAGCCACACTGGGTTCTTCGAAGGTAATGCCATCTAACTCAAATTTGTCCGAAAAATCTCGTTTTTCCAAGCCCATAATTTCTACCCGACAAGTGCCATGTCCTTCATAAAAAGCTGTTTGTACCGAGTCAGCCAAGCGAAATTGGTTGTCTTCTTCGGCTTGGTTGATTACTGCGCGGTCAATTAAAATATAAATAGCAGACTGTTGAATATCAATGGTTGATAATTTGGGTTTGGTTTGTAAAACACTGTTGGGTTCAGGTTTTTTTTTGGCTTTTGCTGATGATTTTTTATTTGTAACTTCCTCATTATCAGATTCTTGTGAATTATCTTCCAAAAATTCGGGGCTTACTTCAATGGTAATCAAATCTTCGATAAAAATCGTTTCATCATTGACCACTATCCGCGAAAAACCTTTTTGGAATAAAATTTTTAGTTCTTCGCCCAAGCTCCGTCCTTCGGCAATTTGCAAAGGAGCTAAAATCACCACTCTTTGTCCATCGGCAAAACTTTGGATGTAATTGACCACATCTGTAACGGTGTCTTTTTTGACGGCTTGTTGCGAAATGGGCGAATATGTAACCCCAATGCGGGCAAATAATAACTTGAAATAATCATAAATTTCGGTGGTAGTGCCTACCGTCGCGCGCGGGTTTTTGGTATTGCCTTTTTGTTCTACGGCAATAGCGGGCGCAATGCCTTGAATTGACTCCACATCGGGTTTTTCCATTCTACCCAAAAACTGGCGCGCATACGAACTCAAGCTCTCGACATACATTCTTTGCCCTTCGGCAAACAAAGTATCAAATGCCAATGACGACTTGCCCGACCCCGACAAACCGGTAATAACTACCAATTTATTGCGCGGAATGGCTACACTTAGATTCTTGAGATTATTGACTTTCGCGCCCCGCACGATGATATAATCTTGAGGCGATAGATTATCTAAAGGGTTGGGTGTCTTGATGATAGTTGGATTGTCGATGTCAGTAGATTCCATTTGAATCATTTTGGAATTAAGAATAGAAAATTAGATAGATGCAAACGTGCGTTTTTGAATGATTATTTTTGAATAAATATCTGAATATCAAATATTTAACTAAGTATAATGTTTTGAAATAACCAAAAAAATCAAGGTTATTCTCAAATTTACTGCCTTTCAAATAGAGATTTGAGCAAAAGTAATGAATTTGAGCAAAAATATTGATTTATCAAGGATAATTATTTGTTAAAAAGTGGGGTTGTTTTGTTTTTTATAGGCTGCAAAACGTCGAGTAATACGTTAAAATAACAACTTGAAATGAAAAAGATCGAATAATAACATAACTTTGTAAAAAAACGATATGCCAAAAGCATCATTATTTGGTTTAACTAACTCAAATAGGGGTGCATTTCAAATTTACTACCTATAATCCTCTCCTTCGGAGAGGGCTGGGGTGAGGCAATAGAAACGCGTAAATTTGAAATGCGCCCCTCAAATAGAGATTTTACCCAAAAGGATAGTTGGGGCAAAAACCAATTTAACTCATCTTTTCCTGCTGCTTTGGCTTGCTATATGCACAGTCAAAAAATGAAACTCGTGTATTTGCAATTAGACAAGAAATTAAAAGTTTTACATTCAAATATCTCTACTACACAACTTTTTGGAATAGAGCCCACTAACAAGGATTTATTTTTTGCCTTTGAAAGTGATTATGTCCCTTATCAGCAATTAGTCGTAGGAAATATCCCCCGAATAGATTTAGTTACGCAAGTTACGCAAAATAATGGCACTTGCTTACGTGGCTTAGAAGTCAAATTAACAGCCTTACCTGACAACTCAACTTGTGAATTAACAGATGATAAGTTTGGTTCTGAAATAGTAGTGCGCCCCGATAGTATTGTTTATTTAGCATTGAGTATTGCTACAAATTACAAACAAAATATAAGCAATTTAAAAAGTCATATAGGAAATCATTTTGATAAAATAACAGATTGGACCGAAGGAACAACCGTAATGTCCTTCATCCCAAAAATGATTGAGGTTTTAAATAAAATCCTATTAGAAAGTTTAGACAAACAAGAACCTTTAGTAGTTCAACCTGTTTGGAAAACTATCGGAAAGTCATCTCAATTAGCAGGCAACTGTTTAGATATTTTTGTTTGGAGTAACTAAGCCTTTACCAGATTGTTTTTGAATGTTGCAAGAGAAGAACTAACAACAGAAAATAAAATTACAAGGCAGCTGCGTTCTGTGATTTGGCTGTTGAAAATGCTTTTAGATTTTTGCAAAAATGGCAAAATAAACTACACTATAATTATAGATGAACTTTCATTTAATACCAAAAACGATAAGGCTTTTGCAGTTAGTGGCAAAGTTTCACAGCAATTTATGGCTTGCCCCGAATTAACAAAGCCGAGAATAACCAAAGATGAAATCAAGAATATTATTTTGGGCGGCGGGCATTTGCTTTTAAGCCCCGAAAGACGTTTTGATGCCATTATTTATAATTCACCTGATTTATTTGACGGATTATGAGAATAATAGACTTATTTTCGGGTTGTGGTGGCTTATCACTAGGGTTTCAAAATGCAGGTTTTGAAATTGTTGCAAGTTTTGATAATTGGCAACCCGCAATTAGGATTTATGAGAAAAATTTTTATCACCCTATTGTTAATTTGGATTTATCAGAACTTACAAATTTTGATATGTTCAAAGACTATAAGGCTGATATGATTATTGGGGGACCACCCTGTCAGGACTTCTCGAGTGCAGGAAAAAGAAACGAGCAAGACCGAGCTGATTTGACCATAAAGTTCGCAGAAATTATAACAGAGGTCAAGCCTAAGTATTTTGTGATGGAAAATGTGGATAGGATTACTACCACAAAAACATTGAAAACCACATTAGAAATATTCGATAAAAGCGGGTATGGTCTTTCGCCAAAAACACTAAATGCAAGCCTTTGTGGGGTTCCACAGGCACGGAAAAGATTTTTTTTAATCGGTGTTTTAGACGAAAAGGACAATATTTTAATACCTTATTTAGAGAAAAATTTAGCCAAAGAGCCTTTAACTATTTTTGATTATTTGGGTTATGATTTAGGGATAGAGCATTATTATAGACACCCTAGAAGTTATGCAAGAAGAGCAATTTTCAGTATTTATGAACCAAGCCCAACTATCCGAGGAGTAAATAGACCTATTCCTAAAACCTATCAATTTCACGAAGGAGATACAACAAAGGATTTGGAAAAAGTGCGACCTTTGACCACTTTAGAAAGAAGTTATTTACAAACTTTTCCTAAAAACTTTAATTGGGACAATTTATCAAAATCTGATTTAGAACAAGTTATTGGTAATGCTGTTCCTGTCAAATTGGCTGAATATGTGGCTAATTGTATCAAAGAATATATCAATGACAAAAATGCAAACATTGAAATAAAACCTAAAAAAATGCCTTATATACAAAAAACATTGTTTGCATAAAGTAAAAACGTATCGCCTAGCAGTGCATTTATAACAAGATGTAAAGTGCTGAATCGAATCTCTGGGCTATTTATTTAGCTGTGGGATTTCAGTGATTTAGAATAAATGTCTAAAAAGTTATAACTATCTGATTATCAAGCATTTATCTATTTTTTTAAAACAAAAAAACAAGTAGTTTTCACTACTTGTTTTTATAAAGTGTTGATTATGAGCTGTTTATATCACCAATAAGTACTACAGCAATGATACACTGCGCTCAATAAACTTGGTGAGATTTTCGCCTCCAAGCATATTTTGCGACAGCAGGGCTAAGTCGTAGCTTTGTCTGATAAGTTGGATTTGGGTAGCTTCGTCGGCTTGCAGTATTTTTTGGGTCAAGGCGTGATTGCCATTGATAGCCAAATTGAGCTGCGGGGGCATATTTGCCATAAAACTCGCCATTCCGCCGTTCATTGCCATATCGCGCATCCGGCGCATAAACTCGGGCAAGGTAATCACGACCGGCATTTCGTCTTGGGGCAATGATTCTACAGTGATAGTCAGGGTTTTATTGTCCAATATTTTCTCAAATAGGTCTTTGATACGGGTGCTTTCGGCTTCGCTCAATACGCTTTCGGCTTTGATGCCCGAGTCAATCAATTTGTCCACTGTATCGGCATCTACGCGCTTGAGTTGGGTATTGGGCAATTTGCTTTCCAAAGCCGAGATAAAATGCGAGTCAATCAATCTATCGTCTAGCTTCAAAACATCGTAGCCTTTTTTCTTGGCAGATTGGATATAAGTATTTTGCTTATCCACGTCCGAAGTATAAAGAAATACGGCTTTGTTGTCTTTGTCGGTTTGCAATGCTTGAATATGCTCGCGGTACTCATCAAGCGTAAAGTGCTTATTATCAAGGTTTTGCAACAAGGTAAAGGCTACGGCTTTTTCATAAAACTTGTCATCGGAAACAAAACCGTATTTGACAAACAAGCCCAAACTCTCCCATTTTTTCTCAAACTCAGTGCGATTTTCTTTGAATAACTCATTCAATTTTTCGGCAACTTTTTTGGTAATGTAGCCATTGATTTTTTTGACATTGCTATCGGCTTGTAAAAAACTGCGCGATACATTCAAAGGAATATCCGGCGAGTCGATTACGCCGTGCAAAAGCATCAAAAACTCCGGCACTATATCTTTGACCTCATCGGTAATAAAGACTTGGCGCGAGTAGAGTTGGATTTTTTCTTTGTACAGTTCCAAATTTGACTTGATTTTGGGAAAATACAAAACCCCGGTCAGATTGAAAGGATAATCTACATTCAAATGAATCCAAAATAGCGGGTCTTCGGCCATTGGATACAAGTTTTTGTAAAAGTTGAGATAATCTTCATCTTTCAAATCATTGGGCGATTTGGTCCAAATCGGCTCGGTTTCGTTGATTACTTCATCTTCCAGCTCAACTGTAATCGGCAAAAATTTGGCATACTTGGTCAAAATACTACTCAAGCGGTATTTATCCAAAAACTCTTCTGAGTCTTCGGCGATGTGCAGTACAATGTCTGTTCCACGGGCTTGTTTGACCGTCGATTCAATCGAAAATTCGGTAGAGCCATCGCAAGTCCATAAAGCGGCTTCAGCATTTTCTTGGTGCGAAAGCGTAACAATTTGCACTTGTTTCGAAACCATAAATGCCGAATAGAAGCCCAAGCCAAAATTGCCAATGATTTCTTTGCGCTCTACTTTGTCTTTGTATTTTTCCAAAAACTCGCTTGCCCCCGAAAAAGCTACTTGATTGATGTATTTTTTGATTTCCTCGGCAGTCATACCAATCCCGTTGTCGCTAATGGTAATGGTTTTGGCTTCGGGATTAAGGCTGACTTTTACTTTCAAATCGCCCAATTCACCACCATACTCGCCCAAAGCTGCCAAACGTTTGATTTTTTGGCAGGCATCTACCGCATTGGATACCAACTCACGCAAAAAAATCTCGTGGTCGGAGTACAAAAACTTTTTGATAATCGGAAAAATATTTTCGGTATTGACCGAAATTGTCCCTTTTTCTTGCATATTGATTTAATTTATAATTCAGGTTTAGATTCAAAATCAAAATAAATTTATAAGTCATTGATTATCAAATACTTATGATTACTCCGTTGTTGGTGTTAGAAAAATGCCTTTTAACTTTTGACTACTACTTTTTTCGGGCATTTTTCGACACCAACAACCCGTAGTACAGTTGGTTGTTGGTGTCGAAATTACCTGACAAGCCCTAAAATATTTAAGAGCAATAGGTAATTTCTAACACCAACAACGGCAGGAAGTATTTAGCAAACAACTCGAAGCCCGAGACCCGAAACTCGGAACTAGAAACCCGAAACTCGGAACTTCACAAACTCCAATAATTTAAAGATTCAATTGTATTGCGATAAATACCTTTTACATCGACAAACACCGCATTGGGCTTGCTGATAGATTGAAAATAGGCTTCGTCCAGATTCAAATAATCTTTGTGATTGACCGCCACAATCACGGCATCATAATCATTGCCGATTTGCTCGCACAAACCAAACCCATACTCCTCTTGCAGTTCGTGGCTGTCGGCGTGCGGGTCGGTAGCATCGACGTGAATGTTAAAATCTTTTAGTTCGTGAATAATATCAGCAACTTTCGAGTTGCGAATATCTTTTACATTTTCTTTAAATGTAACGCCCATCACCAATACTTTTAATTGATTGACGGTTTTGCCGGTTTTGAGCATCAGTTTGATGGTATGATTGGCTACATACGCCCCCATTCCATCATTGATATTGCGCCCGCTCAATATCACCATCGGGTTATGCCCTACTTGTTTCGACTTGTAAGTCAAGTAATAGGGATCTACACCAATGCAGTGTCCGCCCACCAATCCGGGAGTAAATTTCAAAAAATTCCACTTCGTTCCGGCGGCTTCCAGCACCTCATAAGTATTGATATTGAGGCGGTTAAAAATCAGAGAAAGCTCATTCATCAAGGCAATATTCAAATCGCGTTGCGTGTTTTCAATGATTTTGGCGGCTTCGGCTACTTTGATAGACGAGGCGCGATGTACGCCGGCATCTACCACCAATTCGTAAGTTTTGGCGATTTGCTCGGCTGATTCGGCATCGCAACCCGATACTACTTTTACAATTTTGGCTAAGGTATGTTGTTTGTCACCCGGGTTGATTCTTTCGGGCGAATACCCCACTTTGAAATCTTGCAAAAACTTCAATCCCGATTCTTTTTCCAAAACCGGAATACAATCTTCTTCGGTACAGCCCGGATAAACTGTGGACTCATATACTACATAATCGCCTTTTTTCAGCACTTTGCCCACTGTTTTGGAAGCCGAAAGCAAAGGCTTGAGGTCGGGGTTGAGGCTGTTGTCAATAGGTGTAGGCACAGCAACAATAAAAAAAGTGGCTTCACGCAGATCGTTGAGGTCGTGAGTAAAATGAATATCACAATTTTCAAATTCGGCTTTGTCCACTTCATCGCTAGGGTCGATTTGTTGGCGAAGCAAAGCAATTTTTTCGGGGGCAATATCAAAGCCTATTACTTTGATTTTTTTGGCAAAGGCAAGCGCAATCGGCAAACCTACATAACCCAAACCAATGAGTGCCAAGCAAGCCTTTTTCTCAACTAACTGATTATAAACCATTTATATCGTACTTTTTATAAATATTTTTACCAAAGAGGTTTACTTGGTGGTAAATCCCAAATAAAATCACCCGCAAAATTAAAAAAAAGTTTGATTGGTTTATCAATAGTCTTGGCTGTTTGTTGGTTTATAGTTTTTATTCAAATTATAAAGCACTGATAATCAATGAGTTACATTTATATATTCAATACATTGTTGTAGTTTAGAGATTGAAAATTATCCTATTCAATTCGGTAGAGATTTGGTAATTTAACATAAATATTTTAGTAACTATTTGATAATGAGCTAATTATGATGTAAAAATCCGCTTTTTTTGATAAATCATCAATTATTTTAAAAATAAAATAAAATAAAAAACACAAATATGTCATCCTGCGTGGAGCTTTGTGGATTTTTTTCGCTTTTAGACAATTATAATTTGTTGATTTTCAATTAATTACAGAAATATTTTAAGACATAGCAATTTAACAAAGTTCCACGCAGGATGACGACTTGGGGGAATTTTAGATTGTTTTTTTTAAAGATTCATTTTTTGTACTTTTTCAATATTTCTCAAAATATTCACGGGTTGCATTTCAAATTTACGCGTTTCTTTTGCCTCACCCTTCCCTCTCCGAAGGAGAGGGCTATAGGTGGTAAATTTGAAATGCACCCTATTCACGTTATTTTAATCAATACCTCGGAGAGTTTTTATAAGTAATTGACAATCGGGTGCATTTCAAATTTACGTTGTAAGACCTCACCCCTGCCCTCTCCTCTGAGAGAGGGAATCTAAGGAATAAATTTGAAATGCACCCTTGACAATCCTCCAAAGGCGGACACAGGCAATTAGTTATATTATTTCAAATATTTTTTATAACTAACTGATTATCAAATATTTAGAGAAGAATTCGGAACTAAAAACTAGAAACTAAAAACTAGAAACTCGGAATAATAAAGTTAAAAATTCTAAAAATTCATACTTTTGTTGCGATTAACTTCTCGATTATCCGTTTATATTGGTGTAAGAATAACAAAAACAAAATGACTGACCAAAAACCCGAAAAAATCAGCCGTGGTTGTGCGGCTTTGGGTAATTTATTTTTTTCTGGAATTTTACTGTTAATTTTAATTTTGATTTTAGTGCCCGGCTGGGTAGAGTTACCGGCTTGGGTCAAAAACCTCAAAAATTTGACCCTGATTGAAAAACGCCAAGCTTGGGCAACCCCACAGACATTTACCCTGAGTGAGCGCGAAAAAGCTGATAACTTATTGATTTTCAATACTCGTTTTCGGGGTACACCTTTGAGCGATTTGATTAGCCAAAATCGTAACCTTGCTCAACAAGAAACTTTTTTGGCTTACAAAGCCACCGCCGGTATGAAGCCGATTTGGGAAATCAAACTTGATAATACGCCCATTCAGGGCATCGAGAAGCTCAAAAATCAATTTGATTTTAATAACTTATACCTAGTCGATGGCTCGCAACTCAAGTGTTTTGACCGTAGCAAAGGGCAATTGCAGTGGTCGCGCAAATTGAGTGATGTGATTCACCCTGATTGTGTCGATTGTTTGCAAGTTACTTTGAATAAAATCGGCTTGGTGCTTACCCAAGACCAAATTTTGTACGGCATTGATTTAATGAAAGGCAAAGTATTGTGGGAAAACCGCCTCAATACCCCCGATGGTTTTGGCAGGGGGCTTTATCATAACCAAGAAAATGTATGGGTGATTGACCAAACCTCCGCCAATCCTGACGCACCGGCCGAACTCAAGGTTTTTGGACTAAAAGACGGCGCGCTTTTGCAAAGATATACCTTAGACAGCCTCGATTTTTACAGCCCTTTTTTTTGGTATGATGGGCAATTGTATGGCTTTGGCAAAGATAAAAATCAAAATTATTTTTTGCTCAATTATGATTTGAGTGGCAAAATGCGCTGGCAAACCGCCCTGCCCAATGGCTTTGTGCCGCCTTCGGTCAAAATTAAAACCAACAAATTTGCCCAAAACGAATGGTTTTTGAGCAATGGTAAGGCTTTGTATATCAGTCTTACTTTACCCAACCAATTGAGCCAGCTCTGGAAGTTTGCCATAGATGACGGTAGAAGCACATTGTTGTTAGAAGACGACACTTACCAGTTTTTTTTGCTGGGCGAATCGGGCAATCAATTGATAATCAATGTGTTTAGAAAAAGAGGTTCGGCAAAAAATGAAATTTGGCTTTTGGAAAAAAACGGTAGCAGAATTAGTGTAAAATATCCTTTGCGCACTATCCAAAAACTTCATACCGGCAAGCGCGGGCGCGAGTGGGCGGTCAATATTCGGCAAAATAAATTGGTGGTATTGGACTTTGTTGAGCATAGTGGAACTTTGTTCTTGACTTGGGTCAATCTCAATGATGGTAGTACCTTTGCCGAGCATCATTTTAGTGTAAAAAATGATGTATGGAGCGGGGTAGCGTGGACTCAACAACAGGTTTTTTTGACCATTCGCAATCTCTATCGCTTGGATTTGGATAGCAACACTTTGTTTACAGAGTTTCCTTAGAAATTATGAATTATGTGCTTAGCAAGACCTGTTAGGTTTTATCAACCTGATAGATTCAAACGGCTTTTTCTACAATTACCAATGCCAACGCCGAGTATAACGTATCAATCTTCAATTATTTATAAAATAATCTTGCGGAGCAGTAATTTGATAAAATTCCTCACGACCAATACTTCGGATATTTTTTATAAGTGATGGATTATGTATGCCTCTGACTGATAATCAATAGGCTTACTAACCCATTGATTATCAAATATTTATAAAATTACTTTATTTTGCAAAGCAAACCACAATGGTAGTTTTGTGGTGGTTTTTGCGGGAATGAAGACAAAACTTGACTATTTTTTTGTGAAATGTCAGATATTTGCGGTAAATAGTTTTATTTTGAGTTTGTAAGCTCATTACTTTGTCTCATTATTCAAAAAATAACTTGTGAATCTACCCTTAAAAGTCGCTCGGCGGTATTTTTTTTCCAAACATAAAAAAGGCTTTATCAATATTATATCCATCATTTCGCTGGCAGTAGTAGCGGTTGGAACTATGGCTTTGATCATTGCCCTATCGGTATTCAATGGTCTGGAAGATGTGGTAAGGGGCTTACATTCCAAATTTAATCCTGACTTGAAAGTAATGCCCCTCAAAGGCAAAACCTTTGCGGTAAGTGCTGATTTTTTGAAAAAAATCCGGCAAATAGCTCATATTCAGGTAGTTTCGGAGGTTATAGAAGATAATGCCCTGCTCAAGTACCGAGATGCGCAAATGGTCGTAACCCTCAAAGGGGTGAGCGAAAACTACCTTGAACAAACCAAACTAGATTCTGCCATTTTGAGTGGGCGATTCAAATTGCAAGAAAACAAGCAAAATTTTGCGGTAATTGGGCAATGGGTACAACAAATAATGTCTATTTCTTTGCGCAATGACATTGATAAGATGTATTTGTGGTATCCCAAACGCCAAAAAAAAGTCAATTTGAGTACCGCCAATCCCGAAAAAAGTTTTAATCAAAAACCGATTATGCCCGCCGGAGTATTTATGCTCGAGAAACAGTATGATGATAAATATGTGTTTGTGCCACTGAGTTTTGCGCAAGACCTTTTGGAGTACGAAAATCGGCGCACTGCCCTCGAAATAAAAGTGGATAAACCTCAGCAAATCAATGCAATACAACAGCAATTGAAAAATACATTGGGTGAAAATTTTGTTGTTCAAAACCGTGATGAACAAGACGCAAGTTTGTTGAAGGCTATCAAAATCGAGAAATTATTTGTTTATCTTACCTTGTCGTTTATTTTGGCGGTCGCTTCTTTCAATATTTTCTTTGCCTTGATGATGCTGGTCATTGACAAACAAAAAGACATTGCTATTTTGCAAGCTATGGGGGCAAAAATTGAGACTATTCGGCAAATTTTCTTTTTGGAAGGAGTCATTATTGCCTTTACTGGGGCGGCGATTGGTTTGTTTTTAGGCACGAGTTTGTGTTTATTACAACAGCAATTCGGGTTTATTTCTATGGGAACTTCGACTACAGTAGTTACTGCTTATCCGGTCAAATTGGCGGCTTGGGATTTTGTTTATACGACTATATCTATTATTCTGATTACGCTCATCTCATCATATATTCCGGCAATTCGTGCCACCAAAGTCGAGTTGAAAGAAAATTTATGAAGCCTTCACCTAGGTCAATAGCTTGGGCTGTTTTGATGCCTTCTGCCCATTCAGAAGAGATATGATTGGTATAAGTATCTGAAAATCAGGCAATTAGGTAATTTTTAAGACTTTTTTCTGTTTTTGAGAAACTCTAGATTCTAAGCCTAAACGCATTTACGCGGGCAGGCTAGACAGCCGGCATTACAATTTTCCTGAAAAGTGGCGAAGATTCATTTTTAATTTGTTGTTATTAAATAATATTTAACTTATTGACAATCAAATATTTACGAGCTATTTGCTTTGCAAAATGGGTATCATTGATATTATTTAAAATTAGGATTGGGTGAAAAACTTAAAATAAATTTTAATTTGTATTTTGTTGATAAGTACCTGATTATCAGTTACTTATAACTAATATCATCTTAATTTACCACAAAGTTCACTATTTAGGCACCAAGAAACACCAAGTTCTTCGTGTACTTTGTGGGCATTTTCTCAGTGTTCTTTGTGTTTAAATAGTTTATTTTTGGATTAGCTTTTGCAAATAAAATTTATATAAGTGTTTGAT
>JALONJ010000676.1 GCA_025455045.1 Microscillaceae bacterium | reverse complement strand
TATTATATTAAAATAATACAATTTTATTTTAAACATAATTTATAATTTATCGAAAAAATATATTTTTTACATTATAATTAGTTGATTATCAATTAGTTACAAAAATATTCACGTTAAAATATTGACGTGTCCGCCTCTGGCGGATTTCCAAGCGATTACAAAATTATCCATTCTACATTATTCGCTATTCGTTCCTAAATAAAGAATAATTACAAAATGAGGCATATAGCTCCAAACTTTTTCCACTTTACACCTTCACCGGCGGCAAGGATTCCATAGGTGGCAAATACACAAAATCAGGTTCATAATCATTGGGAACTTGCGCTTTGAAATAAGTACCTTTGCCTAGTTCCGATTTTACGGCAATGTTGCCACCGATTTTGCGCAATGATTCCTTTACAATATACAAGCCCAAACCCGAGCCGTGGCTATTGCTGGTCGCCCGATAAAACATATCAAAAATTTTGTCAATACTTTCGCTGGCTATGCCTTCGCCATTGTCTTCTATTTCAATGAGGGCTTGTTGTTTGTCGGCAAATACTTTTACTCTTACAAAAGCATCGGCTTTTTCTTCATCGCTATATTTGATGGCATTGCTTATCAAATTATTGAACAAAATACTCAGTCGGCGGCGGTCGGAATAAAAAATGGATTTTTGGTCGACTTCAATTATTTTTTTGATATGGCGCAGGCGATGCCCAAATTTATGGCTATTGAAGGCTTCTTCTACCAAGCGATGAAAGTCAATGACTTCTTTTTGCATATCTTGGCGCGAATTGATAGAAATATCCAAAATATCTTTGACCAAATCATCTAACCGAATCAAAAGTTTGTCAATCATTTGCACATAATATTGCAAAGAGTTGACCTCAGTCTCTTCGCGCATCAATGCCACCAAGCCCAATGCTGATACCAAAGGCGAGCGCAAATCGTGCGAAATACTATACACAAATTTATCCAATTCAAAATTGGCTTTCTCAAGTTCTTGGTTACGATTTTCCAACTCGTGGGTGCGACTCTCAACTTTGGCTTGCAAGGTATTGTTCAAATCTTTGACTTTGGCAGATTCTTGCTCCAAATCTACAATCAGGTTTTCTTGCAATTCAAACATATAATTTGCCATATAACCCGTGCAAAGCAATACCGTAGAGTAAATAACCAAATCGGCAAAAGCCAAGTTGTAGGCGTAGGTATGCCCGTATTTGGACGAAATAATGGCAAAATGCACAAATACAATAGCCAGAGCGATGATTGTAAACCAAAAAATTTGATAACTCCGATAAGCAAACAAGCTAATGAGGCTCAAACATCCTATCAACAAACAAAGGGTTTCCAAAAATCGCAAATGAGTTTGAGTCTCTTGGCGAAGCCAATCACGAAGGGGCAGTTGGACAAAAATACTGACTGCCAACACCAAAATAATGAGACTCGAGGCGCGATGCCACTTGCCTAGTTTAATCAAATACAAAGCTAAAAAGCCTGAAGAAATCAACAAAAAATCGCTCAAAATTACAAACCAAGGTAGCTTGCCCAAAGTATGGGCTACCAATACAAATACGCAAAAAGTTAATAAAGCAATGATGACATTAATCAGAATCTTGGTTTTTCTGACTACCAATGGGGAGTAATGCAAGTATCGGTCTAGAAAATATTGATGAATTTGGTACATAAATGCCTAGCAGTGAAATAGCTACTCAAAATGTTTTTTTACTAATTAGTTGATAATGAATGACTTATATCTAAAAAGTGAAAATATAATGAGTAAATTTATAGAGATTAGTTTATAGCACTTGATAAACAATAAATATGCTAATTTTGGGAATTGGCAAACAATTTTGCTCCAAATCCCCATTGGAATAACGCAAGAAAGAGGCGAATGTTTGCAGGATTGATACCCACAAAATTACAAAGTAAGAATTACCTAAAAAAATAAGCCCTTAGTCCGCGCTTCGGCAAAGTTAAAAACTTGGTCAATTTTGAATACCGCAGTGTTTGCCCGAAAAAACCACCTTTTTGATTAAATTTAAAAAAAAATCAACCTTAAGGTTACTTTTCCGTATCTTTGGGTAATCAAATCAAAAAAACAGACAATGATTTTAACCGTCAATAGTTTTAAGGCAAATTCTTGGGATTTTAGTTATGCCAACAGGTGTAGCCAAGACGCTCATTGGGTTTGTTTTTAGCCATTGATAAAAATAAATTTTCCCGCAAAGCCTCTTGGTCATCTGCCAAGAGGCTTTTTTTATGCCCAAAGTTCAGGGTTGCTTCACCCAACCGCTGCCGGAAAATTGTAACGCAGGCTGGTCAGCCTGCCCACGCAAATGTGTTTTGGTTTAGTGTTTTATCAGGTTAATCCTGTCGGGTAGTATTGGATGGTTTTTTAGAACACCGATGACGTGGATTGGGCAGATTTGCCCCGATAAATCCGTAATTATTTGTCTAATCCGCGTTATCGGTGTTCCATTTTTACTAACTAAATGGCGCAGTTAGGTACGAAAATTTGGTTCTTCACCACTTTTCAGGAATTGCCTTTGGGAATTCCATTGAATTCTGAAAAGCTCTCGCTTTTCAGTGATTCTGAACGAAGTGAAGAATCTAAAGCGT
>JALONJ010000675.1 GCA_025455045.1 Microscillaceae bacterium | reverse complement strand
CAATTTTATTTTTGAAACAATTGATAATCCACTGAAAATAGTAAGATTTTGTAATATAACTATCTCATTATCAAGTATTTACTAAAATATTCACGTTAATTAACGTGAAAATATTGCCTTATTGCTTAACTTTACAGCCTGATATGCCCCAAATTTGTATTAATTCTAAATTTGGCATTTTGGCAATGAATGGAGGAGATTTTTAAGTTTTTCCCTAAATTTTTGATTAAAATTAGATGTTTCTATTTGGTTCAAAAAAATTGGAAGTCCGAAAGTGGAATCAAATAACATTTGAGAATACAACTAACTGATTATCAATTATTTACAAAAAATTTTATACTTTAATTTATCATTCAGGCAAGCAAAGCTGGCAAACAAAATAATTGTATGAATCGAAATATCCGTGATGGTTTGAACTTGTGGCGAAAACTGACTTGGCGCAAGGTTTGGAATATGTGGTTGGTAGTTTTTAGCTATTATTATTCCAAAGTTACGAAGCGAGTCCACCATTATGGAATGCCCATAAGTATTTCATTTGAGCCGACTACCTCGTGCAATTTGCGTTGCCCCGAATGTCCGAGCGGCTTGCGCAATTTTACCCGCCCTACCGGTATGTTGCCCGATGAGCTTTTTCGCCAAACCATTGATGAGCTGGAGAGTACCTTGCTTTATCTCATCTTTTATTTTCAGGGCGAACCCTATTTACATCCCAACTTTCTCGACTTGGTCAAATATGCCTCTGCCAAAGGAATTTATACGGCTACCTCAACCAATGCGCATTTTTTGAACGACAAAAACGCCCGCCGTACCGTAGAGTCGGGCTTAGACCGCCTCATTATTTCCATTGATGGTACTACTCAAGAGACTTACCAATCATATAGGGTAGGCGGCAAATTGGATAAAGTAATTGAAGGTACTAAAAATATCATTCATTGGAAAAAACAACTGAAATCCCGCACTCCCCACGTTATTTTTCAATTTCTGGTCGTAAAACCCAATGAACATCAAATTGCCGAAGTGTATCAATTGGCAAAAGAACTTGGGGTGGACGAGGTGGGACTCAAAACCGCCCAAATTTATGACTATGAGCAAGGCTCGGATTTGATTCCTACGATTGCCAAATATTCGCGCTACTATCAAAAACCCGATGGGACTTTTGGCATCAAAAACCGGCTTTTGAATCATTGTTGGAAAATGTGGCATTCTTGTGTCATTACTTGGGACGGCAAAGTAGTGCCTTGCTGTTTTGACAAAGATGCGCATTATCGCCTCGGCGATGTAAATGAAAGCACTTTTCGCCAACTATGGCGTGGTGAACAATACCAAAACTTCCGCCGCCTCTTGCTCAAATCACGCAGCGAAATTGAAATGTGTAAAAACTGTACCGAAGGTACTAAAGTGTGGGCGTAGATGTAACGCTTGCCTATAAAATGTGAATACCCGTAAAAGTGGTTCTTCACCACTTTTCTTCAGGAAAATTGTAATGCAGGCTGTCTAGCCTGCCCGCGTAAATGAGTTGAGGCTTAGAATAAAGCCAGAATTTCCTCAAAATGGGTAAAGAACCGTAAAAGCAATCTAACCACTTGATTATCAGTTATTTACAAAAAAATAATTTTTAGCAATTTTCTCCCAAAAAAACTTTGTGAAAAACACCGATTTACTTACATCGAGGCTGGTTTTTCGCCAAATTTTTTGTAACTTTACACCACAAAAATAAGCTCAAGAATATTGATAATTTATCACTTTTTTTAACAGCTAATTTATTGATAATCAATTGATTAGTAAAACACTCATTGCAAGATAAATCATCGCTTTTTCGGATAAAATATTTATGAATGAATTAATCGAAAAAAATCAAGAAACCGACACCACTCACACGTATTCATCTGACAGTATTCGCGCCCTCGAAGGTCTTGAGGCAGTAAGAATGCGCCCCTCTATGTATATTGGTGATACGGGTATTCGCGGTCTGCACCATTTGATATGGGAAGTAGTGGATAACTCCATTGACGAAGCGATGGCAGGCTACTGCGATACCATCAATGTAGAAATCCACGAAGACAACTCCGTCAGCGTTACTGATAATGGGCGCGGGATTCCGACCGGTATTCAATCTCAAACCGGCAAATCAGCCCTCGAGGTAGTAATGACCGTACTACACGCCGGCGGTAAATTTGACAAAGATACTTACAAAGTTTCGGGAGGTTTGCACGGGGTTGGTGTTTCGTGTGTCAATGCCCTCTCTACCAAGTTGGTGGCTACAGTGCACCGCGAAGGCAAGATTTTTCGCCAAGAATATGCCATTGGTGTTCCGCAAGGCGAGGTAGAAGAAATCGGGGTCTCCGACAAAACCGGCACAATTGTTCATTTTTTGCCCGACCCAACCATTTTTACCCAAAGCACCGAATACAACTATCAGACGGTAGTAAAACGCTTACAAGAGCTGGCATTTTTGAATAAAGGTATTCGCCTCACCCTCAAAGATTATCGCCAAAAAGACGAAAAAGGCGAAGCTATCTACGAGGAGTTTCACTCCGAAGGTGGCTTGCTAGAGTTTGTCAAATACTTGGACGAAACCCGCCGCGCTATTTTGCCCGAGCCGTTGTATGTTGAGACCGAAAAAAATGGTGTGCCGGTGCAAGTAGCCCTGATTTATAATGATTCTTATAGCGAAAATGTATTTTCGTATGTCAATAACATCAATACCCACGAAGGCGGTACGCACGTAGCCGGATTTAGGTCAGCACTAACTCGTACTTTGAAAAACTACGCCGACAAATCGGGGATTTTGGAAAAAAACAAAATCGAGATTAGTGGCGATGACTTCCGCGAAGGCTTAACTGCCGTTATCTCGGTCAAAGTTGCCGAGCCACAATTCGAAGGGCAAACCAAAGGCAAACTGGGCAACTCCGAAATCAGAGGCGTGGTAGATACCGCCGTTGGCGAAGTGTTGGGCAAATATTTGGAAGAAAATCCCAAAGAAGCAAAGCTCATTGTAGGCAAAGTAGTGCTTGCAGCGCAGGCCCGCATCGCTGCTCGCAAAGCCCGCGAAATGGTACAGCGCAAAAGTGTAATGGGCGGCTCAGGCTTACCCGGCAAACTAGCCGACTGCTCCGATAACGACCCCGAAAAATGCGAATTGTACCTTGTGGAAGGCGATAGTGCAGGCGGCTCGGCCAAACAAGGGCGCGACCGAGCTTTTCAAGCTATTTTGCCTTTGCGCGGTAAAATTTTGAATGTAGAAAAAGCTCAAGAATACAAAATCTACGATAATGAAGAAATCAAAAATATCATCACCGCTTTGGGGGTTACTTTTGGCAAAGAAGACGATGAAAAAGCCCTCAATTTGAGCAAATTGCGCTATCATAAAATCATCATTATGACCGATGCCGATGTGGACGGCTCGCATATCCGAACTTTGATTTTGACTTTCTTTTTTCGCTATATGCGCGAACTGATAGAGCAAGGATATGTATATATTGCCCAACCTCCCCTGTATTTGGTCAAAAAAGGCAAAGAAGAACGCTATTGCTGGACCGAAACCGAGCGTGCCGAAGCCATCAAGGAAGTAGCCAAAGGTGGTAAAGAAGACTCCGTTCACGTGCAACGTTATAAAGGTTTGGGAGAGATGAACCCCGAACAATTGTGGGAAACTACGATGACTCCCGAAAAACGTAATCTCAAACAAATCTCGATAGAATCTGCTGCTCAAGCCGACCATTTATTCTCGATGTTGATGGGTGATGAAGTGCCGCCGCGCCGCGATTTTATTGAAAAAAATGCTAAATACGCCCGCGTTGATGCGTAGTTTTGCGCCATTGAAGGAATTAGAAATTAATAATTTGGAATTAAAAATGAATTTTTACTACTTTTCAGAAAAATTGTAACGCGGGCTGTCTAGGGAGTGAAAATCTTTTTTGTCATTCTGAGCGAAGCGAAGAATCTGAAACTCTTGATAATCAACGCTTTAGATTCTTCACTTCGTTCAGAATGACAAATTCAATGGAATTCCCAAAGGCAATTCCTGAAAATGAGTGAAGAACCTTAGAAATCATATAACTAATTGATTACCAATGAGTTATATTTTAAAAACATTCACTGATTCCTTGTATTCACTTCATTATTTTTTTGAGAAATAAAATTTAACCACAAAGTTCTCAAAGTTTTTCACAGAGGTACACAGAGCCATTGCTTTGTGTACCTTTGTGTTTGTATTTTCTTAGTGGTCTTTGTGTTTAAAAAAACTAGAAATAAATCGTAAGTAATAGTAATGAGTTAATTATAAGATGTGCTGATGTGCTAATGTAATCCATTGATTATCAATTAATTCGTAAATTCAATTGTTTACTTTATTTTATTCTTGTTCCATAGATACAAAATAATGTATGCACTTTTGAAAATATAATTGATTGATAATCAGATAATTAAATAATTTCTAATTATTAGTAACAAGAACAAAATAATGTGTACAATATTTTTTGATAACCCATTGACGTGTCCGCCTCTGGTGGATTTTCAAGCAATTAAAAAATTATTCCCTCTGCCTTATTCACTATTCATTCCTTAATTCCCAATGCCTTATTTATGACCATACAACCCAATTTGATTTTTGCCCATAGTCCCGAAGACTATCAACAAGCTCGTACACTTTTTGAAGAATATGCTCGCACTTTGTCCATTGATTTAGGTTTTCAAGGATTTGCCTCAGAATTGGTACAAATAGCCCAACAATATCAAGCGACTGATGGTGGTATTGTATTGTTAATGCTTGATAATGAAGCCATTGCCTGTGCCGGATTGCGGCGCATTGATGCCCACATTGCCGAGTTGAAACGAATGTATATTCGCCCCGCATTTCGGGGGCAAGGCTTGGGCAAATTAGTTTTAAACGCAATTATAAAATTAGCCCAATCGCTTGATTATCAGTATATTAGATTAGATACTTTGGCTTCAATGACCGAAGCGATTGGGCTTTATGAGGCTTTTGGATTTTATGAAATAGCTCCTTATCGTTATAATCCCTTGCCTGATGCCAAATATATGGAGTTGAAATTATAATTTCACGTGAGTATTTTTTATTTTATTAAAAAAGTACCATTTCATAAAACTATTTGAAATGCTCAAATTTCCCCAAAAATAGTCAGAACTACGGTACAGACTATTTTTGGGGAAATTTGATACAGATTGAATTAATTGAAATATCGTTTGATAGCTAAAAATAATACAAATTAAAAATTTATAAAAGTTCAAAATGATTCAATTTTCAATCATACGTATTTGATAATCCAACAATTATAAAAACATTCACGTTAATCTAACGTGAATATTTTTATAACTAATTGATAATCAAATAATTATAATGTAAAAAATACATTTTTTCGGTAAATTATAAATTATATTTAAAATAAACTTGT
>JALONJ010000219.1 GCA_025455045.1 Microscillaceae bacterium | reverse complement strand
AAGCGAAGAATCTGAAACTCTTGATAATCAACGCTTTAGATTCTTCGCTTCGCTCAGAATGACAAAAAAAGTCTCATTCCTGAAAAGTGGTGAAGAACCCCTTATAAGATTTAACTAATTGATTATCAGCAAGTTGTATTTAACTTGAAATAATATAAACTAAATATGCGCAGGCACTTATTTCACAACTGCTTTATTATCAAGTATTCATAAAATTGTAACCCAGCCTTTAGGCTGTGGGAGGCACAGCCTAAAGGTTGGGTTATATGCTTATTTGTCAAAAGTCAAATTATCATCAATAATAATCCTTATTTAAAATTATATGATTTTTACGCACGCCCAAACCGCCCACCTACATACCCAGACATTTGCCTATATTGAGGTAGAAGAAGCCAATCACGTTTTGACGATTCGCCTCAATCGCCCGCAAGCCAAAAACGCAATGAGTCCGACTATGGTACGCGAGTACGCCTTTGCAATGAGTTATGCGCATCATCACGCGCATATTTGGGCAGTGGTATTTGCCGCCCGAGGCGATGTGTGGTGTGCCGGAGCCGACCTCAAAGCAATGCGCGGGCAAGAAGAAGCCAATCAATCCACTATACCAATGCCCGAAAAAGACATCGTAATTGGCGATTTGTTTGCCCACATTCACAAGCCGGTCATTGCGCAGGTACACGCGCCGGTCTATGCGGGCGGGCATTTGCTCATTGGCGGTTGTACACACGTAATAGCGACTCCCAAAGTGTTTTTTGCCTTACCCGAAGTAAAAAGAGGGATTTTCCCTTTTCAAGTGATGGATATGCTTTTAAAAATATTACCGGCTCGCAAGGTGCTGGATTGGTGCATCACGGGGGGGACAATGAGTGCCGAACAAGCCCTGACAATGGGCTTGGTAACGGAATTGGTAGAAGAATCAAGACTAGAGGAGTCAGTCAATCAATTGATAAGTCGAATTTTTGAAAATTCGCCTTCGGCAATTCGTTTGGGTTTAAAAGCCTTTGATGAAATGCGCTCGGTTGCCGAAGCCGATAAACAAGCTTTTTTGAAATGGATGCTCGACCAAACCATTCAAACCGCCGATGCGCAAGAAGGACTCAAAGCCTTTGCCGAAAAACGTGCGCCAAATTGGACTGGAAATTAAGCATCGAATTAAATTTTATTGTCTGTTATAAAATTATGTAACTCATTGATAATCAATTAGTTATTTTTTTAAGTTGTAATATACCTTAAATCCGATTTGTAGGTTGGTTTAAAGAGCTTGGCGCAAACAAATTGCTTTTTTGAGTACTAAGATTGAGTTTTTTTTCTATTTTCACACTTCATACAAATATTATAAATAGCAAGAACAAAATAATTGTAAACAATATTTTTTGATAACCTATTGATATTCAAGTAATTAAAAAATTATTCATTCTACATTATTCACTATTCATTACTAAACCATTCCCATGCAACAACCTACTACCTACGGACTACCCAAAAAACGCGAAGAAGTCATTGAGGAATTAAAAATCGCTTTTGCGAATCAAAACCTAGACGATGCCGAATACGAAAGACGCTTAAACGAGGCTTCGGCGGCTCAGTCAATCGAGGATTTGATGTTGGTACTCTTTGATTTCCCTCCCGAAATCAAAAATAAAGTTTTTGCGACCGGCAATGCCCAAGTTGCCTATCAAAATCCAAATTTTAATATGCCGGCACTCTCCAGCCCCAAATTGCAGGTGATTATGGGTAAGGATTCTCGAATGATGCCGGAGTTTAGCAACTCAATAGCCAAAATTTCTACCATATTAGGCGAGCAAAATCTGGATTTTAGATTGAGTCAAATTCCGCAAACTCCTATCAACATTCACGTTGAAACCATTTTGGGAGCTACTATCATTGACCTTCGCAACGAAAACCTCGATGGCAAACACATCAATCTGCACCTTACCGGCGGCTTGGGTGAGGTCAAAATATTGCTTCCGCGCGGGGTGCAAATCCAAAAAAATGTTCAATTGATAGGCGGTGAGTTTAAAATTCAAGATAAGCAAAGGAGTTGGATTAGGCGATTGACCGGTATGGGCAACAAAAAGCCCCAACCTGCCGAAATTCAACTGACCGTCAATTTTACCGGCACTTTTTGGCTGGGCAGTATCAAAGTGATTTATTGATTTGAATATCAATGGTGGGCAAATGGTGAGATGGTGAGATGGTGAAATAGTGAGTAATTCATTGATTAGGAATGAGTTAATTATTAGATGTGCTAATGGGCTGATGTAATACCTTAAATATCAATTATTTAATAATTGATACTGTTTAGTTTGTATTTAACTCATTGATTATCAAGCAGTTAAGCATTTTAATAAACTGATTTTTAAAACGTGGCAGACATATTGTAAAATTGCTATTAATACATTTAAGGTATTAGGAGTTAATAATTAGAAATTACATAAACACTTGATTATCAATGTGTTATATTTTTACAAATACAGATTTATTTTCGTTTGATTCCTTAAACAATCTCTTAGATACGCCATACAATTCCACCATTTCACCATTCCACCATCTCACCATTCCACCATTTATTTTGCCTTAATCGTTTCATTGCACAAACTTTGAATGGCTTTGACCAGCTTGTCCAAATCTTTCAAAGACGTATAGACGTGGGGCGTAACGCGCACCCCGCTTATGTTTTCCCAGTTAATCGCTACCGTATGGATTTTAAATTGATTGAACAAACGTGCTGAGATATCTTCCGATTTCATACCTTGAATAGAAAAATGCGCAATTGCGCAAGCGTACTCAGGCTTGAGCGAAGTATTAATTTTAAAATTTGGAAACTGAAGACATTTTTCCACCCAATAATTTTTGAGATAGTGTAGGCGGTCTTGTTTGCGTTTAGTACCAATCATATTATGGAAATCGAGAGCCTGCCCAGTTGCCATTTCGGTCGGAAAAGAGCGAGTTCCCAATGCTTCAAATTTGCGGATATTATCGCTTTGTGGTTCGTGATGCGGAATAAGCGGATACAAAGCCTTGATTTTTTCTTTTTTGACCCACAAAAGCCCCGTACCAAAAGGCGCACTGAGCCATTTGTGCAGGCTAGTTCCCCAATAATCAGCCCCCAAATCATAAATTTTGTAATCCAAATGAGCAAATGTATGGGCAGCATCTACCAAAACCTCAATGCCCCGGCGGCGGGCTTCGTCGGCAATTTTGCGTACCGGCAATATTTGTCCCGTCCAATTGATGATGTGCGTGATGTGAACTACTTTGGTGCGCGGAGTAAATTGTTCGGTAAATTGCCGGACAATGAGGTCGTCATTTTCTAGGGGTAGTTCAAGATTTATCCATTTGAGGCGAATACCATCTCGAGTTTCGCGCTGTTTCCAAGCATTAATCATATTGGGATAGTCTTGCTTAGTAAGCACTACTTCATCGCCTTTTTGCAAGCTAAGTCCAAAAATCACCGTATCAAGGGCTTCGGTCGCATTGCGATTGATTGCCAACTCTTCGGGCGAGCAACCGGCTAAATCCGCCAATTTTTCGCGGAGTGGTTCACGATTTTGGTCCATCACTTGCCACATATAGTAAGTAGGGGCTTCATTGGCATAGCGGTTGTAGCGGTCGAGGGCATCTTGTACGACCAAGGGCTGAGGGCTTACCCCGCCATTGTTGAGGTTGATGACGTTGGGCGAAACCGTGTAGGCTTGGCGTATCAAATGCCAAAAATCTTCGTTTTGCGTAACATCAAGCCCTTGATAATCAGTCAGTTGCCAAGGCTTATTTGCCAAAGCCGGGGTATTGAGCAAAGGAATCGTGAGCCAAGAGGCAGTCATTTTTCCGCTTTGTTGGATAAAGTTCCTACGATTTAAGGACATAACGTCAAGATTTAAGAATGAGAAATTGTTTGCACAAAATATTTACAATAGTTCATAGAGTTTCTAGTTCCGAGTTTCGAGTTAAGTACTTGAAAATCGAATAATTAGTGAAAATTAGGAAAATTTGTAAGTCATTGATAATCAATATGTTACAAAAAAACCTCGAAGGATTGTATTTAATAGATTTTCTAAAAAAATCAAATATTCATTTAAAAATTATGTAGCCGGAATAGCCAAAACAATGTTCTTTTGATAATTAACTAATTGATAATCAATTGCTTACAAAAATATCTCGCTCAACGAGCGTTCAATAAATAATAACTTGTCGGTTTATCTAATTCAAATTTTTGAAATAATTGACACTTTTTAACCACAAAGAACACTAAGAAATACAACCACAGAGTCGCACAGAGCAATTTTCTTTGTGTTACTTTGTACAAAACCTTTGAGAACTTTGTGGTTAAAAATAGATAGGAAACAAGGCTAATTAAGTTTTACTGAACACTAGCTCATATTACCAACCCCGGAAGGCGAATTTGCGCAATATACCAATAACCAAAATCGTAAGTAGAATCAAACCTGCCTTCACCGACATAATGCACTTGCTCGCCCGAAAAGGTGTTTTGAGCCTCATAATCAAGCGTAAAAAGAGTGTGGGCTTTGCCTTCCGCAAGAGAAAACTCAAGGTGATTGATGGTCAAATCATTGAGTTTGAAATGTTTGTGGGCATCTTTAAAAGCCAACAATATTTTTTCAACTTCTTGATTATCAATCACTTGTCCATTGGCTTTGGTAACTTGTGGGTATAATTCGGCGGTGAGATACTCGCGGTCTTCAGACAAAAGACGGCTCAAGAACTCTTGAGTGTAGCGGCGCAAATCGTAGTCGTGATTGGGGTGGTAATTTTCATAAGTGAAGCAATGCATCATACCCTCGACTCGAATATCGCTGATTTCTTCTTGAAAAAACTCCTCTGTAATAAATCGGTAAAATGCTTCGGGGGCAACCTCACTAATGGTATCGAGCGATATTTGATTTTGATACATTATTTCCAACAATCGCTCAATTTCGTTTTCAAGATTGTTGGGCAAAATCTGCTCAAGGGGCTTGAAATCAGGCTTGCCAATAAAGTCGTAAATAGTAGTATTTTGCGCGTTTTTGTGTTGTTCTTCAAAAGAAATGATATAATCAAGCCACGCCGATTCGGCTTCGGGGGGCAGGCTGGTTTCGCTCATTTCCATACCAAACTCATTTTGGAGTTTGATTTTTTTGAGTAAGTTGTTGGCGGCTAAGGATTCCTCGTCAGTGTCCTCGGTCATAAGTGTTTTGGTTTGGGGTTTGATAATGCGTATGTACAAAGAAGCAAAATTTGAGATTTGCCCCTAAACAACAGTTAAATCTAAGCTATTTTTTGGAATTTAAAGACGAAAAAATGAAAATAAGTATTTGTAACTACGGTTTTATAAATCTAAAGGGTGCATTTCAAATTTACGCATTTCTTTTGCCTCACCCTGCCCTCTCCGAACGAGAGGGTAATAGGTGGTAAATTTGAAATGCACCCAATCTAAATGCTTTTTTGAAACATCTAGCTTTCAAAACCTTGTGCCTACCACTACTTTTTCTTTCCAAATTTTTTGCTCACCCGTAGGAGTCAAAGCCTTGATATACAGCAAATAAGCACCGGTTTGTACGCGATTGCCGTTTTCGTCAGCCCCGTCCCACACAAAATTATTTTGCGTGCCGCCCAATTGATTTTTTGCTAATTGCCGAATTTCGCGCCCCTCGCGGTCAAAAATACTCAAATTTATGATATAACCACCACTAGCGAGGTTGAGATTAATGATTGTAAAATCGCGCTCACCGTCACCATTGGGCGTAAAGATAGGTGGATTGACCGATACTTCGCCCGCGCCAATGCCGGTCAGGGTTTGGGAATTGCGATAGCCGGGAGTGGCAAAATCTTGGCTTTGAGCCGCCGATTGCCAAGAACTACGCACATTGGTAGGCACAGCAAAACCGATTCTTTCCAAAGAAACCCCATCTTTGACTGCCACCAGAGGATTGTGCCAAGTGTCTTGATAATCCAAGCGTTCCATCAGTTTTCCTTGATTATTTATCAAAAAAAATGTTCCTTCATCGTCATTATAGCTGGGCATATTGCTCATTTTCAAGAAGTTAGCGGGCTGGGTTTGAGCTATAGATTTGGGATAATTGCTTTGGATATTGGCTATATCGCTGCTCAATACTAGGTAAGATTGGGGCGCAATCACCTGATTATCAGTGGTGATAAGGGTTTGATTGGCAATAATTTCATCATCTAAATTGGCAATTTTCCAATCTTTCAAATTGATGTATTTATTGGATTGATTGTATAACTCCACAAAATCGCTGCCACCCGTACGTGGATTAAACAAAATTTCATTCAAAATTATATCCAAAGAATCGGCTGGTTCGGGCAAGCCAAAATTAATTTGTGTATTGGCGGGTAAAAGATTGCCGGCGCAATCGCTCACATTGTTGAGCGTAAGTTGATAAACGGTCTGAGCTTGCAAAGGCGGATTGACTTGCAAACTAAGTACCCGATAAAAAACAGGGTCGCTAATTGTAAGGGCTTGAATGGCAATATTTTGATTAAGGGTATAATTTTCAATAAAATTGAGGCTTTGGGGATTCATTTTTTTATCAAAAAACACCCTAATCGTCTGATTATCAATGGCTAAGGCTCGCAATACTTGGGGGGCTTGCAAATCGGGATGGGTATCATTGACCGAATTGACCTTGCCCGGTGTGCCGCCTCTTGTGGCTACCGAAGCCAGCCAATTGTCGGCATCGCGGCAGGGGGCATTTATATCAATCATTTCCAGACTCCAGCCTCCATCTTGTTTGCTGGAATTTTGGTACCATTCATCGGTATAAGCGACCGCAAAGAGCAAATCTTGGTTAGCATTTTTCAAAGTCAATAGCTCACCCGAATTAGTTAGACTTGGGAAACTCCCCAGCCCCAATACCTTTCCAAACCCTTGATAATCAGCTATTTGTGAATCATCAATGAGAATCAAATATTCTTGGGGAAAAAGTAAAATTTCGGGTAGAATATAACTATTTGAAGCATCACTAAAAATACAATTTTTGAGGTTCAAAATGCGATTGCCCCGATTATAAACCTCGACAAACTCTGCCTCCGGCAAAGGGTTGAGGGGCTGTGCCGAGCCGCGAGGGTCAGCCATTATCTCACTGATTATCAGCTCATTATAAACCGGCGCAAAACTACGGATAAATGTAAAATTCAAGCTCTGGGGGGGCATTTGATTCTTTGCCAAATCTTGAATCGCTTGGGCGGTCAAAGTGCATTGGATTTGACTGGGGAAGTCAGTGGCAAAAGTCAAAATTACGTTTTTTTTATCCAAAATATCCAAAACTGCCGCACTTGGATTGCCAATTTGATTATCTACTACATAATTCAGGAGGTTTTGGGCTGAGGCTAATTCAACCGCTTCCGAAAAACTGATTTGTAATTGATTGACATTCAGCACTTTAAGGCTTTGCAGGCTGGGCGGCTCGGTATCAATGATGAGTGGAAGCACCCTAAAATCATCAAAAAAGTATTGATTAAAACGCGAAGCTGTGGCATACGTACAATTGATGCCCAAAAACGCGGTATTGGTATAAGTATTCTCTATAAAAGGTGCGCCCTCCGATACCCAATTTTGCCCACCGCTTGCATCTGAAAAAATCTCCCATTCGCCGGACTGTAAGCGCGTTACTCTAATTCTGACTCGGATATTGCCCGAACCCAAACTGGTACTACCCGTAAAAATTTGCGTAGTGGTTGCTCCATCTTGGCGAAAAAAACGGATAAAATCGGCATTGGTCTGTCCGATTTGGATAAAATAACCATTCAAATTGCCTTTTACATCTGCCTGATTACTAGCCAAATACACCCGCACGTAGGTAGTATTGGTCGGATTGAAACGCAAATCGAGCAAAAAATTCCATTCGGTATTGGCAAACAAAGTATTGGCGGTAGAAAGATAAATCCGGCTGTTGGCGACATTAGCCCCATTGCTACGCAAAGCCCCATTATCAACCACAAAACTGCCCATATCGCCACTCCAAGTAGGATTAGCACTAAAGTTTCCGTCCGAAAAATCGTCATTTACTTGCCCAAAAAGCGATAAATGCAGGCTAAAAATACCAAGCGTAAAAATTAGTTTTTGAATCATTGGCTTAGGAATTAAAAGCGTAAATTTCTAAATAAATTAGCAATTAAATGTGGGAATTGGACAAAGATTTACTTTTTTTCGTTGAGTAAAAAGAATAGAAATTAAAATAATCGCTTTGTTAGTAACAGATGCAAAATAAAGTAACAATTTTAAAAATATAATTAATTGATAATCAGATGATTAAATAATTTCTAATTCCTAATTGTTAATTGTTAATTCCCAATTCCTTACCTATGGGACAAAGGCAAAAGCATTGAGAATTTTCAGGAAAAACGCTATCTTCCTCCCAAGATATGAAGATTCTTCAAACCTAATCCAACTTGACCTTTATTTTGATGATTGATTGGGTTTGCGAAGATTGATAATCTTGCAAATGCTTGAATATTTGCTTGATAATCAAGGGTTTATACTCCCATTGCAAAAAATGCCGCCCTCCGGGAATCACAATGGATTCATACCAAGGCACATTTACCAAGTTCTGCCGAGCAAATTCTACATTTTCAAGATAAACCAACTCATCTTCATCGCCGTGAAAATGCGAAACCGGAGCTTTGATTTTCGTCCAATCGGGCAACATTTTTTGCAATTCGGAGCGATGGGCAAGTTTCTCGACATTGGCAACTTGCAGCATTGTTGGGGCAAGCCAACTAAACATCTTGTAGCGAATGAGGTAAGAAATGCCATAAATTTTTTCTAAACCCGGACCAATTGCCGGTGAAATCCAGACAATGCCATCGACCAGTTCAGGATAATCCATCGCCAATTTTGCCGCGACCGGTCCGCCATACGAAGCTCCTACCAAGATGATTGGGCGTTGCAGGCGAGGATTTTCCAAAATAGATTTTATCATTGCTACTTGTTGCTGAATAGAAGCTTCTGCCTTGCCAAAGCCCGAATAGCCATAACCCGGGCGGTCAACGCCAATCATTTTGAAGTTTTTGCACAACAAAGAATCTTGGTAGTAAGGCAAATAAACGCTTGATGAACTAGGCGAGCCGTGAATAAAAAACAAAGTAGGCAGACTATCCTGCCCAATTTCAATGTATCTGATTTCGCGTTTTAGGGCAGTATAGCGGTGGATTTGATAAGGAATTTGGTCTTTGAATACTTTTTGATACTCGGCATCGCTGCGTCTAAACTTGATACAAGATGCCAAATGAATGAGCAAAAAAATTCCCCAAAGCACTCGGATGAGGGTGTAGTTTATAGACATAAAAAATCGGAAAGGTAAGTAATATTGCTGCGATTTAAAATGATTTGTAGAATTTAAGTATTTGATTATCAGATACTTAGGTGTTGTTTAAAAATCTTACGCATGATAAAATATGCACTTTGATATAAAACTTGGATTAGCCTGAAGTTGTTTGAGTAAGCGGGTTTTGAATATTTTAGTAGTCAATGAATAATTTATTGGTGGCTGAATATAATTTAGTTTGCCGAGTTAATTTTCAGTTTTAGAAAAATTGTCAGACCTTCGGTGCAGACAATTTTTCTGAGCTGAAAATTTTGGCTTTTATTCCTCTGATGAAAAAAATGTAATCATCTGACTGTCAAGTATTTATAAAATATTATTATCTTTTAAAAATTTAATGAACTTTTCTTTGCCTGTCATTCCTCCATAATTATTTGATTTTCTATTCCACCAAAAATTAGCAGGGTGCGGGCAAAAGTCAAATTTTATATTGGGATATGTAAAATTTATAAAATCCCAAGTCCAAGACAAATTATTCCACGCTTTTGAACTTATCTGATTCTAATAAATTTGGTGGTTGGTAATACACAGTAAAAAAACACGGTCATTTTGCCCCCGCGCAACGCACCATCCGAGCTTTGGCACTGGGCTA
>JALONJ010000674.1 GCA_025455045.1 Microscillaceae bacterium | reverse complement strand
TCCCCAAAATCGTTTCATATAAACTTTGCAATTCATTCATTGTAAAAGTCTCGGGCAAAAGATTAGAGCCGACCAATTTGCTATCCAATGAAGCCCGCAAAGTTGCCAAAGCACTTTCTATTATCTCTTGATGGTCAAATACTAAATGGGGTAGTTGATTGAGGTTTACCCACTCACATACCTCCGAAAAAACATCAGGCTGAGGATTAACCTGCGAAAAATCGACCAGCGCGTAATAACCCACCGAAACGTAGCGTTGAAACAACCAACAATCCGCCGGTACGCTTAAGTCATTGATAGTCAGTATCTTTTGCATCAATTCCTCATCTACTCTATTGGGTTTGCCAAATACTCTAAATTGCTCCAAAAAAATATTGGTCAAGCCCGTGCGCTGGGCCAGTACGCGCGAAGCCGCCATTTCTATATCTTCCTCTTTCAAGATATGCCCACCCGGCAAAGCCCAGTAATCCATTTTTTTGAACTTGAGCAACAATACTTTCAATTGTTGATGATGAAAGCCAAAAATCACACAATCTAAGGATAAATGAGGTAAATATTTATCGCCGCTTGTCAAAAACTGTTGAGCATAGTCAATATTTGTGGGTAAGTGATTCAATTTGTTAATGAGGGAAATATTTCGAGTTATCGGTAATTTAAAAATTTTATACAAAAACTCATAACTTTTTGATTATCAATGATTTATAAAAATACATCTTCAAAAAATCTTGAATCTGAATCTTGAATCTCCCTAATTCATCTTCACCTTACGCCCCGGAAACTCTCGGATATTATCCACATTTTGTCCGTTGCGGCTAATCAGCCAAAGAATTGGACAAATCGGTTTTACATCAGGATTTGCGCCATAAGCATCGGTAAAATAAATGACTGCATCGGGTCGATATACTTCATTGGCATATTGAATGGGAGCTTCAAAAGCTGTTCCACCACCGCCGGTTACAGTTTGCGGATTTTTGCCGGTATAAAAATATTTATTACCAATAGCGGCATCACATTCTACTATCAATATTTGCGCACCTTGTCGCCATATATGATAGATTTCATTAAAAAACTCCTGCAACTCTTCCCGACTGATACTGCCCGAAGTATCAATCGCCACCAAAATTTTTTGTTTTTTCTTTACTTTGATGCCCGGGTTGGTTCCATAACGCTTAGACGGACGGCGCAAGGTGTTTTTGATACGCGTACGACTACTGCTATTGGTAAATAATCGCAAAATTCGTTTCCAATTTACCACTGGCAAAAGCGACTGTTGAAATTCTTGTAAATAAGTCTGCAAACCCGCCGGAAGTTTGCCGTATTGTTCGGGTTTCAAACGACTCAAAGCCGATTCTAGCCCTTGATTAATGGCCGATTCCAAAATATCGCGCTCGGCATTGGTCAAGTCTTCAATGCGTTTCCAAAAAGCGTGGCGGCGTTGGTTTTCGTTGTCTTGGTCAATCAGGCGTTTCAAAATTTGCCAAGATTGATTGTTTTTTGCCTCGTCCGAATCATCAGAATTCACAAACTTTTGATACAAGTCCATCAAAATATTGTAATAATAATTCAAGTGTTGATTGCGCTCCAAATTCAACTCTGGGAAATTATCCAGCAAGACCGCCCCATTTATCAAATGTGAAGACTTGATGTATTGATTCACCACCAAATCAGCCGCCACATTAAAAATGGTTTTGTGATTAAAACCCTTGTGGCGGAAAATGTGCTTAAACACAATATGCAAAATTTCGTGTTTGATACCTCCTACTTTGAATTGTATTGAGTTGAGATGCTCTTGCCAAAACTTAGGATTGATATACAAACTCACCAAATTGTTGTGATAACCCACCGCCAAAGTATCGGCTTCGTAGGTAATGCGCTTGACAATCCCCGAAAAAAAATGCCCATAAAACGGCTCATTATCAATGCCTTCGTTACTATCACCCACCATCAACTTAGTTGTAACTTTGGCTACTTCTTCCATAATTTGAATCTGATTGACGGTATTTTCGTTTTGCATATTTTTAGTTTTTTATTTAAAATAAATATTAGTGGATAGGAAATAAGTAATGAGTTAATTATAAGATGTGCTGATGTGCTAATGTAATACATTGATTATCAATTAATTCATAAATTCAATTGTTTACTTCATTTTATTCTTGTTCCTAAGGTAGGATTGGGTAAAAAAACTTAAAATAAATTTTCTATCTTTTTAATAAGCACCTGATTATCAGTTACTTACAACTAATAACGTCCAATTTACCACAAAGTTCACTAAGGTATGCACCAAGAAACCCAAAGCGCTTGGTGGACTTTGTGGGTATTTCTTAGAGTTCTTGGTGTTTAAGTAGTTTATGCTTGCCTTAGCTTTTGCAAATAAAATTTCTGTAAATACTTGATTTTCAGGTGTTTATATCTTTTTTAACCACCACAATTTAAAGATGTTAAGCTATTTTGTATTCATTCTTAGGAAATACAAAACCATAGATTAACGTGAATTTTTTTATAACTAACTGATAATCAATTAGTTATATTTAAAAAATGGAGTATTTTGACAAATAAGTGTTTTTCATTAAAAATAAAATTGTATAATTTTTATATTTTTAGAAAATAAATAA
>JALONJ010000673.1 GCA_025455045.1 Microscillaceae bacterium | reverse complement strand
TACAAAAGTATTTCAAATATTTTAATTTTCAAACAATTTAACAAAAAATTTGAAAAATTTATTTATTCTCCCCTTAATTCCCTTCACAAAAATCGCTATATTTAGGTGTTAAATGGTATTAAATCCTTAGTAGTCAGCTAGTTATGGAATTTAAGTTTCAAGGTTTAATTGCTAATAAAGTCTAAATTTCAAAAATGAAGCATTTAGTAGAGTGCTTAGGAATGGTTTAAAATAAAACACCTAAACCTTTGATAATCAGCTATTTACTTCATTTGTAATTATTAATTCCTGAATAGGGTATTCTTATGAAAAAATTTTATGTAGTATGGCAAGGGCGTAAAACCGGCGTGTTTGCGACTTGGGAAGAGTGTAAAAAACAAGTGGATGGTTTTGCCCAAGCCATTTATAAGTCTTTCCACTCAAAAGAACTTGCCGAACAAGCTTACCGAAGCGATTACAAACAATATTTTGAACAAAACCGCCAAATTAGCCAGTTGAGCAAGGCAGAATTGGCAAAAATTGGCAAGCCTATCTACCCCAGCCTTGCCGTAGATGCGGCGTGTAGCGGCAATCCGGGCTTGCTCGAGTATCGCGGCGTGGATGCGGCAACCCAACAAGAAATTTTTTATCAAGGTCCTTTCGTGCAAGGCACAAACAACGTAGGCGAGTTTTTGGCAATTGTTCACGCCTTGGCTTTGCTGAAAAAAAACAATTCGAATTTGCCGATTTACTCCGACTCCGAAAATGCCATCGATTGGGTAAAAGCCAAAACCCACCGTAGCAAACTACTCGCCACCGCAAAAAATGCCCGAGTTTTTGAGTTGTTGGACAGAGCCGTGAAATGGCTGAATGAAAACACGTATGAAAACCAAATCCTGAAATGGGAAACCAAAGCCTGGGGCGAAAACCCTGCCGATTTTGGCAGAAAATAATGGGAGTTTACAGGAATTACCCTTCGAGTTATAATTTGGTAAATAGCTGATTATCAATGTTTTATAAATATTTAAAAGGTTTTACTTGGGCTAAATTTTTGCTCGTTTTTTGTATTAGACTTCTTGGGAAAGTCAGAAAATGGAAAATAAGCTATATTTTTGGTCTATGCATACCCCTACAAAAGAGAAATCTTTCAAATATGAAAGCCTCCAAACGCTATCAAAAACCAAATTTAGACCTTATACTGGTTTAAACCCCGAAACTTTCGAAATAATGGTACTTATTGTGAACGAATATATGCTTCAGACAAAAGAGAAAGATGGTCGCCCTTGTAATTTGAGCATAGAAGACCAGTTATTACTGCTTTTGGAGTACTATTGGGAGAATCATAATACAAATGGTGATTGATGCCAAAACGAAGGAAATCATTAGTCTCCACATTGAAAAAGGGTCTTGTCATAACTTCAATCTATCCAAAAAAACAAAATTACGGATACATCCCAAGATAAAACAAAAATTAGATAGTAGTTATCAAGGGGCACAAAAGATGCACTTAGAATACAGATTTACCCAAGAGAAAGAGTAAAAATCACCCTTTAAGTAAGTCAGATAAACAAAATAATCGTAAACTTGCACAAGAAAGCGTGTATATAGAACATACCAATTGCCAAGGTAAAGTTTTCAAACTACTAAAAATCATTACCGAAGTCACTCCAGATTTGACTTAAGCGCTACTTTGATAGCCACTTTTGTAAATGCTAATTTATACTAAAACACTTTCGTAAGAAGTCTAATATTTCTTTTTGTAAAGCAATCAAATTAGCGTTTTTTGCTTAAAAAGCAGTATTCAAACCCCAAAAAATTATTAACCTCTCCCTTTTGAAGCTCAAATTGAACCTCGAATTTCTATTGGCTTGGCGAAATATTTGGCGATTTCCATTGCGTAGTGCGCTGATAATCAGTGCTTTATTCATCGGAATTTGGGCTGGAACTTTCGCGCTGGCTTTTGTCAAAGGCTTGGCTACGCAACGAGTTCAAAATCAGCTTGATTACAGTTTGGGGCATTTAAAAATTAGCAGTCCAGAATCGGATAATGAAAAATTGGTTGGGGCAACAATTAATTATGATAGTATAAAAGTTATCTTAAAAAAAACTACTATACTAGCAAATTCTTTACGCCTAAATACCTTGGCTACCTTGCAAGCTCAAGGGCAAACGGTGGCAGTAGATTGGTACGGGGTTGTTCCTGAATCCGAAAAATCTACCCTCAAATTGGCAGAAAAGCTCGTAGAAGGCAAGTATTTGGATAAATTGCCGCCAAAATCAATGCTTATTGGCGAAAAATTAGCCCAAAAACTACAACTAAAACTACCCGTAAAAATTGTCATCACTTGCCAAAATTACTTCGGCAAAACCGTCAAAGATACTTTCAGCATTGGCGGCATTTATCGCTATTATAATCACAAATTTGCCGAAACTCATATTTTCAGTCGGCAGAGTGATTTACGAACAATTTTGCAAATCCCTGATAATCAGGCTTTTCATCAAGCAATTATTCGCTTAAATGATTACCAAATCGCGCCTGAATTGGCGCCTGAATTGGCAAAAAATTGGCAAGCCGAGTTTCAGTCCGTCAAAATTCAAAGCTGGGCAGATGTTTCGCCCGAGTTGGCTTATTTGAGCATTTTGCAAAGCTATTTTTTCTTAATTTTTAATGGAATCATTGTTTTTGCCCTTACTTTATTGCTCATCAATACTATGTTGATGGCGGTATTAGAGCGCACTCAGGAATTGGGGGTTTTGAAGGCAATTGGAATGAACCGCCAGCGATTGATGCGCTTGGTTATTTATGAAACCCTTTTTCTGACTTTATTAGGAGGCGGAGTCGGTTTATTGACTACTTATTTGAGCCTAAAACTGTGGTCGCAAATAGGCATTGATTTGAGCTATTTTGGCTCGGCTTGGGGCAGTTGGGGCAATGCACCGCTTGTGTATCCGATTTTAGATTTGAGCGACTTAGGCGGAATTGCTTTATTATTATGCATAAGTTCCTTATTATCAGCGATTTACCCGGTTTATAAAGTTTTACAAGCTTCGGCAATTGAAATGATGAAAAACAAGTAGAGAAGTGAAGATTGGGAGTTCTTAGTTCGCCCTTGCTTGGGTCTTTTGCCGTTGTTGGTGTTTAGAAAAACGCTGGCAGAATTAAGAAAACCTCTAGACTTAAGGATTCAGCGTTTTTCGACCCCAACAACCCTACTGCTACGAGTTGTTCGTGTCGAAAAATGCCCAAAAATAGCCGTATTTAAAAGCTAAAGGGCATTTTTCTAAACACCAACAGCGGATGAAAAATCTTATAAATTCAAAAAATATTGGCAAAATTATATTGCTAAATGGTATTTGCTTTTTTAACAAAAAATTAAGCCCAAAATATTTCGTTTAAGCCTAGTTTTTTTTGTAACTTCATTTCCTAATCTTACTTCAATATTGTACCATGAAAGCATTAGGTCTTATTATATCATTGATTATCAGTGAGTTACACCTTGGCTATGCCCAGCAATTTAAACTAATGGGAACTGCCGAAACAATGGCAAATAATTGCATTCAACTCACGCCCGATATTGAATACAGCGAGGGTTTGGCTTATCATACCACCAAGCTCAATTTGGCGAAGTTTTTTGAGATAGAATTTGATATTTTTTTGGGCGATAAAGATGATGGAGCTGATGGCATTACCTTTGTTGTTCACGATGATGAGCGCGGATTCGGGGCTTATGGCACTTGGGGCGAG
>JALONJ010000672.1 GCA_025455045.1 Microscillaceae bacterium | reverse complement strand
AGTGAATTTTTACGACTTTTCACCCCGAAATTCTAGGGTTTCGCTAAGGGCAATTTAATGAGAAATACATTTAAAGCATTGATTATCAATTATTTATATGTTTTGCTATTTTTATAAATATAAAAGTTAAAATATCAAACTTTTGTTCAATAATTTTACAGTGGGAATTGCTGTTATTAAGAAATTATTTTTTTAATTAATTGATAATCAGGTAGTTGTAAAAGGTTTTTTACAAAATAATTTTGTGAAAAACCTTTTTTTATATCTGAACTTTGCTACTTTCAATTTTTGAAGCACTCTCAAAATCGCTTCCAATGATTGCGTTTTTTTACTTATCAAATTATTAGTTTCCTAATATTAATGTTTAGTTTTACTTTTCGAAATATTTTTTCATTAAAATTCAAAAAAATGCGTGTATTTTACCTCATCAATTTATTGATTATCAGTCAGTTGAGTTTTGCCCAAACCGGTAAAGCCCTCAAAACCAAAGTCAATCAACTTGCCGACAAAGTAGAATCCAAAGTGATAGAGTGGCGGCGCGATTTTCACCAGTTTCCTGAATTATCGAACCGAGAGTTTAGAACCGCCGAAAAAGTAGAAAAACATCTTCGGTCTTTGGGTCTTGAGGTGCAAACCAAAGTAGCCCATACCGGCGTAGTAGCGATCTTAAAAGGTGGCAAGCCCGGTCCGGTCATTGCGCTGCGTGCCGATATGGATGCCTTGCCGGTGATTGAACGCAATGATTTGCCGTTTAAATCCGTTGAAAAATCAACTTACAATGGTTTGGATGTAGGGGTAATGCACGCCTGCGGACACGACTCGCACACGGCGATTTTGATGGGAGTAGCCGAAATATTGACCCAACTCAAAAGCGAAATCAAAGGTACAATTAAATTTATTTTTCAACCCGCCGAAGAAGGCGCACCTCTAGGCGAAGAGGGCGGAGCCGAGCTGATGGTCAAGCAGGGTGTGATGGAAAACCCCAAAGTAGATGTAGTATTTGGTTTGCATATCAATTCTCAAACCGAAGCCGGTACTATCAAATATCGCCCAAGAGGGCTGATGGCGGCAGCCGACAAATTCAAAATTGTAGTCAAAGGTGTGGGTACGCACGGAGCCAATCCTTGGTCAGGAGTAGATCCTATAGTAGTTTCGGCACAAGTTATCAATAGTTTACAAACCATTATCAGTCGCCAAACCGAGTTGGTTAAAGACCCAGCCGTGATTACCATTGGCACTATACACGGGGGAGTGCGCAACAATATCATTCCCGAAGAAGTAGTAATGGAAGGTACTATCCGAACTTTTGACCCCGAAATGCGCGAAAAAATATTTGCCAAAATGGAAACTACCGTAGTAAATGTTGCCGAAGCCTCGGGTGCCAAGGGCGAACTCACCATTTATCGCCAATATCCGGTAACTTTCAACGACCCCAAACTGACCGAACAGATGCTCCCCACAATGGTCGAGACTGCCGGTGATGGTAATGTAATCTTAACGCAAGCTTGGACTGGTTCAGAAGATTTTTCTTTTTTAGCCCAAAAAGCCCCCGGGTTATTTTTCTTTTTGGGTGGAATGCCCAAAGGCAAAAAAGAATCAGATGCCGCCCCGCACCATACTCCCGGATTTTATTTAGATGAAAGCGGTTTTAAATTGGGCGTAAAAACCCTTTGTAATTTGGTGATTGATTATGCCGATAAGGTGAAAAAATAAAATTTAAGAATTGTTTTTGGGCAAAGTGCTAATAAGTGCAATAAAATATACCCCAACAATTTGCCAATTGCTAGGGTATATTTTGAAATTGATTTTGAACTAAATGATTGATCATCAATGAGTAAGTAATCTAGTACTCGTTCCTTCCATCCATAAATACAAAATCATAATTGCCTTCGCCTACGGTGCGGTTGAGCGTAGCCAATACTAGCTTGATATTGTCAAAAGGACCATTGATAAAAATAGGTCTGCCGTTTTTGCCAAACTCTATATCGTCAATACCATCGGTAATCAAATCTTCATTTAAAAAATACTTGGTAATTGCCCAATCTTTATTTGGTTTGAAGCCCAGTTCATCGGCATAATCTATGGCACCAAATATTAAATTGTGAGCATCTTCTACCTCGATTTCTTCCATATCTCGGTTTTCTCGCATCAATATATCATTGATAAAACTCTCATATTCCTCGATGGGCATATTGAAGCGATAATAGGTGTTTTTTAAACCCAAACAGCCTTTGTCCACCAAATAAATACCCAAACATATATGTCCGCTGGGCATTTCCTTGCTTATAATGAGTGTTACCAATTCGTGCGAATTAGTCCAGCCCTCGCTCGCCCAACATTCATAATAAGGCAAAGCCTTCACTTTGGTTTGTATATATTTTTCGGGCGACAATTTTTGATTGCTTATATTTGCCATATTCAATTAAGTTAAATATTGAAATTTTCAGTTCAAATTTCAAATTTGAAAAATTGTTGTCATTACAATATGTGTAACAAAATTAATTTTCCAATTATTAAAAAGGTTCTTCACCACTTTTCAGGAATGAGAATCTTTTTTCTGAAATTTATCAATTTCAGTGATTCTGAGCGAAGCGAAGAATCTGAAACTCTTGATAAT
>JALONJ010000009.1 GCA_025455045.1 Microscillaceae bacterium | reverse complement strand
TGCTAAGAAGTTTAGTCTTGACCAAAGGTCGATGGGAACAAGCTTGGAAATTCCTCTACCCTAGAGACAATTAACTACATCATACTGAAATCACACCCTGCACAAAAGTTAGACGCACTTTTAATTGAACCTATTGGAATTGAAATACCGAACCTCTTAACTGCGCTTGAGCTTTAGCTTGCCTTTTAATTGAACCTATTGGAATTGAAATAACGAAGCTGTTTTACATCACAAAATTCACAGGAACTTTTAATTGAACCTATTGGAATTGAAATAAGCAAGGCTGCTAAATTTCAACGCCCCCGTGCAACCTTTTAATTGAACCTATTGGAATTGAAATAACCGTTGGGCTTTTTGATTTTTCGGCAAACTCAACTTTTAATTGAACCTATTGGAATTGAAATAGTTTTGGCGGTTCGGAAATCGAGGGAATTGAGGCTTTTAATTGAACCTATTGGAATTGAAATGATTTTAAAAATACATCGCTCATTTTTTTATTGTTTCTTTTAATTGAACCTATTGGAATTGAAATAAGTCAGTTCTTGAATTGCAAGATGCTGGTATTAACCTTTTAATTGAACCTATTGGAATTGAAATACTCGGATTTTTTCAAATTTTATCGGCTGTACTTCTCTTTTAATTGAACCTATTGGAATTGAAATAGCGAACCTAGTTTAAAGGTAATTAGAGCGATAATTCTTTTAATTGAACCTATTGGAATTGAAATATGAAATTAAAATCAGAGTGCCAAAACCAACCTTGCTTTTAATTGAACCTATTGGAATTGAAATCTTACGCGCCTCAAAACTAAGCGTAAGGTAGAAAAACTTTTAATTGAACCTATTGGAATTGAAATGCGTGAAACCCGTCCATTGTCGGCACTCCTAAACCGGCTTTTAATTGAACCTATTGGAATTGAAATAAATAGGCTTGGATTTGATTACGCATCAGTTTGGCTTTTAATTGAACCTATTGGAATTGAAATAAGTAATACAAACTTTCTAGCCATATTTGACTAGCTCTTTTAATTGAACCTATTGGAATTGAAATATAAATATCGATTCTTTAACTTTGATAAATGCCATCTTTTAATTGAACCTATTGGAATTGAAATATGGCAATACTAAACGTACAAAATTTTTTACCTTGCTTTTAATTGAACCTATTGGAATTGAAATCGTTTTACAACAAAGGCTCTGTTATATGTCACATTCTTTTAATTGAACCTATTGGAATTGAAATATGCAGATTGGATAATCGTTGGCACAACCGACATTCCTTTTAATTGAACCTATTGGAATTGAAATTTGATAAAATTAGCCAATTCAATTAGTTCGAATTGCTTTTAATTGAACCTATTGGAATTGAAATGTATCACTAATAAACATATCTAAGTATTGCAGATTGCTTTTAATTGAACCTATTGGAATTGAAATAGCTCAAGAAATTTTAAAATCTCATTGAGTTTGATTTTCTTTTAATTGAACCTATTGGAATTGAAATTTAAAAGTCCGCTCCGATACGCCAAGGAGCAGTGGACTTTTAATTGAACCTATTGGAATTGAAATATAAATACGGATTGCCCAGCATTTTTCTTTTGAGCTTTTAATTGAACCTATTGGAATTGAAATATGCTTGTAATTATTGCATTACAAAACTTTTGGAACTTTTAATTGAACCTATTGGAATTGAAATGTTTATCAGAAAGTATTGGATTTGGGCGCATTCCCGCTTTTAATTGAACCTATTGGAATTGAAATCGTTATTTACTAGATTGTTCAACAGGGCGGAGTATACTTTTAATTGAACCTATTGGAATTGAAATTTGATTTCAATTTCTTTGATTAAATCAGTCAATGCTTTTAATTGAACCTATTGGAATTGAAATTGAGCGAATCTCGGTGCGTAATGGTGAGCGTAGTGCCCTTTTAATTGAACCTATTGGAATTGAAATTTTCGGCGCAGGTAGTCATTCATTTTAGCCTCAATAGCTTTTAATTGAACCTATTGGAATTGAAATTAAACTTACAAATCAATGAAAGTCTTTATTAACCCGCTTTTAATTGAACCTATTGGAATTGAAATACTCCAAAATTTTCCAAAATCATTACTCGGTTCATTACTTTTAATTGAACCTATTGGAATTGAAATTTTTTAGCTATCATTTGATTAATCCGATTCAAGTAACCTTTTAATTGAACCTATTGGAATTGAAATACCTAGACAAACCAACCAGCCAACCACAGATTTACACTTTTAATTGAACCTATTGGAATTGAAATCCGAAGCGGTTGCTTAAATCAATAAACTAAAAGGCAGCTTTTAATTGAACCTATTGGAATTGAAATTTTTTTGATTGCGTTGTACCATTGTTGTTCGGTCCTTTTAATTGAACCTATTGGAATTGAAATAGCAGAAATAATTTCAAGGTTAGGATAACCTAAATGTCTTTTAATTGAACCTATTGGAATTGAAATCCGAGAACCGGCGCACTCCATTCTTATCCTGTACGCTTTTAATTGAACCTATTGGAATTGAAATTTAGATGTGGCTTTTGATTTTAATGCTTCTATCAACTTTTAATTGAACCTATTGGAATTGAAATGAAAAACAAGAATTGAAACGAAAAAAATTTCAATTCCTTTTAATTGAACCTATTGGAATTGAAATACTGTAGTTTGACGTTTTGCTCGCGCATCTCTTTTACTTTTAATTGAACCTATTGGAATTGAAATAGGCTACAGCAAGTATTCCCAGCCATAAGCATAAGCTTTTAATTGATCCTATTGGAATTGAAACGCAACTTGGGCAAAATTGCTTCTGAATATCTCTATCTAAGGCAGTTCAAAAGCCAAAATTTCTTCTCCCTGTTTTTATCATACTGCTACCTTGACAGACCAAAAAGAATGAAGTATTTATTGGGGTACATCTCAAATTTACCACCTTATATCCTCGCCTTCGGAGAGGGCTAGGGTGAGGCAATAGAAACCGCGTAAATTTGAAATGCACCCTATTTATTGAGAAATAAATTGCCCATTGATTATTAAAAAATACACCCATAATCTATTGATAATCAAATATTTAAGAGATTTTATTAAACCAAATTTGGTAATCAAAATTTGTTTTCATATTTTTCATAGTCAAGCCCAAATTTAGGTAAATAATCTCCTCAAATTATAGTCAAAAACGGGGGGAAGAATTTAATCCGTTTGTACTGTCTAAGTTAGATATAACAAAGTGAGAATTGCTGGTCTATTTTACTATTACATAATCACGCAACGATTTTTAAATATTCAAAAACTGGATTTAAAAGCATAGGAACGATTAAAAAACAACTTAAGAGCAATATGTGTAACAAAATTAATTTTCCAATTATTAAAAATAGCTAACTAGCTGATTATCAACAAGTTATGTTTTTTAATCTAAATTATGTAACTTGCTGATTGTCAAGTAGTTATGTATTTCAATAAATTAACTTTTAAAAACTTTCACACATATTGAAGAGTTTATATTTTGTAATTACCTGATAATCAGGTTTTTAATTAGCACATCAGTACACCTTCAAATTAAATCATTTGATAATTCTTATGCCTTCATCAACTTTAGGAAAATATTTTAATGAAAATATTTTCCATTATTCTTCTTTTTGATTTTCTTATGCTTTATTTTAGAACATTCAAAAACAGGATTTTGATATTTTATGAATGATAAATGTAAAAATCAAAAGCCCGAAATTGAATTAAAATCATAATTTGAAAATTTGCCAATTCAAAAATTTAAAAATAAATATGAGTTATTATTTCACCGAAGAACACGAGGCTTTTCGTCAAAGCCTTCGCCAATTTTTAGCCAAAGAAGTAAGCCCTTTTATTGATGAATGGGAAAAAAACGAGTACATTCCCAAAGAGATTTGGCGCAAAATGGGCGCAATGGGTTATTGGGGTTTAAATTATCCCGAAGAATATGGCGGATTGAATTTAGATTTTTTTTATACCGTAGTTTATTTGGAAGAATTGGCAAGGGTCAATTCGGGTGGTTTTGGGGCTTCCAATGGTGTAACTCTCTATATGACAGGAGCGCACTTGCTTGCCGAAGGCTCGGAGTATCTCAAACAAAAATACTTAATGCCTAGCATCAAAGGCGAACTACTTGGAGCTTTGGCAATTACCGAACCCAATGCCGGTTCAGATGTTGCCAACATTCGTACCAAAGCCCAACGCATTGATAATGAGTATGTTATCAATGGTTCTAAGACTTTTATCACCAATGGTGTGTATAGCGATTATATCATTGTAGCTTGCAAAACCAACCCCGAAGCCGGAGCTGGGGGTATTAGCTTGATACTCGTAGAGCGGGATACGCCGGGCGTATCTGCCCGAAATTTGAACAAGTTAGGCTGGCACGCCTCCGATACCGGCGAAATATCCTTGGACAATGTGCGCGTTCCGGTTGAGAACTTGTTGGGGCAAGAAAATCGCGGGTTTTATTATATTATGGAAAAATTCCAATTGGAACGACTGATTATGGGCATCGGGGGAGTAGCCGGTTCGGAGTTTGCCCTCAACTACGCGCTCGAGTATATGTCGCAACGCTCGGCGTTCAATCGCAAGCTCAACCAATTTCAAGTGCTGAGACATAGAGTTGTGGATATTGCCTCCGAAATAGAAGCTATCAAGCAATTTGTGTATTATGTCTGCCGCTTGCACAATGACGGCAAATACTGCGTCAAAGAAGCATCTATGGCAAAACTTTTGGGTACTGAACTCTCGGATAAAGTGATGAGCCAGTGTTTGCAGTTTTTTGGCGGATATGGATTTATTGAAGATTACAAAATAGCGCGAATGTATCGTGATACACGAATTGGTACGATTGGCGGTGGAAGTTCAGAAATTATGCGCGAAATATTGAGCAAAATGATTGTTGATGATATACAATTCAATAGCGAAACCGCTAATCAGCCCAAAAACCCCCATTATACAGCCCGCCAAATTATTCAATCGCTTGTCCAGCGCGCCAAAAGCCACAAAATAGCCAATTATTCGGGCATATTTCATTTTGATTTAGAAGGTGATACGGGTGGGCAATTTACAGTCAAGATAGAGCAAGGCAGGGTAGAGGTCTTGGAAGGTTTGCTAGGCGAAGCCAAATGCTTGGTAGAAACCGAAGCCAAAATCTATGAAGATGTTGAGTTAGGGAGAGCCAATGCGCAAGAGGCTTTTATGACCGGCAAAATCAAAGCTACCAATCCCTTAGAAATGTTGAGTTTTGGCAGTTGGTTTACAAGATTGAATTGAGAATTGGGAATTGTATAATTAGCTGATTATCAATAGTTTATGAAATATTGTAACGCAGGCTGTTTAGCCTGCCCCCGCCAAGTCGTTTAGGCGTGCGATAAAGCTGAAGTTTCCTGAAAATGGATAAAGAACCATATTGTAACGCAGGCTGTTTAGCCTGCATTACCATTTTTCTGCAAAGATGTGGAGATTTTCAAAAACTCCGAGGGCAACACTCAAGCCGTTTTATTTTCTGCCCAATTTGCTAAGTCAGCCCAACTACCTTGTCGGGTCTCACCTTCCAAACAAGCGGATAATTCTTGCAAATACTGTCGACGAGGGATTTCTTCCGCCCCCAAACTTTCTAAATGCTGCGTATATACTTGACTATCAATCAGAGGGAAGCCCAATTTTTGCAAATATCCGCTCAGCGTAATAAACCCAACTTTGGAGGCATTGCTTACTTGCGTAAACATTGACTCGCCAAAAAAACATTTGCCCAACGATACCCCGTACAAGCCGCCTACCAATTCATTGTTTTGCCAGACTTCTACCGAGTGGGCATAGCCTAATTCGTGCAAATGACAGTAAGCCTCTAGCATTTCTTGGGTTATCCAAGTGCTGTTTTGCCCGACCCGCTTGCTACCTTGACAACGGCTGATAACCCCGCGAAAATCTTGGTCAAAAGTAACCATAAAGCGGTTTTGGCGCAAAATCTGGCGCATACTTTTGGAAATGTACAGTTTTTCGGGATACAACACAAAGCGTGGGTTGGGCGACCACCACACAATCGGGTCACCTTCGGAAAACCAAGGAAAAATACCCGAACGATACGCCAATAAAAGCCTTTCGGGAGATAAATCGCCGCCAATTGCCAAAATTCCGTGGGCATCGGCGCGCTCTACGGACGGAAACCAAAGTTCTTCACTCAAAAAATAATATGCCATCGGCGGTTGTTTAGTAGTTTTACAATAGTTTGTTGGCTTCTAGTTCCAAAGTTTGGATTGCGTCAAGCTCGCCCAGCTTTTTACCATATTGTTATAAAAATATATAAAATGCTGATTATCAATTGTTTATGATTTAGTCTTGTTTTCAAGAGCCAAGTTAAATATCTTCAAAGATAAAAAAACTTGCTAAGAATTAAGCAAAATACTTGCTTTCAAAGAAGTTTTTTTGCAATTTTGCAATCCGTTAAAAAAACTATTAAAAACAAACCCAAAAGCAAAAAATTTAGATATGATTATCGTTCAAATTAAGGAAAACGAATCAATTGACAAAGCCTTAAAAAGATTCAAAAAGAAATTTGAAAAAACCGGTGTATTGAAAGAGCTTCGCGGACGCAGTTATTTTGAAAAACCCTCTATCAAAAAACGCAATGTAGTTTTGCGTGCCGCCTATCGCCAAAAATTGCGCGATTCTGAAAATATTTAAACAGATATTTTGTTTTTTACTTATATATGTTATCTTAGTGTTAGAAATCAGCTAAGCTGAATTTTAACACTAATTTAATATATGATTGACACCTTTTTAAGCTATCTACAATACGAAAAAAGATACAGCGTTCATACCCTTACTTCGTATGAACTCGACCTTCAACAATTCCAAGAACATTTATGGACAATTTATGAACTCAAAGACCTCCAAGTTGTGAGCTTTGAAATGTTGCGCTCGTGGGTCGTCGAATTGTCCGAAAACGAATTTAATCCTACGTCTATCAATCGCAAAATTGCGACCCTCAAATCTTTTTATAAATTTTTGCTCAAAAAAGGTGAGATAAGCAAAAACCCCACGCTACGCCTCAAACCCCTCAAAACCACCCAAAAATCGCCCGATTTTGTAGAAGAAGACAAACTCCTGCGGCTCTTTGACCAATTCCCCTTTGAGAATGACTTTTATCATTGGCGCGATAGATTGGTTTTAGAAATTTTGTACGGAACCGGAATCAGGCTCTCTGAGTTGCTGGGGTTGCAATGGAAAAATATTGATTTTTATCAAAAAACCATCAAAGTATTGGGCAAACGCAACAAAGAACGAATTATTCCGATTCATCAACAATTAATCAATGTATTGCAAGAATATGAAAAAAGTCGCAATCAAACTTTTGGCAATGATTTGTTTAATCAAGCTGTGGTTTTGACCGATGAGGGCAAACCGGCTTATCCAAGTTTGATTTATAAAATTGTTCGAAAATATTTGGCTTATGCTACCACTCAAGACAAAAAAAGTCCGCATACCCTTCGCCATTCGTTTGCCACGCACTTGCTCAACAAAGGTGCGGATTTGAACGCAGTCAAAGATTTGCTCGGACACTCGAGTCTGAGTGCTACGCAAATTTATACACACAATACGCTTGACAAACTCAAAGCTGTGTTTGAACAGGCGCACCCTAAAGCTTAATTTTTTTTGGTTTAACCTTTAAAACTTAATTTTATGAAATTACAAATTCATTCTATCCACTTCGATGCTGATGTCAAATTGTTGGACTTTATCCAAAAAAGAAGCGATAAACTCGACACATTTTATGACCGCATTACCGAAGGGGAGGTTTTTCTGAAACTCGACAAAGGCGAACATAGCCGCGAAAATAAAGTAGTGGAAATGAAAATAGGCGTTCCGGGCGCAACTTTGTTTGCCAAAGCCCAAAATACCTCATTTGAAGCCGCCGCCGATGAAGCCATAGAGAGTTTGCGAAGACAAATTCATAAACATAAAGAAAAACTAATGGCTAAATAGACCTTTAAAAATTTATTTAACTATATGTAAATAGTTGATAATCAATTGGTTATCAAAAAAAGCCTCTTGCGGGGCTTTTTTTTTGCTTTGTATTTTAATCTCACATTATTTTTCAATACTTCGGGCAGTTTTTATAAGTAATTGATTATCAGCTAGTTATGCTATTTTAAATATTTTATGTAACGAGCTGACTATCAGATACTTAGTAAATAACTAGAAACTAGAAACTGTCCGAACTATTGATTTTTATGAGCTTATGGTTTTACAATAATTCGGGTAGTTTTTGTAAGTAATTGATAATCTTTGACTTTTGACAAATGGAATGTACCACAGCCTTTAGGCTATGCCTCCTACAGCCTGAAGGCTGGGTTGCAATTTTTATAATTCATTGATAATCAGGGGTTTATAATTTAATTCAAAAATCAGAATCACAAACTTCATTGAAGTAAGGTTATTATATTAAAAAAAAATAATATTTTTTTCTATTTTTGATTTCCAAATTAGAGGCTTATTTTGCCGACTATTTAAAAATGAACAACAATGCCTAAAAATATACCTGCCATCAATCTGGCTGATTTTAGTTATGAACTCCCTGAAGACCGAATTGCTAAGTTTCCTTTGGATAAACGTGATGATGCCAAACTGCAAGTGTATGTAAAAGGCGAATTTGCCCATAGTCGTTTTTACAAACTTCATTTCTTTTTGCCTGCCAAGACCTTGTTGGTTTTCAACAATACCAAAGTGATTCCGGCACGCTTGCACTTTTCGCGTCCTACGGGGGCATTGATTGAAGTTTTTTTGATTCAACCCGAAGAACCCAAGCTGGTAAGTACGGCAATGTTGGCAAATCAAAAAACCGTATGGCGGTGTCTGATTGGCAACAAACGCCGGTGGAAAGATGGAGAAATTTTGAAACAAGTCTTAATCATTGATAATCAGGAAGTTGTACTCGAAGCCAAATTGCTCGACCGCGAAGCACAACGGGTGGAATTGAGTTGGAACAATGCCGAGTGGCGGTTTGTGGATATTGTAACTAAATTTGGCGAAATCCCTCTGCCACCTTATATCAAACGCAAAACTACCGAGCAAGACAAAACTCAGTATCAAACGGTATATTCCGAAAAAGCCGGAGCCGTAGCCGCTCCCACCGCCGGACTACACTTTACCGAAGACGTATTATCTAATTTGGAAAAAAAGGGAATACAAAAAGACTTTCTTACCTTGCACGTAAGCGGCGGAACTTTCCAACCTATCAAAACCAACAAGGTAATTGAGCATCCGATGCACTCGGAACAGTTGATTTTTACGCGCAAAAATTTAGAAAATTTGCTTGCCAACCCCAAACAAATAGTAGCAGTAGGTACTACCTCAATGCGAGCTTTGGAAAGTTTGTATTGGTACGGGGTAAAGCTGATGAAAAATCCTTTGCCTAAGACTAAGGGCAATTTGATTCCTTTTTCCATTGAAAAATTGTACCCTTATCAGTTTGAAAATCACGAGCTTCCTCCTTTGGAAAAATCGCTTGAGATTATTTTGAAATATATGAAAAATCAAGAATGGGAAGAATTGATTGGCGAAACCGAAATTTTTATTTTTCCGAGTTATACTTTTAGAATTTGTAAAGGTTTGATTACCAACTACCATTTGCCCAATACTACGCTTATTCTATTGGTAGCGGCATTTATCGGCGATGATTGGCGAAAGGTGTATCAAGAAGCTCTTGAAAACGATTACCGATTCCTAAGTTACGGCGATTCGTCTTTGTTGATTCCTTAATCTTTACATAAAATTTTTGCTTATTCGTAAACATCTGATTATCAAATACTTATAATGTATCAAATCATTCGGACAAATCGCTGGTTTTGGGCTGGTTTTGGCATTTATCTGGTTTTGGGGGCAGTAATTTTGCTTACTCACCAACGTGGAGAGTTTGAATTGTGGCTCAATCGACACCACCAGCCCATTGCCGATTTTTTCTTCAGCTACTATACTTGGGTGGGTGATGGTTTATTTTATGCTCTGGTGATTTTGGGCTTGTGGTGGTGGCGTAGTTGGCAAACTGCGTTGTTGGGTGGGCTTTGCTTTGCCGCTACAGGGTTGGCGGCACAATTTCTTAAGCATTTTGTCTTTCCTGATGTTTTGCGCCCCAAGGCATTTTTTGCTGATAGGGTTGTTTTGCATTTTGTAGAAGGACTGGAAATCCACACCAGTCAAAGTTTTCCTTCGGGGCATACCACTACGGCTTTTTCGGTGTTTTGTTTGTTGAGTTTGTTGGTTCGCGTCAAGCAATGGGGCTTAGTGTTTTTGTTATTGGCGGTTTTTGCCGGATTTTCGCGGGTTTATCTTTTGCAACATTTTTGGTTGGATACATATTTTGGGGCTATTTTGGGAACAGGGCTTACATTTATGATATATTATTTTTATCCATTGACTGACAAAGACAAATAGGGTGAATTTTCAGATTTTTGAATTAAAATAGAATTGTATAGTCGGATTATTTATGGTCATAAAAAAAACTAAATATTTGATAATCAACAGATTATGAATTTATTTTGATTTCTTTTACAAGTTTTTTGAAAGATCCAACCTTATTGCCTTGCGCATTAGGAATGATTTAAAAATAAAGTAAACAATATTAATTGTTAAATAATGTTACTGTACGATTTTCCGTGATGGCGGATTTTGTTATGCTGAACAAGGCGAGGTATCTCGCTGTTAATCAACGAGTTGTGAGCGAAAATCCAGATTTTTCGGAGCTTCGCTCGGTATCTTCGCAAAATATTCATTTTGCTTGATAATGCTCAAAATGACAAAAACCTTCTTTTCACGGACAATCGTACAGCAAGTAAATAATTGACAATCAATGTATTGCATCAGCACACTAGCACATTTAATAATTAACTCATTACTTAAAAATTATACATTAAAAAAAACAATTATTGCCTTTTATTATGAAAAGTAAAAATTTGATTAGTCTTTCGGTGGCTTTTGCCTTTTTTACGCTGGCTATTACCGGTATTTTGCTTTATATCAAACAAAAAGCTCATTTTATTGAGATAACGCACACGATTTTCGGCTTGGCTTTTGTCGGCTTTGCCATTTTTCATATCATCAACAACTGGTCTTCGCTGACGAGTTATACGCAATCGCGGGCTACTCGCGGTATTCAAAAAGAGTTTTGGACTGTCAGTATTTTGGGTATTTTGGTTTTGGCGGGTGGGCTTACCGAAGTGCTAGAGCCAATTGCCGAAGCCGGTAAGGTTTTTGCCGCCAAACGCCCCCCCAAAGTAGAGAAAGAAATGCTGAATTTTGAAAAAATAAGCACCAGAACCGATGGGCAAGGAGCTAAAATTAGACTATTTGTCCAAAAAGCCCAAGCTACCGAAATGCCCGTGATGGCAATTTGGGTGGAAGATACTGCCCACAAGTTTGTCGAAAATTTGTTTGTTCCGGCAAAGGTGGTGGTAATGCCTGCCTCCGAAGAAGCCCGCCGCGAAGCCAAAGAGCGCAACGACTACCCAACTGCTGCTTTGAAGCCCACTGACTTGGCAGAGTGGCAAAAAATTGCTTCTGACCCAAAACCCAACTACGAAAAAACCACCCCAAACAATCATTTTTATCTGGCAAGCCAAACTACTGCCAAAGCCGGTTTTTTTGTAAAACTGTTGGTCAAAACTTCTCAAGCCAGCGAAATATATGAAACCCAGATTGATAACTCAAAAAATCAGATTTTTAAACTCAAAGCCACTTCGGGTACTTTGCTCGATAGGGTGTGGTTGGAGTTCGAATAGCCAACCGTATGAGCGTTTAGCTTGTTTGGAACAGACAAATCCAAAGCCCGCCAAACGAAAATTGGTTTCGTTTGGCGGGCTTTGCGTTGTTCAATAAAACAAGATTAGATTTCCTTGCTAGATATGCTTTTTGGTAAGTACTTGATAATCAACTGATTATGATGCTATTTTGTTTAATAGTCTTGAAAGCCTTTCAATCAATCAATGCTTTAACTTATTGATAATCAAAGGTTTGCTAATTGAGTCTATTGTGCGATTGTTATTTATGACTGTCGCGTAGGTTTGCGTACGTCATCATACCAACGATCCACAAACAAGTCTTCCCATTTGCCTCCGGGTGGTAGGTCAATGATGGGGAAATTATTGCCTCCGGGCATTCCTCCATCATCATCATTATTGGGCGGGTAATTGCTACCACGAATGGATTTAATCATAACCCAAGTTACGAGCGAAAAACTCACCATACAAATTAAAAAGTACACCAGCATCATCATCTTCGCCTAAAATTTAGAGTATTTTGGAATGTAAAATTTTTTCAAACTATAAAAATGTTAAAACCTTAAGAAGTAAATCCTTGATAATGAATAGCTTAACAATATTTTTATGAAAAGTCAAACTACCTTTTCTATTGTGTTACGCTAAAACTGACATCAAATTATATAATTATTGCAAAAAAAACAATAACAATTATCAGGTTTTTTATTTTTTACCCAACATTATTTTTTAAGAAAGCTAAAATGGCGTATTTTTAACCTTAACGGGTGGAATTGACTACTCATTTTGGGCTTGTTTTGCCAAGTCAATTAGTTTTTGGCGCACTTCGGGCGCGAAGCCTTGCAAATCGGCTTCTTGAATAAGACCATCAATCAATTGAGCTTCAATAAGCCAAAAATAATCAGAACCACTCATACGATCATATCTTTGCGCAATGTGTTTGTCAAAACCAATGATTGACTTGTATAAGGTGTGATAGGCTTCGCGGTTCGGCATTTTACCAGCTTGCCAATCTTTCAATACTTGGAGTGCCATTTCCAGCCCGTTGGCAAATTCGGCTTGTAAGCCTTTTTCGATGATTTCTCGAGCGATTTTTTTGCCTGATTTACCTAGTTCCATACATTATTGAATAAATAAGTAATTTTTTTGAGATAAGATACTCATTTATTGTCTAATTATTCATTTTTTTTAAATATTTTTTTGAAATTGCGAGTAGGTATTTTTTTATATTTTTTATAACTATTTAATTATCAGTTAGTTATACTGAATCTATTGAAAAATAAGTAGCTCGATAATTCGATTGTATGAAGTAAATTTCGGGCATCTCTGTAAATCATACTTTAGCAAAAAATTAAAACTTAATCAACAAATATGCGAGCAGTTTTGTGCAAAGAAGTAGGCAGTATTCAAAATTTGGTCGTCGAGGAAGTTGCCGACCTCCAAGCCGCCAAAGGCAAAGTAGTAATAACGGTCAAAGCCTGTGGGGTCAATTTCCCCGATATTTTGGTCTGCGAGGGCAAATACCAGTTTAAACCACCCGTGCCTTTTTCGCCCGGGGGCGAGGTAGCCGGCATCGTAAAAGCCGTGGGCGAAGGAGTCAATCATTTGAAAGTAGGGGATAGGGTATTTGGTGGCTTGATGTTTGGCGGTTTTGCCGAAGAAGTTGTCGGTGATGCCAATATGTTTTTTCCGATACCCGAAGGTATGGATTTTGTGCAAGCCTCAGCCATTATGATGACCTATGGTACTTCGTACCACGCCCTGGTAGATAGAGCCAATTTGCAAGCCGGAGAGACCCTCTTGGTCTTGGGAGCCGCCGGTGGAGTGGGTTTGGCGGCAGTGGATATAGGGGTGGCATTGGGCGCAAAAGTCATAGCGGCGGCTTCTACTGCCGACAAATTGGCGGTCTGTCAAGCGTTTGGCGCGTCAGAAGTGATTAATTATGCCCAAGACGATTTGAAAGACCGCATCAAAGAAATTACGCAGGGTAGGGGAGTAGATGTAATTTATGACCCCGTTGGCGGCGTGTATTCCGAACCGGCCTTTCGTTCTATTGCTTGGAATGGGCGTTTTTTGGTGGTAGGTTTTGCCTCAGACGGCAACAACATTCCCAAATTGCCCTTAAACTTGCCCTTGCTCAAAGGCGCGGCAGTTGTAGGGGTGTTTTGGGGTTCGTTTACAATGCGCGAACCCAAGAAAAATATGCAAAATTTTATGGCAATGATGCAAATGTTTCAAACCGGCAAACTCAAAGCCCATATTCACGCTACCTATCCTTTGGAAAGAGCTGTAGAAGCCCTCCAAGAAATGGCAGAAAGGCGGGTAATTGGCAAGGTCGTACTTGTACCTTGATTCACTCTGAGGAATTAGGAATTAATAATCGGGAATTAGGAATTATTTAATTACCTGATTTTCAATGGATTATGTTTTTTTAAAAGTTTGGTTCTTCCGTACCTTTAGCGCATTTGTTACAATGATTGCTTCCGTCTTGGGCGGACAAGCAACGGCGTAAGAAACTATACGAACTGTTGTAAAAAACATAATCTATTTTTATCAAAACTGATAATTCGCCAAAGAAGGACTCGGTCAAGTGATTATAACATTCCTAATTCCTTAGCTATTTATAGCTCTCTGATTACCGAACCGCCCCCCGAAGTCTGGCTACTGACGGTAGGATTGCCGCGATAACGCACCTGACTGCCGCCGGTGGCTTCTGCCGACAAGTTTTGACTGACACTTATGCGGGCTTCGCTACCGCCCGAAACTTTTACCTGAGCGCGCGCACTTGCCAATGCGTATGCCTGTACTTCTGCCCCGCCCGAAGCCTCCACCGTCAAAAATTTGGTTTTGCCTATGAGCGACAAGCGCGATGCGCCCGATAGATGTGCCGTAATTTGTTGAGCTTCGCCTTCAAAGTTGCTGGTCGAAGCTCCCGAAAGCCGGATTTCTAAGGCTGATAGATTATTGAAACCAATGATTTCGGAATGAGTAGCCCCCGAAAACTCAAAACCTTTCAATGTAGGCATCGTAATCGTGTACTCATTGGCGTACTTGCGCTTGCGATAATTTACATAATCAAAAACCAAAGTAGAACCCTGTACTCGAACCCCCAAATCGTCTAAGTTTCGGCGGTCGCCACGCACCATAATACTATAGCTAGAGCCTTGTCGGATGTGGACTTTAGCTCCGGCGGCTATTTTCAAGTAGTCAAAACCCGAAAAATCATAGGTGCGAAAGTCCTCTTGATAAGGTCCAATGTCTTCGCGCATACAACTGCTGAAACTGATTAAGAAAACTAAGCTGAGAAGAAGGATCGATACTAAACGAATAGATTTCATAGAAATATGGTATTTTAATTAACAACTTTGTACCTATGACAAATGACTTGCTCACTACCCCTATGTCTTAGACAATTTTTTTTCAAAATTTATGGAATGGCTTTTTATTTCATTTTTAGCTCTTGTTGGTAAAAATTATTTTGTAAATAATTGATAATCAATAATTTATAAAAAAAATTACTCTTTTTTTTAGAAGGAATACCCGCAAATTTTGAAAACAAGCAGGTAGGAAATTAAAAATTAATTTGACTTAACTCTTTCTAAATCCAAAATAAATGACCAAATAGCAGATGAATTTAGGCTTTTTTAGAGAAAAAACACTTGCATAACACTTTACTGGCTATAAACCGGCTGGCTCAATAAATCCAAATTATTTCTTTTTAATATTAATTAATTGATAAATCTTATTTGTATATAACTGATAATGAAGCACTTGCAAATTCAAGTTATCAGTGGGTATGGTGTTTTTTTTCAAACTAGGCTTGTTAATATTTAACCCAATTTAATGAACATCTGCTTATGAAAGCAAAAAACGTAAAATTTAATAATCAAATCCAACCTGATATTTTACCGGAACTGAAACGCCGAGTAACCCAATACTTAACTGACAAAAATCTGACGGCTCAGGACTCACCGGCTATCTATTTCAAAGTGGCGTTTTGGCTAGTGGCTTGGGTAGCAACCTATGTTTGGGCTTTTAGTGGCTTGGTCAGTGGAATTTGGTTGTTTTTGGTAGGTATATTGCACGGGCTAACTCACGTATTTATTGCTTTCAACATTGCTCACGATGCCAACCACAACGCCATTTCACGCAATTTGAATGTCAATCGCCTGCTTTCTTACACTTTGGACTTGATAGGCGTTAGTTCTTATTTGTGGCGGGTAGCGCATAACCAAGACCATCACGGCTATGTCAATGTAGAAGGCGTTGATTCCAATATTGAAGGCTATGGTTTGTTGCGTCTATCGCCCGAAGCACCCTACAAATCTTTTCATCGGTATCAATATTTGTATGCCCCACTTTTGTACTCGGTCAGTACAATTAATTATGTCTTAGCCAAAGATTTTAAAATAATGCGCGAACTATACGCCAGGGGCAAAAAAGTTCCTACTTCGGAGATATTTTCATTATTTGCCAGCAAACTGTTTTATATGACTTATATGCTCATCTTGCCGATGGTATTTTTGCCGGTTGCTTGGTATTATGTAGTTTTATGTTTTATTACGGTGCACGTTTTGGTGGGCAATATTTTGGCTCTTACTTTTATTGTTGGTCATTTGACCGAAGAAGCGCACTTCCCCGAAGTAGAAGCCGACGGCAAATTGTCGCAAAACTGGGCAATTCACGTGTACGAAACCACCAACGATTTTGCCACCAAAAATGCGGTACTTACTTGGTTTTTGGGGGGTATCAATGTCCACGTGATTCACCACTTGCTTCCCTATGTCAATCATACCCATTACCGTTCTCTAGTGCCGATTATTAAACAAACTGCCCTAGATTTTGATATACCTTACCATCAAATTCCTTCGTTTAGTCAAGCCATTGTTTCGCACTTCAAGTTTTTGTATGCGATGGGCTTGCCCGAATCGGTAAAAACGGCGACAGAGCCGGTATCAATACCAGTCGAGTAAACAAGATGATTTTTTGTCAATGGTCAGTTTCCTAGTAAGTTGCTGACCATTTTTTATTATGTTTTTTGTAAATCATTGATAATCAATAGGTTAGGTTATTTTAAATGTTTGTATAACTGTCTGATTATCAGGTGTTTAACGAATAAATCTGAATCATTTGACCTATTGTATAAGCCTATTATTTCAATCCATTTTTGTCAAGCAATGATAAATTTAATCCTAGCTTCGCAATCGCCCCGCCGCCAAGAGCTACTCAAAAATGCCGGTTTTCGGTTTGAGGTGCTTAGCAAAAATACGCCCGAAGACTTTTCTGATGATTTGCCATTGGTAGATGTGCCGGTTTTTTTAGCCCAAAAAAAAGCCCAAGCCTTCATTCCTGATTTACAAGCTAATGATTTGTTGATTACTGCCGATACGGTGGTCATTTTAGACAATGCCATCATCGGTAAGCCTCAAGATTTGGCTAATGCCAAACAAATGCTCCAACAACTCTCGGGCAAGTGCCATACGGTAGTTACGGGAGTTTGTTTGACCGATTTAGCAGGGTTTACGACTTTTTCCGAAACTACTTTGGTTTATTTCAAGCCCTTGTCCGAAGCCGAGATTGATTATTATTTGCAAATATCGCCCCCCTTAGACAAAGCCGGTTCGTATGGCATTCAAGATTGGCTGGGGTTGGTAGGTATAGAACGGATTGAAGGCGACTTCTATAATGTAATGGGCTTGCCTTTATCGCGCTTGTATCAATATTTAAAAGACCGTAATATCTATCCGCTCAATTTTTCGTAGGTTCTTGATTATCAACTAGATATAGATACAATCAAATTTTTTTGTATATTTCCCCAAAAAATTTAAAAAATCTAAAATTGAATAAAAATGGAGCAAACCAACGAAGAAACCCAAAAAGAATATACCAATGGTGAAGTAACCGTAGTCTGGCAACCGCATAAGTGTATCCACTCTACAATCTGTTTTAAGGGCTTGCCGCGAGTTTTCAATCCCAAAGCCCGCCCGTGGGTCAATACAGAGGGTGCGACTACCGAAAAAATCGTCGAGCAAATTCGACAATGTCCTTCGGGAGCTTTGTCATTTTATTATAATGACGCAGAAAAACAAAACGAAAGCCCACAAGAGGTACTCGAGACCAAAGTAGAAGTATTGCCCAACGGACCTCTTTTGGTGTATGGCACACTCACTATCAGCGACAAAGACGGCAAAGTAATCAAACGCAATAAAACTACTGCTTTTTGTCGTTGCGGGTTTTCAAACAATAAACCCTTTTGTGATGGTTCGCATATTGCCGCCAACTTTGAAGGCTAAAAATAAAGGTTTTTAAGCTCAAGTAAAAATATGTAATCCATTGATTATCAGATATTTATAAATAAAATTTGGTTCTTCACCACTTTTAGAAAAATTATGACGCAAGTTGTCTAGCCTACACTCGTCAATGAGTGTAGGCTTAACCTAAAGTACGAATGGGTAAAAGAGGCATTTTAATCCCGAAATAAAAATTATTTTTCAAATAAAACACTGCCCTTCGCCTCTATAGGTTGGGATTTTGCCGGTAATTCGCTCGCCTTCTACGGTATAAAAATGCGTAAACCGCTCGCCAATTTCGCCGGCTTTGGCGTGTCGCAAAAAAATAGGGTCGCCTAATTGGAGTTCGCTACTGCCTTGATACACAATCGGCGTTTGCACTTCGCCCACGCCTTCGTTGGCAATCAACGCACAGCCCCAAGGCAAATAAGGGCTGGGAAGTTTTTCTTTGCCCACTGCCCCCGAAGCTACATACCCGCCCCCCGCGCAAGTATAAATGTTTGTTTGGGGCTGCCGGACAATCTCTATAGCATAAGCAACTGCCGGTAAGTGCTTGAATTCCAGATAGTTGTCAAACAACCCCGAACTGTAAAAACCCGAACCCACCGTAACTTCGCTCACTACTTTCTCGAGAATGGTAGATTCTAAACTGCCGGTTCCGCCACCATTGACAAATTCCAAATCAGGGTTTTGGCTGGTGATGGCTGCTACAACGGCGGCACGGCGTTTGGCTAATTCTTGAATAGACCGTTTTTTGAGAAAACGAATCAACTGATTCATCAAAGTTGGTTTTTTTGCGCCCAAACCGGCAATTTGTGCTTCATACCCCATAATTCCACTCAGACGAATAGAAGGTTGTTGTTTGATAATCTCCCAGACTTTAAGGGCTTGTTCGGGAGTTTTGACACTCGAGCGATATACGCCAAAGTGGATTCCGCCCCAAAAATCAGATGACATATCTACATCTAAACAAACCGATACTACTACCTGATAAGCCTCAGCTATAGAGGCAATTTGGCGAATATGGGCTTCACTGTCCACCATCAGTGTAATTTTTTTTCCTTTTTGGATTTCTTTGACCAAATCTTCAATTTGGCTAGGGTCATATACCGGATAACCCAGCAATAAATTATCAAAACCCCATCGACTCAAATAAACTGTTTCGGGGGCGCAATAAGTCATAAGTCCTTGATATTGAGCATCTTGATTCAAAATCCTTTGCAGTAAATGTGTGCAGCGCAAGGATTTGGTTGCTATTCGAATTTTTTTGCTACCTGCGCGGTTTTTGATGGATTGGACATTTGCATCAAAATAATCCAAATCCACAAAAGCAAATGGTTTTTCAATAAATTTAAAAATTTCACGGTATTGTTCGTAAGTTTTTAAAGTCATTTTTGAGGTGATTAAGGTGTTTTTTGCTTTTCAATATTTTATAATTAATTGATAATCAAGCAATTAAGTGATTTCTTTTCAAACTAAATCAAAACCATCGGCGTTTTTTCTTCTTTTTGGGGCAAAATTCATTAAGTAAAATTTGAGCATCGGCATTGCCTTTGTCGGCGGCAATTTGCCAATCTTGGCAGGCTTTATCGGTTTGCTTGAGCAATTGATATACATTGGCTCTCTCGAGATACACTTTGGCTTGGTCATAGCCCAGCTTGATGGCTTGGTCAAAATCATCGATAGCCCGACTGTACATATTTAATTGCCGATAAGCTACTCCACGCCGAAAATAAGCCGATTGCTGGGCGTGATTTTTTTCATTTTGCAGGGCAATTATCAAAGTATAATCTTGAATTGCGCCTTGATAGTCTTTGGCTTGATTTTTCATTTCGGCGCGTTGGAACAGGGCTTTGACCAAATAGGGTGAGTCCGAAGCTCCTTGTTTGATTACCTCCTCATAAAGTTGGAAGGCTTCGCGGGGATTTTGCCAAGTTTGTTTTTTTTCTGCCAATTCATAGGCTTTTTTCATCAATTGCTGGGTGATTTGTTTGCCACAAATTTGTTGGCTCAATTCGGCGGCTTGACCATCGCCCAAGCCCTGCGCCAAAAACAAATCATTGCAAATGGCTTCCCAAGCGCGAGTACCGGGCATTTGGCTGGCTATTGTCAAAGAATCGAGTTGGGCTTGCGCTCGGCGACGAAAAGCAAAAGCCAAACTTGGGTCGCGGCGAATAGCTTGGGTAAAGTCATCGACAATTTCATAATAACTGTAGTAAGCATTTTTTTTGAACAGTCCTTTGGCCAAATATTTGGCTTCGGCACGCATCATAAAATTCCAGCCAGCCTGTGGGTCGAGTACCACCAAGCGGTCAAAGTCTTGCAGTGCGCCTTCGTACCAGCCCAAGCGAAGCTGAAGCAAAGCTCGCTCGGCGAGAATTGCCAAATTTTGCGGCTGTAAAGCCAGCGTTTGGTCAAAATCGGCTAGGGCTTGGACGGTTTGATTTTTTTGCATATATGCTCGCCCCCGCGCCGCATATACTTGGGCGACTTGCGGTGCTTGACTCAAGGATTGCCCAAAAGCCCAAATAGCCTCGTTGTATTGCCCTTGTTGATGGAATTGAATACCTGAATTATAGTACTCGGCGGCAGTTTGAGATTTGCCCAAAGTATAAGTTAATAGATTGATAATCAATAAATTATTCAGAAAAAAGTATATTTTTATTTTCATCATAAAAAATATCATTACTAATTCGATAAATTGACATTTTTGGTCCTTTTTCTAGCTTTGCGGACAAATATAGCCATTTAAAGGCGGTTGTCCTAGTTTTTACCCAAAGCCAAAATCTTTAATCCGTCTTTTCTGCCTCTTTGTTTTTGGCGTGATTTAATTCTTCGCTAATCTTCGTTTATTTTTTTCGTTGATAAGTAAAGTGTTAAAAACAATTAGCAAATTAATTTTTTGTAAATAATTGGTAATCAGCATATTAAATCAATACACTAGCCCGTTTTATCACTAATTCATTACTAAATTGAGGCTTTGCTTGCTTTTTTGGCATTTTTACTTGATTTTTCAGGTCAATCCAATTAAGGCATTGACTATTTCTGGGTCGGTAATTTTATGAATAAACTATTTTTTCTAGTCATTTTTACACTTTATTTTTTTTCAAATTTATATGCGCAAAGCCTTGATAATCAAGGAGATACTTTTATTATGCCACCTCATTTTAAAAAGATTTATATTGAAAATGATATTTGGATTTTGGACGATAAGGCAGGCAAAAAAGACCTCAAAGAAATTTACAAAAACGTGCATCAGTGGTACAAAACTCCTTCGGCAATTCCAAGTTTTGGGCGGGGGAGTGGCTATCATTGGCTCAAATTTAAAATCAAAAACCCTCATAAGTCTCTGATTCACAGTACTTTAGAATATATCCAGCCTTTTACCCACACTTTTGAAATTTATATTTTTAATCAAAAGAATGAGTTATACCTCAAAAATTCTTTTTTGGGCTGGCAAACTATCCAAAACCACCCGCGCGAGTACATATATCCTACGCAAGCCATTGATTTACAACCACTTAGCCAATATACAGTTTATATCAAATTTTACAGCCCCTTTCTTACGCTCAAAGCCCCACTCATTCTTTGGGAGCAAAAGGCTTTTGCTCGGCAATTTGCCGAAATTTTATTGTTTTGGGGAGTGTTTTCGGGGCTAATGGGCTTGGTGGGGGTATTTAGTTTCTTTCTTTTTTTGACCAATTTTGAGCGTATATATTTTTATTATACTTGCTATGTATTTTGTCTTTGGTTGATGATGATTGAGGGCGATGCCGTGCTTTATTACTTATTGCCCCAATATGCCTACTTTTGGACAGGCTGGCAGGTGATGTTGTTGGCTAGTTCTTTAGTAATGATTTTTACTCTAAAATTTGCTCAATATTTTTTACAATTCCCTTCTCCGGCAGTATATCGGCTTCATTTTTTAGTTAATCTACTGATTATCAGCTTGTTACTTGTTTGGCTGCCCTTTCTTTTGGAATTTTGGACTGATGATGAGAGCCGCTTGTGGGCTTTACATATTTTTAATTTCTTGAGTTTTTTGACCGGTTTGCTCTTGGTAACTTACATAGTTTTTAGCATTGCTTTGCGGTTTGTTCCCGGGTATATTCACGCGCTGGCACTTTTGCCGATGCTGGGGTTGGCGATTGCGATGATTTTGACCAATTTCAAAGTATTGCCTACCTATCGCATTTATTGGTATGGCGCGCCGATGGCGGCTATTTTTGAGGTTTTGGTTTTGTCGGCGGGCTTGGCTTATCGTTTCAAAACCTATAGAGATGAAAAAAACGCCCAGCAAAAACTGGCTTACGAAGCCCGCTTGCAAGCCGACGAAGAAAAACAAAAAAGAATGACCGCCCAACTGCAACTACAAGCCGAAAAAGAGCGCATTTCTTTGGATTTGCACGACAATATCGGCTCACATTTGACTTATTTGACCAGCTCGATGGATTTTTTGGCGCATCAATTTGGCAAGCAAAACCCCGACTTGCCCGAAAAGTTGGAGGCACTCAGTGATTCCACCCGCGAAACTATGCAGGAATTGCGCAATACGATTTGGGTTTTGAATCGAGAAAGCATTGATTTTCAGGCATTTATCCAAAGATTGAAAAACTATCTCAACAGTCGGTTTGAAGCCGATGAATGGCATTTTCAAAATGATTTATGTGATAAGGTATTATCCCAACAATTGACTGCCGAGCAAGTCTTGCACTTGTTTCGTTGGGCGCAGGAGGCTTTGCAAAACATTAAAAAACACGCACAAGCCACGCATATTCAATTTGCAATACAAATGATTGATTCGTACCATATTCAATTCAAAATTCAAGACAATGGCAAAGGCTTTGACCTCAATACTGCCCAAGTCGGGCATTTTGGGCTGGAAAATATGCAAAAACGAGCAAAGTTGCTAGGAGGAACACTGCAAATAAACTCAAACATTGGCGGTGGAACAGAAGTAAATTTGCTATTTCCTTTGACTATGACTCAAGTACTTTCTTGATTTCCGGAGTTGAATAAGGAATTTTTAAATAGTAGAAAATTAAGCTCAATAGCCTTGATAACAATTGCTTTATTGATTTTTTTAACTAAAAAGTCAATAAGTTCGCAGAAAAAGGTATATTTGATACTCAATACTTCGGACAGTCTCTATAAGTAATTGATAATCAATAGGTTATGTTATTTTAAATATTTTATATAACTACCTGATTATCAAATGCTTAGCAAATAACTCAGAATAGAACCCCCTCCGGGAGCAGGGGCTTAGAAACTAGAAACTACCGAACTATTGATACTTAAACTTGAAAAAAAGACTGCAAAATAGACTATATTTTTAGCATTGACGTTATAATGTTTGAAAAATACTGCGGGCTATCACAAGCGGTATAGCTTTTGCAAAAGTGAAATATAATGCTTTTTTTTGATTTTAATAAATTTATCAAAGAATTAACTCCAACAGGTACATTGCAAATTAATAAAGTAATATGAAAACAGTCAAAAAAATTACTCAAGGTTGTGTTTTATGTCTATGCTTGGGCTTCGGTTATCAGGAGGTTGGTGCGCAAACCAAACCAAATGATAATACCCAAAAACCTACTACTACACCTACTACTAAGCCTACGACTACGAACAAACCCAATACCACCAATCCTACTACCAAAGATGCCGTAGCCAAAAAGGAAGATGTTAAGCCGCTACCCGACCCCATTCCTACCCGCAAAGGCGATATCTGGGTGTATAGTGGGATTGATAAATTGACTTTTGAAGAAGCCAAACCTTTTCGCCCAATTTTGCGACCCAAAACCGTCAAAATCAGTGTGCCGGAATTGGATAACAACAAAAAACCGATTATTGACCCTAAAACCAAAAAGCCTAAGTTTAAGCAAAAAGACTCAACGTATATCGAAGAAGTGAAGATATTGGCGGCAGTAAGTCAAGGGGGCAAATGGGGGTATATTGACCGCAGTGGCAAAAACATAGTGCCTTTCAAATACTATATTGCCAACGACTTTTCAAATAATTATGCGATTGTCGGTACCGGCGAAGAAGTAAAAGTAGGTGATGAGATTGACTTCGAGACTCGCTATGGCATCATTGATGAAAACGGGCGCGAAGTAGTACCTACCAAATATGATGCGCTCGGCGACCCCAGCGAAGGAATGGTAGCTGTCATTGACCAAGAAAAAGGACGTACCGGTTTTATTGATATGACTGGCAAACTGATAGTTGATTTTAAATATACCAGCGTTCAACCTTTTCACGAAGGACTAGCCGCCGTAGAACTAGATGGCAAATGGGGTTTTATCAATAAGCAAGGGATAGAGATAATTCCGCGCCAGTTTGAGGGAGCGCACGACTTTAGCGACGGCTTGGCAAGGGTTTACAAAAGCCAAAACCAAAAATGGGGCTTTATTGACAAAGCCGGCAAAGAGGTCATTCAATTCCGCTATCAAGATCCGGGCGATAACAGTGGGGTTTTTCAAAATGGTATGGCAAAGGTTCGAATCAATAACTTAGACGGCTGGATTGATAGAGGCGGCGTGATTCGAATTCAAAGCAAATATCAGGCTTCACGTGCCTTTAGTGAAAAACTAGCCGCCGTCCAAAGTGGAGGCAAGTGGGGTTTTATCGACCTTACCGGTAAGCTGGTTATTCCGCATAAATACTCGGCAGTAGAGGACTTTCACGATGGTATGGCGGCTTTCAAAGAAACCGGTACGTTTTGGGGATTTGTTGATACCAATGGGCGCGTGGTAATTCCGGCAAAATACTCGTCTATCGAGACCGGTTTTGTGCGGGGTATTGCTTTGGTTGCCAAAGGTGATAAGACATTTTATATTGATAAAACCGGCAAAGAATATATAGCCACCGACAAACCGGACAATAAATAAGCAATTCTAAGCGTCAATTAACATATTTTAACAAAAACAGTTAGTAATTAACTTACTAGCTGTTTTTTTTTGTAAAATGGTAAATATCAGCAATTTCCACTATAGTTGAGATAGATATGTAACTTCTTAGAAACTGTTGTAAAATAGGATTAACCAATATTTTATTAGAACGCAGATTTTTTATCATCATAATCATCATAACAATCTGCGTAATCAGCGTTCAAAACTACCTAACCATACTCAAATACTTGATAATCAGGTAGTTTTAATTATTTTTAAAAATAAAATTTTGAAGATTTCAATCAATTAAAGATAGGTCAAAATGGAGTCTAAGCCCTTGCCTGTGTCCCCACAGGCAAGGGTGCGTAAAAAGTCGGAAGAACCTAAATTTTTAGCAGAAAATAACAAGTTTGTTTCGTATGGTTACTTAATTTTTGCTTAATTATTTTATAGCCGGTATTGCTAGGTAAGTATTATAATAAGGCATAATCTATTGATTATCAATTGATTATCTAGGATTAATCTGAATCTTTTTATGAAAAAAAAATTAAAATTAGCTTATTCAATCTTCTTGATTGGAATTTGTTTCAATCTCTCCACCAATGCCCAATCTATACGCGGGCGAATAATAAGCCAAACCGACCGCCAGCCCTTGGGGTTTGCCAGTGTTTTTTTGAACAATACCCAAAAAGGCGGCACAAGCGATGAAAACGGCAACTTTAGTATAAGTGATTTACAATCAGGTACTTATGAAATAGTAGCTTCGTATGTGGGCTATCATACTTTTTTTCAAAGTATTCAGATAAGCCAAACCGATATAGAAATTACGATTGAACTCAAACCGCAAACCCTCGAGCTGCAAGAAGTAGTAGTAACCGAAGATAAAAATTGGAAATACAATTACGAAACTTTTGTCAGGAGTTTTATTGGACAAACTCCGCATAGCAAAAGTTGCAAAATTGTCAATCCTGATATTTTGTCCATAAAATTTGATGCTGATAGTGCCTTGCTCAAAGTACGCTCCAAAGATTTTTTAATCATTGAAAATCAAGCCCTTGGCTATCGTTTGAAATATTTATTAAAAAATTTTAGTCTATATTATCGCCATAATTATCAAACGCATTGGGGATTTGCTTTTTTTGAAAATTTGATTCCAAAAAATAAACGCCAAGCCCAAAAATGGCGAAAAAATCGTCTTGAAGCCTACTCCGGCTCAAGCCAACATTTTTTTAAATCGCTTTATCATCAAAATCACGAGCAAGAAGGCTTTTTGGTGCGTAAACTCCGCAAAGTAGCCAACCCCAATCGCCGCCCCGAAACCACAATTCGTTATATGATTCGAGAATTGATGACCCAAAAATATTCCTCTACTTCCGATACCCTACAATACTGGCTCAATGAAGCAAAAAAACCCAAAATTGTAGAAGTTCTCGAACCCAACCTTTTGCCCATTGATAGTATTCGCCACAAAACCGATTCATTGCCTCAGCTGCAATTTGCCGATTATCTATACATTGTTTATAAAAAAGAAAAAGAATCGCTGGAATATTTGCAACAAAATGGTTTGGATATCAACAAACGAAATTACCAATCTTCCACCATTCATCTGATAGAACCCTACGCTTTGATTGAAGCCAATGGTATTCTCCGCAATCCTTTGGCAGTGATTATGGACGGATATTGGGGCTGGCAAGAAAAAATCGCCGAAATATTGCCCTTTGATTATACCCCCGAATCGGAACTTCAAGACAATGACCAACCCTAGGTGATTTTTGGATATCAATTGTTTTTTTTGAATACTCGGGCAAAAAATAAAATTGTCAAATTAAGAATCTTCTTTTAACTTCGCTAACAAATCTCCGGCTTTTTTATGCAAAAAAAAACTTGGTTTTTATCGATTTTAAGTGGCTTGCTTTTAGCCGGTGCTTGGCTGATTAGCCCGATTTTTTTGTTGGTTGCTTGGTTGCCTTGGCTAAATTTGGAAGCCAGAATGCAACAAAACCCTACACAATACCCTTTCAAATCTGTATTTGTCCATTTTTATTTGGCGATGTGGATTTGGAATATTTTGGCTACTTGGTGGCTGGTAATGATTGAATGGCTGGGTGGAGTAGTTGCTTTGCTGGTCAATCCTATGTTGATGAGTGTGCCTTTGTTGTTGTTTCATTATCTTCACCGGCGATTTGACACTAAATTTATCTATTTCGGCTGGATTGTGCTTTGGGTGGCTTATGAATTTGTCCAACTGCAATGGGATTTGGCTTGGGCTTGGCTTAGTTTGGGCAATGGTTTGGCTTCTTTTCCGGCGATAATTCAGTATTATGAGTTTACAGGCGTGTTAGGCGGTAGTCTTTGGTTGTTGGTGGTCAATTGGGCGATATGGGAGCTGTTTCGTAACCAAAATCGAAAATTGGGAATAGTTTTGAGTTTGTTGGTGCTTTTGCCTCCTTTATATTCTTGGTATCGTTTTGAGAGTTATAGCGACATCGGTAAAGCGGTCAAAATCTTGGTTGTTCAACCCAATATCAATCCTTATACCGAAAAATTCGCCAAACAAAGTCATTTTATACCTTTTGCCCAGCAATTTGCCCGATTAGAAAAGCTTACGCACCCGCATTTAAAATCTAATCTTGATTTAGTGGTTTATCCCGAAGCTGCCACCGGCGTATTGTGGGACGAAAACACTTTGCGCAAGCAGTCCAACAATTTTTTGGAATTTAAGCAGTTTAAAAGCCTTTTTGCGACTGACCCGCCTACAGCTTGGCTGTTGGGAATCAATACGTTTCGCTTTTTGCCCGATAGTTTGCGACATTTGCCTACAGCTATCAAAATGCGTAATTCGGCGGTTTATTACCAAAAATATAATTCGGCGGTTTTTGCGAGTGATACCAACAGTCGAGTAGCAATTTACCACAAATCAAAACTGGTGCCGGGTGGCGAGTCATTGCCTTTGCTGGCTTGGCTCAAACCAATTTATCAGCAATTTGATGATTTGAAAGGGGTAGTTACTCCGCAAAATGTACCAACGGTTTTTGAAACTCCCCAGCAAGTCAAAGTTGCCGCTTTAGTATGTTATGAATCCACTTTTGGCGAGTTTGCCAATGGTTTTGTCCGCAATGGTGCCCAAATTTTGACCATCATTACCAACGATGCTTTTTGGCGCAACTCTCCCGAGCCTTGGCAACACCTACAAATTGACCGCTTGCGGGCTATCGAGACCCGACGAGCCATTGCGCGGGCTTCGCACCACGCTTATTCCGGTTTTATCAATCAAAAAGGAGAGATAATCCAAACTACGCCCACTGACCGTGCGACTGCCTTAGTAGAGACTATTCAAGCCAACTCGAGGCTTACTTTTTATGTATTGTATGGCGATTATATAGGTAGAATTTGTGTTCTACTTAGCGGATTTTTGATTTTTTTATACTTGTTTGCAGGATTTCGTAAAAAAATTAAATAAATTGTTGCTTTGCCCATTTTTAGGAAGATTTAGCTTTTATTCTAAGTCTCAACTCATTTACGCGGGCAGGCTAGACAGCCTGCGTTACAATTTTCCTACAAACTACGCCCATTTTTAGGAAGATTTAGCTTTTATTCTAAGTCCCAACTCATTTACGCGGGCAGGCTAGACAGCCTGCGTTACAATTTTCCTACAAACTACTAAAGAATTAATAATTTATAACTAATTAATTGATAATCAATTAGTTATGTTTTTTCAATTCCGTAGATTCAAAACTCAAAGGGTTATACTTTACTGACAACCTTGCTTGCGCCGCGTATCTGTAATATGAATAATTTTCCAACCTTTTTCACTTTTGAACAACTGAAAGGCATTGACCCCACAATGACTGAAAGTAGTACCCAAATAAAACTCGTAGGGAGTCCAGACGGTAGCCAGGTTATCATCGATTCGAACTTCATAGCTTTTGATTCTTTCATCGAAAACTTGGGGGTGAGGGGTGCCAACTGCCTTCAAAAAATTGTCAAGTGTGTTTTCGGTGTGTAGCCCGGATTTGCCGTCTTTGTTGGTGAAAGTGGTCTGCAAACGGATGGAGGCATCAAAAACCGCCCTTACCATAGAGCTGTCCCCTTTGCGCATACCGTCAAACATTTGTTTGATAACGGCAATTACCTCATTTTCGGCAGTAGTTTGGCTATAAGCCATCATCGGCAAAGCAAGCAAAAGGCTTAAAAATAGTCTTTTCATAAAAAATAGATTAGTAATCGAACTATCTCGATAGTTTTACATTTTAATTTTTGAAAAATAAAGCCCAATATAGGGATTTTGAAAAACAAAAATTGGTTTTAAAATGCTTTTTATACAAAAATAAGGGCTTGGTTTGAGGAGGGCGCAAACAAAGAAGGATTGTTTTGCTTCTTCACCTATTTTGAGTAAAGTCTAGCTTTATGCTAAGTCTAAACTCATTTGCGGGTGCAGGCTAGACAGCCTGCGTTACATAAATGACTGATTGTTAGGTGATTATGAAATTTATTTTGAAAATTACGTGATTGCGAAAATAAGTTGTCAAATTATTTCATTTTTCATTTATAACATAAAAAATCCATAAATCATTGATTATCAACAGTTTATGGATTTATAAAAAAAATATAATGAGCAAAACCCAGATGATGAGCTTATTTTATCTCAATATCATAAGGCAATCGGGCTTGCACATAGTAAGTTTTTTTGACTTGTTGCATAATGCGGTAATAGGGATACAACTCACCCAGTTTTTCTTGAATCAGTCTTTCTTCGGTTTTGGCTTGGGTTTGGAAAGTATCCATTAATTTTTCGTAAAAGGTTTTTTGCGTAGGGTAGTAGCGCAGGCGGTAGTCGCCTTCTTTGAGTTTGGCTTTTTGGGCGGCAAGTTTTACGGCATCTTCCAAATTGCCTAGTGCATCAACCAGTCCGAGTTTTTTGGCACTAATGCCCGACCATACGCGCCCACCTGCAATTTTTTTCAAAGAATCGAGTGGCATTTTGCGTCCTTGTGCGGCTTTGCCGGTAAAATCATCATAAATTTGATTGATGGCAGTTTGTACCATTTTGCGTTCCTGTTCATTCATTTCAAAATTGGGGTTAGCCAAATTGGAGTACTCGCCGGTCTCGACTTGGTCATACGTGATGCCCAATTTGTTTTTGAAAAAATCTTTGGTATTAAACAATACCCCAAATACGCCAATTGAGCCAGTGATGGTGTTGGGTTGGGCAACGATGGCATCGCAAGCCATTGCCATATAATAACCTCCCGAAGCGGCTACATCTGACATAGAGGCAATGACGGGTTTTACTTTTTTTGCCAGCATTACTTCGCGCCACATCACGTCCGAAGCCAAGGCACTACCGCCCGGCGAGTTGATTCGCAGAACAATTGCTTTTACTTTTTTGTCTTGGCGAGCCTTGCGAATTTCGGCGGCTATGGTTTCCGACCCAATGGTATTATCGCTACTTTTGCCCGAAAATATTTCGCCTTCACCCACAATGACGGCAATGCGATTGTCATAGTTGCCTAGCTTTTCGGTATCGGGGGCTTTGTCGTAGGTTTTAAAACTTACAAACTCAATATCATCTTTTTCTTTGAGCTTAAGATTTTTTTTCATTTCGGCTTCTACCTCGTCATAATACGCCAAATGAGTCACCAAGCGGTATTTGAGGGCATCTTTGGGGGTTTGAGCCAAATATTCTTTGGATATGCGCGTGAGTTCGCTCAGTTCAATTTGGCGAGATTTGGCAACATTAGCCAAGTAAAAACCATATACTGAGTTGAGCAACTCTTCGTATTGTTTGCGGTTGGCATCGCTCATTTTATCCAATAAAAACGGCTCTACGGCACTTTTAAACTCACCCACGCGAAATATCTCGGGTTTGATTTCCAGTTTTTCCATTGCTCCTCTAAAAAACGTGAGGGTACTTGCCAAGCCGTTGAACTCCAAACCACCCGCCGGATTGAGGTAGATTTTATCGGCTACCGAAGCCAAATAATAAGCCCCTTCGGTCATAAATTCGCTATAAGCATAGACAAATTTTTTGGATGTTTTGAAATCAATCAAGGCATTGCGAATATCCTCGATGGTGGCAAATCCGGCTTGAATCATACTAACTTCCAAATAAATACCTTTGATTTTGGAATCGTTTTTGGCTTTGCGAATTGCCGCTTTTAGCTCCACCAAACCAATGCCTGATGATTGGTCGGAGATAGGTAAATCGTTGAATGGATTATCGACTGTACGCTCCAAAATAGGTCGGTTCAAATTGAGGCGTAGTACCGAGTTGTCGGCAATCTTGACTTCATCACTGGGAACAAACCAAGAGAAAATCCAAAAGAACAAACCAATAAATAAGCCCAAGCCCAAAGCAGTGGCTAAAATATTGCTAAAAAAACGGCGAATACTATAATTTTTAAATGACATACCTTTTGATTTATTTAAGTCAATCATAATGGGTTAAATAATGATTAAAAGTTAAAATACTGATTATTAGGGAATTATGAAACAATATTCACAAATTTTCCGGCTATTTCAGTATCTGACTGCATAAGTCGCAATTGGTGAACAAAAATTACAACCACCAATATTTTTATTTGTTTAGAAGTTAATTTGAAAAATTTGATTCATCTGATAAATACAAAGAATGTAGCTAAATATTACTTGTAACTAACTGATAATGAGTTACTTATGTATTTACTATTTAAAATTGCCTACTTGTAGATGGCTGCTGCTAATGACTTCATTTTGTTGGATTTGAACTTTTGTTGTAGTTTTGGGTTTTTGACTTAGGAAATTGAATTTAATTATTGGGATAAGACAATTTTTTCAACCTAATTTTTACTTAATTATAATTTAAAAAGATACTTAAAAAATGAATTTTCAAGGCACAGATACCTACATTGCCACCCGCGAACTGCAAGTGGCGGTCAACGCTTCTATTCAATTGCAACGCCCGCTACTCGTCAAAGGCGAACCCGGCACCGGCAAAACCCTTTTGGCATTTGAAATTGCCCGCGCTTTGAACAAAAAACTTTTGACTTGGCACATCAAATCCACCACCATTGCCCAGCAAGGTTTGTATGAATATGACGCGGTTTCGCGCCTCCGCGATTCGCAACTCGGCGAAGAACGCGTAAAAGACATTCACAATTATATCAAAAAAGGTAAGCTGTGGGAGGCTTTTGAAGCCGATGAGCAAGTGGTATTGTTGATTGATGAAATTGATAAAGCAGATATCGAGTTCCCCAATGATTTATTGCTAGAGTTGGATAGAATGGAGTTTTATGTGTATGAAACCCAAGAAACCATCCGCGCCAAGCACCGCCCAATTATTATCATTACTTCCAACAATGAAAAAGAACTACCCGATGCCTTCTTGCGCCGTTGTTTCTTTTATTACATTACTTTTCCTGACCCTGCTACGATGCAAGACATTATCAATGTGCATTTTGACAAGTTAGATGAGGAATTGATGGACAATGCGATGAAGGTATTTTACAACATCCGAGAAGTGAAAGGCTTGAAGAAAAAACCCTCGACTAGCGAACTCATCGACTGGATAAAACTCTTAAAATATGGCGAGGTAAAAGCCAACGACCTCAATAATGCCGATATGATTACCCAAATGCCGCCCTACACCGGTGCGTTGTTGAAAAATGAACAAATGAGTTAATTATAAGATGTGCTGATGTGCTAATGTAATCCATTGATTATCAATTAATTCATAAATTCAATTGTTTACTTTATTTTATTCTTGTTCCTTAGAGATTTGTTGATTTTTTGTAATTGCTTGATTATTAGATATTTAAGGTTCTATGTAGAAACAATATTTGGTTTTTTCTAAGCAAATGATTAAATTATCGTTTAATTTTTAAAATTATGGCAAAGTCAAAAATTAAACCCTTTGAGAATTGGTTATATGAAGATGTAGAAATAGTTTGTGGAATTGAGCGGGTTCAAAACCACCCGCTTCTAGTTAATTTATTAAATTCTCAAATTGATATTGACAATACTATTCCTGAATTGGAAAGGCTTAGTAAGTTATTATTGTTACAAGTTGAAAATTGGAACGAAGAAGAAATCAAAACTTTTTTTATTGCTCCATTATTGGGACTGCTTTATTTGAATCATACAGAATATCGCCCATTTATGCAGAGAAAGCTGGGAGGTACTGTCAACGGAGTAGAAACCGTAGGGCGAATTGATTTTATGATTGCCCGAGGCAAACAAATTCCGCGTCAGCCGTTTTTTTGTTTGCACGAATACAAACAAGAAAACAAACGCGACAATGACCCACTAGGGCAATTATTGATAGCGATGGTAGTGGCGCAATCCAAAAATGAAGTCGAGATGCCTATCTATGGGGCTTATGTCTCGGGGCGCAACTGGTTTTTTGTGGTTTTAGAAGATAAAAAATACTCGGTCAGTGATGCTTATGTAGCAACTTCTGATGATATTTTCCAAATTTTTAAAATTCTCAAAAAACACCAATTGATGATTGAGGATTTTATTCAAAAAAATCCATAGTTATATAAGTAACTGATTATCAATTATTTACATAAAATTTTTAAATTTAAAAATTCACTAATTCCAAAATTCAAAAATATTAAGATATATGTTTCTTGATTTCTTCCTTTTTCTCAAACGCCACAGCTTGCCGGTTACTTTGCGCGAGCATCTTACTTTGCTGGAAGCCCTCAAGGAGCGCGTGGTAGAGTATAGTGTAGATGATTTTTATGCTTTGAGTCGAGCAATTTATGTCAAACACGAAGCCAATTTAGACAAATATGATGTCTTGTTTGGGCAATATTTCAAAGCAATTGACCGCCTGCCGGTCGAGAAAATGGTCGAGATTCCTGCCGAGTGGCTCAAAAAGGGCTTAGAAGACCGTATTTTTACTGAAGAAGAAAAGGCAATGATTGAGGCAATGGGCGGCATTGAGGCTTTGATGGAAAAACTCCAAAAACTCCTTGAGGAACAAAAGGAACGCCACGAGGGGGGCGATACTTTCATTGGTACTCAAGGTACATCACCCTTTGGCGCGTATGGCTACAACCCTGAGGGCGTAAGAATGGGGCAAAAAGAAGGCGGAAAGCAGGGGAGTGCCGTCAAGATTTGGGATAAAAGATTTTACAAAAACTTGCAAGATGACGTGGAATTGGACACCCGCACAATGAAAATGGCTCTCAAACGCCTGCGTATCCTCACCCGCGAAGGTCGCCCTGATGAACTGGATTTAGACGGCACTATCAAAAAAACCAGCGAAAATGCCGGTGTTTTAGACCTCAAAATGCGCCCGCAAGAAAAAAATAATGTCAAAATTTTAATGTTATTTGACATTGGTGGCTCAATGGACGTACATATCAAACAATGCGAACAGCTTTTTTCGGCGGCAAAGTACGAATTTAAGCATTTGGCGCAATATTATTTTCACAATTGCTTGTATGAATCGGTTTGGAAAGACAATCGCCGGCGATTTGAGGAGCGGATTCCTACCTTAGATTTGATTCACAAATACAATTCGGATTATAAGTTGATTTTTGTGGGTGATGCCACGATGGCAAGCTACGAAATCACCGCCAAACACGGCAGTATTGAGCATTACAACGAAGAACCGGGCATTGCTTGGCTTACCCGAATGAAAGAACACTTCAATTATATGGTTTGGCTCAACCCTACTCAGCCCCAATATTGGAGTTATACACATTCCATTGGCGTACTTCGAGAATTTACCGAAAATCGAATGTTTCCCCTTACTATGGGAGGACTTACCCAAGCAATGCGCGCCTTGAAAGACAAAAAACGGAAATTTGAAGAGTAAGTCTTCTTAAATCCCGTCTAGTTTGGATACTACCCCGGTTTTTGCCAACAATTCCGAAAGCGAAAGTTGGGTTTGGCGAATGTCCTGCCAGTCTTTCAATATGACCCCCAAAGTTTGTTCTACGACCGTTTTGTCCAAATGCGTGAGGTGTAAACTAGCCAAAGCCCTTGCCCAGTCGAGGGTTTCGGCTACGCCGGGGATTTTTTCCAGCTTTTGCTCGCGTAGGGTGTGCATAAATTTACAGATTTGCTCGCCCAATAGGGCATCAATTTGTGGCACTTTGCTTTTTACAATTGCCAATTCTTTGTCAAATGCCGGATAATCAATCCACAAATACAAACACCGGCGGCGCAAAGCCTCCGACAGCTCGCGCACTCGATTGCTCGTAACCACCACATAAGGAATATGCGTAGCTTGAATCGTACCGATTTCGGGGATTGTAATTTGCCACTCTGCCAATATCTCCAGCAAAAAACTTTCAAATTCTTCGTCGGCGCGGTCAATCTCATCAATCAATAAAACCGGAGCTTGGGAATGGGTAATGGCTTGTAAAAGTGGGCGTTTGAGCAAAAAATTTTCCCCAAAGATTGTTTTTTCTTTTTCGTTCAATGTTTTGTCGCTGTTTTCTTCCATTTTCAAATGCAAAAATTGCCTCTGATAATTCCATTCGTACAACGCGTGATTAGCGTCCAGTCCTTCGTAGCATTGCAAACGAATCAAATCAGTTTGGAGCGATTTTGCCATTACTTTGGCTATTTCGGTTTTGCCTACTCCCGCCGGACCTTCTATCAACAAAGGTTTGCCCAATTGCATAGCCAAAAAAAGCGACATCACAATATTGGGTTCACTAATGTAGCCTTGCTGTGCCAGTAAGTTTTGAATGGGTTCGAGTTGAGAGATTTGCATAAATTAGCCCAAATGTTTTAAAGTTTGATTAAAAAAATACAAATTCAAAAATTTTATTTTATAAATAATTGATAATCAATATGTTACAACTTATTTGCCTTTATTGGATTAGTATATCAGCCCATTAAGGTATTAGTATATCAGTCCATCAGCTCATTGTATTAGGAACGGGAAATAAATAAAGTAAACAATATTTTCTGATAATCTATTGACGTGTCCGCCTCTGGTGGATTTTCAAACGATTAAAAAATTATTTACGCTACATTATTCACTATTCATTCCTTATTAAGCAATTATACCAAAAAAATGTTTTTCAAGGCTCTTATTTTAGCAATATCTGCCCAAATTGTGCCTACATCAGCCGTTTGTGGGCTAATCATTTGATAATCAACGACTTGCATATCAATTCCGTGGGTAGCTAAAATTTTTTGGACTAAATCTTCCAACAAAATAGCCTCGCCTGAACCCACATTATAGACTTCGCCCGACCTGCCCACATTCATCAGGCAATAGTAGTCGGCAACGGCGACTTCAATTGAGATATAGTCGCGTTGGGTTGCCAAATTGCCGAGTTTTATTTTCTCGAGTTTATGAGCTTGAAAATCAGCTAGTTGGCGATACAAATTGCCTATCATCAAACGCGGAGAGATGCCTTCGCCAAATAAATTGAAAGTGCGCGCCATCACCACCTCCAACTGCCGAGTCCGTACATAAAAATCCATCAATTGGGTCTGAAAAACCTTGGTCAAACCGTAAGGATTGAGTGGGCGCAAAGCTTGGGTTTCTTTGACGGGATTGTCTTCGGGATTTACCTGCCCATACTCGGCGGCACTGCCAATCAACAATACCTTGCAATCAAGTTGAGTAGTAGCGATGACTTCCAAAATATGGCGAGTACTTAGTACATTGACCGCATAATCCAGCGCATAATCTTGACTAAAACTCCCCGCCAAGTGATAGATTTGTTGGGGCTTGATGGCTTGAAGCAAATACATAACCGACTGATAATCAGCAAGATTTGCGGAGTAATAATTTTTCCCGCCCGTGTCGTGTATATCGGTCAAAAATAAATCAGCCAGCGTATTTTTGGACAAATGAGCAATTAAATGGCGTGCCGAAAAACCATTTGACCCTGTAATAAGGATTCGCATAAGTAAATGAATTAATCCACCGAAGGCAGACAAGTGAATGAGTGAGTTAGTGCCGAATATCAATACCCAGTTTTTGGGCTATTTCGGCAAAGTTTTCATTGGCATAGTCATAATCGTCGGGTCTGCCGATGTCGAGCCAAAAGCCGGGAAAAGGTACAGCCTCAAGTTGTTTGCCTTCGGCAATTCCGTCAAGCATTAAGCTATCAAAACCATAAGGTTCATTTTTGGGTAGGCTCTCGACCACGCGGCGATTGAGGCAGTAAATGCCCATACTGACATCAAATTGATAAACAGGTTTTTCAATAAATTGGGTAATCAACTGATTTTCATTGTATTGCAATACGCCAAAATCAATTTTTGAATCCCGTTTATACACCGAAACCGACACATCGTTGTGGTTTTGGCAGTGATGCTGATAAAAGGCTCGGTAATCCAAATCGCACAAAATATCGCCGTTCATCACCAAAAAATTTTCGGGCAAGTCATTAATCAAAGTCAGAGGACCAATGGTGCTAAGCGGTCTGTCTTCGGTAGAATAGTCTATCTGGAGTTGCCACTTGCTCCCGTTACCAAAAAAAGCCTTGATAAAATCTGCCATATGATTGAGCGTAATGGTAATATGGCTAAATCCGGCGTTGGCAAGCTGTTTGATGATGATTTCGAGGATAGGCATTTCGCCACCAATGGGTACCAAAGGCTTGGGAATAGTTGCCGTATATGGTTTTAGTCGGGTTCCTCTGCCGCCAGCAAGTATGATAGCACGCATAATTTGGATTAATTGAGTGTTTTTTTGATAAATTCGCTCGCCAAATTACAATAGTTCAAAGATTTTTTGAATAACAAGCTCGCAAATTATTTTGTTTTGTTCAATTTTGTTGATTAAAACTAATTTCATTCTCAATAGGTTAGTACATAACTTACTGATAATCAATGGTTTATAAAAAAATATTGTAATTACCTGATTATCAATAACTTAACTATTAATTCGTTTTTAGCATTTATTTATGGCGCAATACACTTACGATTTAGAAACTGCCCTCAGAAACCCGACTAAAGTTGTTTACTTGTATTTGCATTTTACCGACAATTTGGATATTTCGGGTTTGTCAGAATTGCAAAATTTGGAGTATCTTCATTTGACTGGCTTTGTTGGTGAACAAATTCCGAGCTGCATAAAGCAATTGCCCAAGCTCAGAAAACTGCATTTGAGCCGATTTGCTCAAGAAATTCCCGAGTTTATTTATCAATTGACCCAACTTACTGCTTTGAGTCTAGAGCATAGCCATCTCAAAAGTATAAAGCCACAGATTGGAAATTTGCAAAATTTAGCGCAATTGTCTTTAAAAAATACCAAAATTAAAGTTTTGCCGCCTGAAATCGGCGAGCTAAAAAATTTGAAGCATTTAGACCTTGAAAATTTACCAATCGAGAGCCTGCCCGAAACAATTGGGCAATTGGAAATGTTGCGAAAGCTGATACTTACCAATACCCAAATCAAGCAATTACCTTTAAATTTTGCGTTGCTTAATTTGGAAAATGCGCATTTTGGGTTTACACCTTTTTACAATTCATTGGGGCAAAACTCACGAAAAATTGTACCCTTATTACAATATTTTCAAAAAAAACAAATCTCATCTGAACTTCGAAAAGTATATCTACAAATTTTTTTGGGCAAATTTGAACTTGCCGAAACATTGGGAAGTTTTGCCGAAATTTTGACTGGATTAAATGCCGAACATTTGGGCTTGCGACAACAAACTTTGGATTATTTGCATCAAAAAAATACCAATCTTTTTTTGCAAAAGCCTGATAATCAGTTGCTTACATTGTTTGTAGCTGGTACTTCGAATTTGAGCGATTGGGAGGGCATACAAGCTACACTTGAGGAAAAAAACTTCCGATTCGCCACTCGCCTTGATGCGAAAGTAGATTGGATAGTTTTGGGTGATAAACCGCAAAAACTACTCAAATTGGCACTTGATACGCAAAAACCTTTGTTGGCAATTGGGCATTTGTTAGCCTATTATCAAGATATTGCGAACTATTATTTAGCCAAAAACGATGATGAAACCCGCCAACTAGCCCAAAATTTAGCCGGTTTATTGCGTAGTCCCGAAGTACCGAATCAGCAACTAGGCTTGGAAATGGCACTAGGAGGGGGGATTAATGAAATTTATTTGTACGATATTTTGTTGTTGTATCTTTGGAATCCTAATACAAGTATCAAAAACCTAGCCGAGCGAGTTATCCAAAAATTTATGCCTGAGCAAGTATATATCCATTTGAAGGCAAATTGCCGTAGTTGGTATGCGCAAGCGGCTGAAGCCAGTATGTATCTCTACCTCAAAAATTTGGAAATTGAGCAAATAGATGCCGATAACTTGGGTTTGCATTTTTATCGTAGCCATCAAATCGGCGCAAAGTATTGTTTGGGATTTCCGCAGGGTTTTGTAGAAGTTTGTCGCAAACTAATTCACAATCGGGTCTTACCTTTAGCCGATTATCAATTAGAGCATCTGGAAGCCAATATTCGCCTTTTTCCGGCATTAAAGGTTTTGTATTTGCAAAATAATCGCTTACAAACTTTGCCCAATACGCTTGCTGAGTTGCAAAATTTACAAACCCTCAATTTGATGCGCAATTCTTTTCCTGATTTTCCGGCGATAGTCTGCGAGTTGCAAAATTTAGAAGATTTCAATTTTTCAAGCAATCGTTTGGCAGACTTGCCCGAAGAAATCGGCAATTTAAGTCATTTAAAATATTTGCACCTCTCTCGAAACAAACTCAGCCGTTTGCCCGAAAGCCTTTTTCAATTGCCCCGACTAAAGTATTTGGATATTCGCAACAATCCTTTGCATAAAAAAATCGCCGAAATCAAAAAACGTATGCCCCAATGTCAGGTTTTGTTTTAAGAAAATGGTTTTATGAACAATAGTTTGGGCAGTTTCGAGTTTTTTAGTTAATTACTTGGTAATCCGCCTCCGGCGGATAATCAATCACTTACAACTAATACTGTCCAATTTACCACAAAGCTCATAAAGGTAATCGCAAAGAAGCACTAAGGTCTTGGTGGGCTTTGTGGGTATTTTCTTGGTGTTCTTGGTGTTTAAATAGTTTATTCTTGCCTTAGCTTTTGCAAATGAAATTTCTGTAAATGCTTGATTATCAAGTGTTTGTATCACTTTTAACAACAACAATTTAAGTATCGTGGGCGCATTTCAAATTTACGCATTTCTTTTGCCTCACCCTGCCCTCTCCGAAAGAGAGGGTGATAGGTAGTAAATTTGAAATGCACCCAGTATCGTTTTATTTTGTGCCTTATAATTCAATTACAATCGGTTGATTTACCGGTTTATAATTTACATCTAAAAGGCTGGCATTGATAAATTGCGTGTTGCCGATTTTGCGCTTGCCATAAGCCTCGTGAATATGCCCAAACAAATGCACTTTGGGTTGTAAATGATTGACTACTTCCCACAAATCCTCGCAACCAACTTGCTGGCTATGAATTGTCATATCCAATACTCCCCAAGGCGGTCCGTGGGTAATCAACACATCGGTATCCGAAGGTATCATCTCCCAATGTCGCTTGATTTCCTCACCCCGTTCACGATTAAAAGCCCAATCAAAAAACCAAGGCGACATTGGCGAACCCCATATTTTCAGCCCGCCAATTTCCACACCTGAATCTTCCAGATAGATAGCATTGCTCATCAGTGATTGGGCGACTGTTGGTTCTTGCTCAAACAAAAAATCGTGGTTTCCGGCAATCATTACCTTATGAGGGTGGGGCAATGTACCGAGCCATTCATTAAAAGCGACTATTTCCGGCAAGCGACCCCGTTTGGATACATCGCCCGCGTGAAGTAAAATATCACCCATAGGTATTTCAAATTGATGGTGCTGGGAATGAGTATCGGAAATACACACAATTTTCATATCATTGAGTTTTTTATACTGAGTACTCAAGCAAAAGCTGTCTATACAAATCTTAAGGTTTGGATTGAATTTATTATAACTATCTCATTATCAGTGTATTATATAATAAGCGAATGAGTTTATTTTCTCAATCACATAAAAACTTAGCAAAATCTTCGGCAGAAATTTGCCCAAAATAAGCCTGCAAATCAAGGTGTGCTAGGGCGTTTTGCAAGTCTTGAGGCTCATAGCGGACATTGAGTAGCTTTTGTTCAAACTCGCGCAGGTCGCCGTGTCCCAAAAAATCGCCAAAAAACATTATTTCTTTGATATGCCCGTCTTTGACATCAATGCGCGCATCGACAATACCAAAGTCAAACTTATTTTTGCGCCGTATATTGAACTCGGGCGAGCGTCCGTAGTTCCATTCCCAAGTCTGATATTTTTCTTTTGAAAGTTGATGTACCTCTGCCCATTGCGCCTCACTCAATTGATAAGTGCGAATTTCGGCTTCATTTTTAAAAATTTCTTGTAAAATAAATTGCCTAAACTCTAGCAAGGTCATAGGTTGGACAAGAAACTCCGTAATATTAGCCACCCGACTTCTGACTGATTTGATGCCTTTAGAAGTGATTTTTTCGCCCGATACATTCAGAGCATTTACCAAGTCTTCAATATTGACATCAAACAAGAGCGTACCGTGGCTAAACATCTTTTTGGTGGTAGAAAACTGTGCATTACCCGATATTTTGCGCCCTTCGGCAACAATATCGTTGCGTCCGGTCATTTCGGCAGGTACTCCCAACTTGTGCAGGGCATCTACGATAGGCTGAACAAATTGAATAAAGTTATTGACTTTGGTAGAATCATACTTAGTCAAAAAACTAAAATTCAAATTGCCCAAGTCGTGATATACTGCCCCACCGCCCGAAATGCGGCGAATTACAATGATTTCGCGCTCTTTGACAAAATCGGCGTTGATTTCTTCAATCGTATTTTGATGTTTGCCAATGATGATAGACGGTTGATTGATATAAAACAACAAATAATCTTCTTCCGGCTCAAAAGTGCGGACAATGTATTCTTCCAAAGCCAAATTAATCCGTGGGTCGTTAATTCCTTGATTATCAATGAATAGCATAATATAAATAAGGTTTGTCAGTAAAATATTGATGAAATAAACAGTATTCAATTCATTTCTTGGCAGCTAAATTAATGTATTGGAGGCAAATTAGGGCTTAAAAGTAGAAATTAGCTTGCATTTTTCGCCCAAATCGCCAATAGGTTTGTAAGATATAAAGCCAAAAATGAATTTTTGTCAAATAAAATCATACAACTTACAAAATCCTATTTTCATTTACCGAACCAAAGTTGCGGTTTACCGAGAAACCTTCCCATTTTGGCAATAAAAAATCAATTAGAGAATCTATTCCAATAGTTTAATTGCAAGTCCTTAACTTATAGCGTTCAGAAAACGTTTGAATTATTGAAGAGCAAGTACTCTTTGAATCAATTGTTGGATTTGCTCTTTGCTGATTTGTTCACTATCGGTCTCAAGTACATCTTTGATTTCATTCACAATTTTGGTCTTGAGCTTTTTGAGTTTATTGTCGGCATACAGTTCCAAAAGAGCCATAATATGCTCATTAGATACATCTTGGGGGTATTTTTCTAAAATTTCACGGATTGATTTTAGAATATTTGCCTGATTAATCATTGATAATTTGGTGTTATTTGAGGTGTTTATGTAATGGTGTGTAAAATAGTAGAGTAAATCAAATTTATTCCTTAGATTCCCTTTCTCAGAAAAGAGGGCAGGGGTGATGCCTTTAAAACGTACATTTGAGATGCCTCCTTGAAAAGAGATTTTTTAGCTAAAAAACTGATAATCAGTACTTTGAGTTTGATGATTGATGTGTGAAATACTGCTTTTTATGACTTGATTTTGGGTAAAAAATTACATAAGTTATTGATAATCAAATACTTAATCCGAAAATATAGCGACTTTAAAAACTACGTAAAAATAAGTCGCAAAATTGAAATATAGCTTCTTTTACAATAAAAAAATTAAAATTAAAAATATGTCCGAGTCAATAGAATTTAATCACTGGATTAGTCAAATTATTGATACCATTGAGATACATACCGAGACCAAGCCCGCCGACAGTTCGCGTTTGGCGGTAGTTCAGGCTTACAAATCTTTGTATCTTTTAAAACATTATTTTGAAAACAAGACCGAACTTGCCAAAAATATTTTGCAAGGTAATACAAGTTTTGGTTTTGATGAGGATTAAACTGTGAATTTTCGTCAAACGAAGCTAATAAACTTGGGCTTGATAGGCATATACACTTTAGAAAAAAGGGGAGGGGTGGGGTAGCCTTGACAAAGTTTAAAACTTTTGGAGGGTGTTTTTTTTAAAATTCTCTCCAAAAATAATTTATTCGGTATCAGTTATGATTTATCGCTTGCTAAACTCGTTAGGTTTTTTAAACCCAGCGAGTTTTTTTTGTTTTTTTGGTAAATAAACCTTTCATAAGGGGCGCATTTCAAATTTACTACCTACCACCCTCTCCTTCGGAGCTAATCTCCCTACAGAAAAAAGATGGAGAAAATTTGTATAAGTTTAAATAAATACAGGATCAAATTTTAATTATTTATTTTAAGAATTTGCCTTTT
>JALONJ010000218.1 GCA_025455045.1 Microscillaceae bacterium | reverse complement strand
ATTAAATAATTGATTATCAATGTTTTATATATTTTTACAAAAATTATTTAAAATATTTATTATATCAAAATAATACAATTTTATTTTAAACATAATTTACCGAAAAAATGTATTTTTTACATTATAATTATTTGATTATCAATTAGTTATAAAAATATTCACGTTAATATAGCGTGGATAATTTTTTAATTACTTGAAAATCAAGGCTTGATCAAAAAATATTGTCCGCAATTATTTTTTTCTTGTTGCTAAGGAATTAGAAATGAACAGTTAGGAATTAAAAATTATATAATTACCTGATTATCAATTAGTTATATATTTATAAATGTGCGCTTCATTTTGTAATCATTCCTTATTTATCCAAAACAATCAAAGTTTCCTCGTTCTCGATAATCGGCTCTAAACGAGTATAAAGTTGATAACCCGCTTTGAAAGCCCTAATGGTTTGCTCTTTGCGTTGCTTGGCAAAGGGTATAGGGAGGCTAAATCGCCCTTCTTCATTGCTCAAAGTGCTGAGGTCGTCTTGAATAGTGATTTTGACTCCTGCCAAAGGCTTGCCATTGGTATCTTTGACCAATCCAAACACCTTGCCCAATGAATTGTCGCGCTTGACTGCCAGCATCAAGACATTTTTGCTCAAAACTACCTGCGTATCCAAGCTGACAAAACCTTGACTCTCGAAGCGCAAAATCACTTTTTGCCCGCTCAAACTAGCCGGAAGCCCTTTGAAGGTAACTTCTTGATTTACAGCGTCTTGGGCTTCGGTTTTGTCGCCATAAACCAGACTGATTTTGGCTTTTTCCAAAGGCAAGTCTTTATTGGGGGTCAAGTTTTGGAGTTTTACGGTGAGGGTAAGGGGCTGAGACTGCACCCAAGACCTATACAACACCACCGACAAACTAATGGAGAGTAAGGGTACTAAAAAATACAAAAATATTTTGAGCCATTGGCTACTCCGGCTTTCTTGGTAGTGCTGATGAATGATGTTGCTAAATTCAGCCTGTCCGATTTCGCCGATGTTGTAGATTTTTTCACCGATTTGAAAGCTATTTTCGCCCTGTTTTGCCAATATTTCTTGCAAAGCCGTCAAATCTTGTGGGATTTTATGCGTTTCGCCGTTGATTAAAATAGTTTTTTCTTGATTTTGACCCATAAAAAGTATTTATTAACTATAACTGCAATCATTTTTGAAAGTTTCTATAAATCATTGTCTCCGCTGTCTTGGGTGGCACATAGTCAGGTATTTGTAACGTTCCTATGTTTTTGATTAATTCTCTGATTTTCCGGCACGAAAACTAAATCACTCGGTATTGAAAACTGTCCGAACTAGGGTGCATTTCAAATTTACGTTGTAAGACCTCACCCCTGCCCTCTCCTCTGAGAGAGGGAATCTAAGGAATAAATTTGAAATGCACCCCCGAACTATTGTATTGTTCAAGCTCCTCAAAATCAATTATAGCTTAAACAAAAGCATTGCCTAATTTGCCCAGCCAAATATATTCACAAATCATTGAAAATAAAGCGTGGCACGAAGACATGGGCTTTATTTTTTAATCCAATGATAAAAAAAATCAAATGATGTATGTAAAGTAAATTTCACTTAGTTACTTTGTACCTGATTTTCAAATGTTTTCAAGCCATTGTCCCTTATACTGAATGAAAGTATCCGGTTTTACCTTTATTCGCAATGCCCTCAAATACGATTTTCCGATTGTGGAGGCTATTACTTCTATTTTGCCGATATGCGATGAATTTGTGGTGGCAGTGGGCAACTCGGAAGACGATACTTTGCAATTGATAAAAGATATTAATTCCCCCAAAATTCGCATTATTGAAACCGTTTGGGATGATTCTTTGCGCGAAGGCGGGCGAGTATTGGCATTAGAAACCAACAAAGCCTTAGCCGAAGTAGCTCAAGATTCGGATTGGGCATTTTATATCCAAGGTGATGAAGTAGTCCACGAAAAAGACCTACCTGCTATTCGGGCGGCAATGGAACTGTGGCAAAATGACCAGCAAGTAGAAGGCTTGTTGTTCAAATATTTGCATTTTTATGGTTCTTATAATTATGTAGGGGATTCGCGGCAGTGGTATCGGCGCGAAATTCGAATTGTCCGCCCTCATACGGGGGTGTTTTCGTACCGCGATGCGCAAGGGTTTCGCAAAAAACCCGATAATAAGCTGAAGGTCAAGGCAATAGATGCCCATATTTATCATTATGGTTGGGTAAGAGAACCCTATACTCAAATGCAAAAGCAGCGAAGTTTCTTCAAACTTTGGCGACCCTTTGACCCTCCCCACAATATTCAAGTATTTGATTATTCAACCATTGATTCGCTGACCATATTCAAAGATACACACCCGACAGTAATGCAAAATCGGATTGCGCAAATGAACTGGAGTTTTGATTACGATGTTAGGCATAAAAAATACTCGCTCAAAGTCCGATTTTTGACTTGGGTTGAAAAGCTGACCGGCTGGCGCATTGGAGAGTATAAAAATTTCAAATTAATTTCATAACTACTTGATAATAAAGTATTTAAAAAAAATAAAAATATGCTTGTTTTAGTAATTGTCTTATCAATTTTAGTACTGGGCTTGGTAATTACCAATCTATATGCTTTCAAAAGCTTGGCTAAATACCGCGATAGAGTGAAACAAAAAGGTTTTTTTGCCCCTTGGAAAATCCCCTCGGTAAGTTTGGCAGAAATAGACCCAATTTTCAAAACCAATGAGTTTGGTCCAACTATGCAAACAATGGTGCATTTTATGGGCAGGGGTGATTTGGCAGTACCGGGTGGCACTAGCGATACCGAAGCTTGGATTTTGGCAGTTTTGGCAAAAAAATCACAAACCATTTTTGAATTTGGTACTTGTACCGGCAAAACCACTTATTTGATGGCTAAAAACTCCGCCGCCAATGCCAAAGTTGCAACCATTACCCTAGCTCCCGAGGATTTGAGTGCTTACAAAATAGCCAACGAAGATGATGCTCAAAGCACACAAGACGCTTTGAATGAATCGGTATTTACCGATTTTCTTTATTCAAATACGCCCGAAGAAACCAAAATTGAGCAAATGTTTGGCGATAGCAAAGTATTTGATGAATCGAAGCACCTCAATCAATACGATTTGATTTTTGTTGATGGTTCGCATGCCTATTCTTATGTATTGAGCGATAGCCGCAAAGCCCTCAAAATGCTCAAGCCGGGAGGCTTAATTTTGTGGCACGACTACTCGGGTCCTTATGGTTTGAAAGATGTATATAATGGTTTAAATGAAATTGCTAAAGAATACCCTTTGGTACACATCAAAGGCACGACTTTGGTTGCCTATCGGAAGCCTAATTAGGAATTGGGAATTAACAATTAGGAATTGTTTAATTGCCTGATTTTCAATGAGTTATATTTTTAAAAGTGTTACTTTATTTTGCATCTCTTACTTAATCAATACTACGGGTAGTTTTTTGTAAGTAATTGATAATCAACCAGTTATGCTACTTCAAGTATTTTGTGTAAGAGCTGATTATCAGATACTTATTAAACAACTCGGAACTAGAAACTGTCCGAACTATTGTTAATTGAAATTGAGGATTTTGTGATAGAGTTCTAAATACTGTTGGGCGGCTCTTTGCCAAATAAAATTTTGGCTGTATTGTTTTAAGGCTTCAGCTTTGGTGGGGGTATTTTTGAAGTCTGCCATTCCATTCAAAAACACTTCTTTCATTGCTTCGGGCGCAAAACTCTGCCAATAATAGGCTTCTTTACCGCCCACTTCGGGCAAGCTGGTGAGGTCGGAGCAAAATACGGGCTTGCCCAAACGCATCGCTTCAATGACCGGCAGTCCAAAACCCTCCAATTTGGAAGGAAATACAAAGGCTTCGCAGTTTTGATATAACCAATATTTTTGTTCATCGCTGACCTCACCGGCTAGAATCACCCGATTTTCTAAACCATATTTACCAATTTCATTTTCCAGTTTTTGGGTATATTCGGCGGGCTTGCGACCGGCTATAATCAGTTGATAATCAGGGATTTGACTCATAAAAGGAATCAATGAATGAAAATTCTTTTTTTCCATCAAAGTACTGATTGAAAATAAGAATGGCTGATTATCAATGTATTGTGGACGAACTGCCTGCGGAAATTCTCTTACTTCTACGCCATTGTAAATTACTTCAATTTTTTTGCCTTTTAAATGCAGATTTTTGTTTACTACTTCGGCAGTATATTGCGAAATAGCCGTGATGGCAGTGGCTTGGTCAATTCTCTGTTGAATTTCGGCGAGCTTGCGGCGGGCAAATTCAGGGCTTTTTTCATCTAAAAAATTCAAATCGTGAATTGTATAAATCACGGGAGACTTACTAAAAAAAGGAAAATAGCGCGAGTGCTGCGAAGTAATATGCCACAAGTTGTAGGAAGGATATAAAAATCGCCGAATCAAATCAATACCGTGTCGCCGAAGCCAATAGGTGTCTTGCAAATGGGGATAATTGGCAAATAAATCAAAGCGATTTTTGGGAAGCAAAAAATCAAAGGTCAAATCTTGAGGAGCTTGATGCAATAATTCCTTGCCCAAAAACCAAGAGAACTGTCCCAAACCCGTATAAAGGTTTTTGAGCATACTCAAATCGACTAATATGCGAGCAGACTTTTTCAAAGCAATATTGTTTGTAACTAATTGTAAAACAGCAAATTAACCGCGCGTTCTTGCTGAGTGAGTGTATTTAAAACTCCCAAAAACTCCGCTTGGGAGTATTCCTGCGCAGTATGGGCAATGACATCTTCCATTATTTTCATTTTTTGATAATGGGGCGTGAGCAATTGCAAAAACGCTTCGTTGTTTACTCCGGCTACATTTTGCAAATGATGAGGCACATACTCAATATACAAAACCTTGCACTGTTTGAGAGCTTTTTGCATTCCCAATAAGGCAAAATATTCGGAGCCTTCTATGTCCATAATCATCATATCGGGCGGGACGAGCCGGTTCGTTTCAAGATGAAGGTCGAGAGGCATCAATTGCGCTACTACTTTGTAAGGATTATCGAAAGTGTAGTAGTATTTTTCGGTTTTGGGTTTGATTTTACTCCCCCCCGAATTGACCCGATTTTGATAAAACTCGATTTCGCCTACTTTATCGCCTACGGCATAATTGAACAACTCAACATTTTTTAAATCATTCAGCTTTACATTGGCACTCAAAAATTGAAAAGTGCTGGGGTTGGCTTCATAAGCTACTATTTGTTTGACCAATTTGGCTAAAGGCACTAGCAAAGTACCAATATGCGACCCAATGACATACAAAGTAAACTCCGGCTGGGTAAATTGATTTAATACTTTGATTTCGTCCATATTGTAGCCCCCGGCTTCGCCCAACTGCCGAGCTACTTCCATATCCTCGATTGGGGCAATAAAAAGCCCATTTTCACTAGTATAAAAAATACCGGAAGCGTGTTTTCCCAAAAAAAACTTTTTTATTCGTGAAAAGAGTACCAACTTAAAAAGTCGAAATCGTTTTTTCATACTTTGATTTTTTAGCTTATGATCCAAGACTTGCAAAGTTTGTTTTTTTAAGGCAAAACATCAAATAATATCAATCTGCGGAATCAAATCACGCGCAAACTCAAATACATAACTAGCTGATTGTCAATATTTTAATTAATTTACATTTTCCCAGTTAATTTCAAATAATCCAACATCGTAATTCGGATAGCTTCGCGCTCCACCCGACTATTCAAAATCGTAACTTCTTGACCCCGAACCGATTGATAAAAAACATATTCGTCCAAGACACCTTGGTATAAGGCATTGGCAAACGCAAAATGAGCGGTTTTGTCGCCATTCTCAAAAAATATTGTCCCATCTCTGCCATTTTTATTGCGCCAAAATAGCTTGAAGGGTGGAGTTTTTGGGAAAAAATTATTGGTCTCGACCAGCAAATAGGCTTCATTGTATCGCCAATTATGCACAATCACCAAATTGATTGCGGGTTTTTGGTCGGTTTTGCTTCTTTGGGCAAACCGATACAAATTCAATTTGGTATTGGTTTGTTCTTCGCGGTCATAATACAGTTGGCGTACATTTTTAAAATATATTTCGGTATCGGGGCGAGTCTTGAAATTGGCTTGCTTGATTGCGTGGGGATTGTTTTGAGTCTTTTCACTCGAATTATTCTGATTTTTTCCACAGTGCGTCAATAAGATTACCAAGCACAAAATTTTTAAAATTTTCATAACAACAATTATTTTTTTTGTTTTGCCAATTTGCTGCGGACGCGGCTCAGGGTTTCGGGTTTGATGCCCAAGTAAGAAGCAATCATATATTGGGGCACTCGATTGGGAACACTCGGAAAGTGCTTCAAAAAAGTAGTGTAGCGTTGGGTGGGGTTTTGAAAACGCAAAGACCGCGAGAGCTTGAGCATTTGCATAAACCGTTTTTCAATCACAGCTTTGGTCAAAATATTAAATTCCAAAGCCTCCTGATGTAGTCGAGCAAAGTCTTCGGCTTTGAGGCAAATCAATTCACAATCTTCCAAAGCCTCAATGTTGAAGGTAGCCGGGGTTTGTAACCTAAAGCTCTCATAATCAGTAACATAAGCTCCATCAGGGTAAAACTCGTAGGTACACTCTACCCCATCGACATACAAAAAACTTCGCAAAATTCCTTTTTGGATAAAACAAGTAATCGAGCATATTTGTCCGGTTTGAATCAAAAATTCGCCTTTTTTAAGAGATTTGACAAAGCATACCGCCGCCAATTTTTTCCAATTGGTTTCCGAAAGTTGATAAAAACTATCATTATGAGTACGATAAGCCCGCAAATCCATTATTTCTTTGTTTACAATTGTTCGTTCGGTTTTAATGGCAATCTTTTGTAAGCGTATTGTGTTGATAATCAGATATTTGTATAATTTTCATTGCTAAATACCAGCAATTTCCACTATGAATAAGTGCCTGATTATCAATGAGTTACAAACCTTTTATTAAATTATAAAACCCTGATAATCTTTGACTTTTGACAAATAAGAATGTAACACAGCCTTTAGGCTGTGCCTCCCACAGCCTAAAGGCTGTATTACAATTTTATGAATACTTGATAATCAATTAGTTATAAAATAATTCGTTTACCCATATTTTTAACTATTTGATAATCCTCCAAAGGCGGACACGGTCAATGAGTTATATGTATCAAAGTGGGAGTTGCGGTACTAACATAAGATTTTGATTAATTGCTTGATTTTCAATTACTTAACTCGAAACTAGAAACGCCACGAACGATTGTTACCAATATATCTTATCATTCATTTGCCCGACACACTTTTGCCCATTGTATTATTTTTCAACTCAAAGGTAAGTTTGTAAATCGCATACTTAGGTCGGTGCAAATCGCTAAATTGTTTGCGTCCGATAAGCAGCAAATCTTGCTCATTCCACCATTCCAAACGCCAAAAATACGTACTATTGATTTGATTATTGGTAAGTTTGCTGAGGTTTTGTTTCTCGAGTAGGGGTGAACTTGTTTCGGTTTCGAATATTTTGGCGGAGATATACATAGCTGTAGTTTCGGGGTCTGGGTGGGCAAATGCCATTATCATTCCTTCGGCTTGGGGAATCAGCACAAAAGGATTTTCTTCGGCGTATTTGTGCCAAGTCATTTTTTGTTGGGCGGCAGACAGGCGTTGTTCCTCGGTAGGTTTGAGGTCTCGAATACCCAAGCGCGGCGAAAAAACTTTGATTTGGGTTTGTTTCAATTTTTTGTTTTTTAGATGGACAAAAGCTTGGTCAAAACCTTGGTCCCAGGCTATTTGCTCCAAGTCCCAGTTATTTTGCGGAAAAATGGAGACCAGCAAAGCTTTGCTTTCGCCGGCTTGGAGCTTGAGGAGTACATTTTGCTCATCATCGAGTTTAGCCATTATCAGACCGGCATCTCCCAGCCAATAAAACTGCTTGATTTGCATTGCCAAAGGCAGCACAAATTCGGAGATTTCGAGGGCTGAGTTTTGGGGAGAGGCTTTGATGATTTTCAGCTTTAGCTTGTTCTGGAAAAGAAAATAAGCAAACTGCTCACCATCAAAAAATCCACTAGCCAAAGTATGCTGTGTCAAATCAATGGCTTGAGTTTCCCAACGATTGCGAAAGTCAAAATCATAACTGGCGAGTTGCCAATTGCTTGACGAAACCTGAGTCAGCAAGAGCAATCCTTGCTTACCAACATTGACCGGATAAACTTGTTCATATCCTTGTAAGAGCGAGAGCTTGATTGGCTGATTGAACTGGGCAAATAAAAAATATGGTAAAATATGCCCTAGACAAAATAAAAAAATCTTTTTCATTCAAAAAATAATTAAGTCTAGGGTAATAACCCCCCAACACAAAAAAAGTTTTTGCGCCAAAAATAATCATTGGCTCATTATTAATTACTTAAATTCAATTATATCAATACTTCGGATATTTTTTATAAGTGCTTGATTATCAGTTAGTTATGCTATTTCAAATATTTTTTATAACTAGCTGACCGTGTCCGCCTTTGGAGGATAATCAAGTACTTAGCACATAACTAGGAACTAGAAACCAGAAACTATCCAAACTATTGTTATATATTAAATTATTCATAATCTTTGATTTTTGACAAATAAGTATGCAACCCAGCCTTTAGGCTGTGCCTCCCACAGCCTGAAGGCTGGGTTACAATATTAGCAATCCTGATAGTCAAGGCTTTAAAATACGCTTATTTGTTGGAGTTGCCGAGATGCTCGCCTTTGGTGAATTATCAGGTATTTATGAAATTTGTAATTTTCCAACTAATTACTTGGTTTTCAATTACTTAACTCCCAACTGGAAACTCGATACCCTGCGAACTATGGTCTGTAAACAAGGGCTTATCAACCAGACTTTGTATGCTTTTATTTTCAAAATCTTGCTACGGCAATGGCGGCTACACTTAGCTCCTTAGCTCCGTTATTTTGCAAAATTTGCAAACAAGACTCCACCGTAGAACCGGTAGTGATGACATCATCGACCAACAAAACTCTCTGATTGTCAACCAGTTCGGGTTTTTGTACTACAAAAATATCGCTTACATTTTGCCAACGTTCCATTCGGCTTTTGCGGGTTTGGGTTTGAGTAGCTTTGCCTCGGGCTAAAGTTTCCGCCGACCAGGGGATTTGCATTGCCTCTGCCAAGCCACGGGCAAAACAATCGCTTTGGTTGTAACCGCGCTGGCGCAGGCGTGCCGCGTGCAAAGGAACAGGCAGGATAATATCAAAGGTTTGATTGAAGCCTTGTTCAGTCAAAATCGCGCCGTACCATTTGCCCAGCAATTCACCGACTGCCTGATTGCCCTCGTATTTGAGGCTGTGAATGATGTTTTGCACTCGGCTGTTTTTGATAAAATAAAAATAAGCCAAAGCATAGTGCAAAGGCTGATTTGCCCAAAATTTTTGCAGCAAAATATTTTCCTTATCCAAATGGGTGTTGGTATAAGGCAAATGATAGCGGCAGTCGGTACATATCTGGTCTTCGCCTTTGGTCAAAACCTGCTCACAAGCCACACAAAACTCGGGATATATCAACGCCAAAAAATCTTTGAACATAAGCATTTAGCCTCCATAAGTAATGTAGAGTGAATAATTTTTTAATTACTTGAAAGTCAATAGATTACCAAAAAATATTGTACACATTATTTTTTTCTTTTTACTAAGTTTTAGATTGTTTCACAAACCAACAACTTAAATCTAATTTTTTCTTGAATCAAGGTATTCGTATTTATGGTTCTTCACCACTTTTCAGGAAAATTGTAATGCAGGCTGTCTAGCCTGCCTGCGTAAATGAGTTTAGGCTTAGAATAAAGCCAGAATTTCCTCAAAATGGGTAAAGAACCCAGAAATTCCCACTATAGAAATTTTAAACGAATATTTAATTTGTAAGAATTTTTATGAATCGGGTTTTACATAAAACATTGATAATGAGGTTCTTATA
>JALONJ010000217.1 GCA_025455045.1 Microscillaceae bacterium | reverse complement strand
AACATTGATTATCAATTACTTATATATTTTGTTATTTTTATAAATATAAAAGTTAAAATATAAAAGTTTTGTTCAATTATTTTACAGTGGGAATTGCTGAAAAATGTATTTTTTACATTATAATTATTTGATTATCAATTAGTTATAAAAATATTCACGTTAATTAATTGATTATCAATTAATTTCATTTTTATAAATAGGTACTTTATTTTGTAATCATTCCTATCTGATTTTTAATTTTCTTTATTTGTCGCAGGCTATTCTATAAGTGTTAAAAATATACTCAAGTCATTGATAATCAAGCACTTAATATCATTTCAATAAATCAGGGCGGCGGGCGCGCGTCCGAGCCAGCGATTGTTCAAATCGCCAATCGGTGATGGCATCGTGGTCGCCACTGAGCAATATATCCGGCACTTGCCAGCCGTTGTAATTGGCAGGACGGGTGTAAACCGGCGGGGCTAGTAGATTGTCTTGAAAAGAGTCGGTAAGTGCCGAAGTTTCATCAGACAAAACTCCGGGTAGTAAGCGAATAATCGAGTCTGCCAAAACCGCCGCCGCCAACTCACCGCCCGACAATACATAATCGCCCACACTGATTTCGCGGGTGATAAAATGCTCACGCACACGCTCATCTACACCTTTGTAATGCCCACACAACAACAAAAGATTGGTCTTGAGCGAGAGTTGATTGGCTATTTTTTGGTTATACGATTCGCCATCGGGGGTCAAATAAATGACTTCATCATAAACTCGTTCATTTTTGAGCTGATTGATGCAATTGGCAATAGGCTCAATCATCATCACCATTCCGGCTTCGCCCCCAAAGGCGTAGTCATCAACTTTGTGGTGCTTGTCGGTGGCATAAGAACGTAGGTCGTGAACTACTACTTTTGCCAAACCTTTGGTTTGCGCCCGTTTGAGAATAGAATGTTGAAAAGGGCTTTCAAGTAGTTGGGGAACACAGGTAATGATGTCGATGTGCATTTTTAAATCTATTTCTATTTTAATTGAAAAAACAAAAAACTCAAATTTGAATCAAATTTGAGTCTGCGTAGCAAGTCATCTGTTGAGCCAGATTTTGGTTACATCTTCTCTAAATCGCTCAATAATTGCTATTTCTTCATCGGTGATGCCCGATACTCCGCCTACTTTCTCGAGTACGGCGATGAATCGTTCAATCAAATCTTCGTTCAAACCCAAGCGATTTTGGCGAATGGCAAACATCACTCGGTTGTAGGTCTGCTCCAAATCGGCTTTCAAGCCTTGGTTTTCGAGCATATCAAAGCGGTCTTTGGCAAGCCAACTGTCTTTACCCAGTTCTTCTTTGATGGCTTCTTGAAACACCAAACGCTCGACTTGGGTAAGCGATTTATCAATTTTGGCGAGTACATACGCCAATTCGCCAATGGCGCGATAAAGATTACGAACTTCTATGGATATATCTTGCATTGTTAGTTTTGGCTCATTTGTATTTTGAATGAAATAAGCAATTTGGTAAAATGTAACTCATTGATTGTCAAGCATTTAAGATTCAAATTACTTAATTCAATTACAAAATTAAAAAAAAATTGGGTTTATCGGCGAGTTAAAGTAGAATAATAATATAACTACCTGATAATCAATAAGTTTAGTAGCAAATAAATGTAAGGAATGAATAAAACTTAAATCTATATTTACGTAAGTATAACTACCTGATTATCAATTAGTTATATAATTCTCAACTTCCGATCAGACTGCCACGTTGTCTCGCTACTTATGATTTGTTGCCCAAGTTGTCGTTTTTTCAACAAGCCACTGCGCCTTCTTTGGGATGGGGAAAATTGTCCGATTGGTCATCATCTAGATTGGTATCAAGGCATTTGAAGTCTTTTTCAATCAAAATATGCAATTTTTCATCGTTGCCGGTCGCTTGGTAGGTCTCAATGCCCACTTGATTGGAATTTGCCCAGTCATTGGCAACTTGGGCAGGCAACAATACCGTAAGACTACCATTCAAAAATTCGGCTTTGGGTTCGCTAATGTTATGAGAGATAGACAATGAATAGCTCAATTGTTGTTTAAAATTAAAAATGGTGATTTCTTCCACTTTTTTGCCTTCGGCAATTTGGGCTACTTCTGATTGTAGTAGGCGGAGGCGCAGGCTATTTCCTTTGATGCGTAGTTTCATAGAGCAAAATTTTATGCTGTCAAAGCTATTAATTAATCTTGAGAAAATTAAATTTAAAATAAAATGTAAAAAATAGTTGGATAATTATATTTTCATAACATATTGATAATCAGAATATTATATCAATAAATCAAGCTATTTGGGCATTAATTTCCGGCAAGAGGGTTTACTATTTTGGGGTATAGTGTATTAAAACAAAAGTGTTAAAAAAAAGACTTAGCCCAAAGCATTGAGTTTGCTATGCACAAAATGAAAAAATTTGAATATAAAATCCTGACTGCCATTTGGAATGATGACAAAAGCCTCCGCACCATTGAGCAAAACCTCAATGAACAAGGCTCGGAAGGCTGGGAGCTAATCAATACCAATTATGACGAATTTCCGAGTAACCCCATTAATGGCTTGCAGGTTCTGCTTATTCTTAAGCGAGAATCTGCGGAATAAACCTCCAGTATTCAGCTCAAAAATCAGTTCTTTTTATTTTTCAAATAGCTAAAATCAGCTTTCCGAACTAGCAAAATTATGAGAGAAATTCCTATTTCGGGAATTAATACCCGATTATGGAAATCTAATCTACTTTATTTATCATTGCGTGTATATTTTTTGTGGGCATTTTTATCCATATTATTGGCTTTGGACCTAAAATATGCAAATATTGTTTGGGAAAAGCCTTAAACTTGCGTAAGAATTACTTTACACGTTGCTAAATATATTTTGAAGCAAGGTTTTTGTGAATTTACTATGTGAATGCTTTGCTATTCTTTCTATATGATTATGAAATCAATTATTATTTTAATTACTTTATTCTTTTATTTACAATACCCATTACTTGCTCAATTTACTGTGGTTTATACTGCTAGTACCAGTGGAAACTGGAGTAGTGCCAGCACTTGGACAAAGTCTTGCCCAGTAGCTTCTACCAATTGCAGTAATTTTATTAATGCCACCACCAACCCCAACAATACAACCCCCAAAACTACCTATACTACCAATGGAGTAAGTGGTAATCCTATTATTACAATTTTAATTGTCATCAATTCAGGAGTCACTGTTACCTTAGATACCGACTACACTTTTGCTGAGGCAGCAAGAAGAATTACCCGAATGACGGTCAATGGTACATTAAGCTCCGCGCAAAAAACCTCGTCGCCGGTTACTTATTATTCACTATCATTAGAAGGTACGTTCAATGGTACACCACCCTCTTGTACGAGTTCATCGGCTATTCTTCAGGTGGGTAGTAGTGGTAGCATCAACAGAGTTCAAAACTTGAATTTGAGCAAAGCTTGTTCAATTTACAATGGACCCGTGTATGTGAATGGCAACCTAGCCAATGATAATAACTCTACAATGATAGTAAACAATTATTTTCAAGTCCGAGGAAATTGGTCGCTTAACAATGGAAATATTGAGACGGCTGGTAGCTCATCTGGCTTTGTAGATGTAGGGGGTTGTGTCAATTCCAGCCCTGCCAATAATTTAAGTTCTTCGGCTACAACAGTCAAATTTTGTATCAATGGCAATGGTGGGTGCACCAGTAGTCCCTCCAATCCACAAAGTCAAAATCCAAGCAATTACAACTGCACCGGTACTCAACTCCCCATCAGTTCGCAAGATTGGCGTGCCGAGCGCACTGAGCAAGGCGTGTGGCTCAAATGGCGAACTTTTGCCCAATCCAATTTACAATCAATCACGATTGAAAAAGCTACGCAAAATTTTCAATTCCAACCTTTGGCGGAGCTTGATGTAGCATCACAAAGTAGCAAAAATCACCAATACTTTGATAATCAAGTACTTAGCCAACGAACTTATTATCGCCTCAAAGAAACCTATTACAATGATATAGTAAGCTACTCGTCTATCGTAACGGCGAGCGAAACCTCGGATATTCCCACTGTGCGTATGTACCCCAACCCCTTGCCTCATCAACAATTGAATTTGGAGTGGCTCAACCCCCAAGACAAAGTAGAGGTAATCTTATTAGATAATTTAGGAAAAATTGTCTATCACAAAACTGCCTTAGCCGACTCTGAGGGCAATCTTAGCTTGAATTTGGGCAGCACTCCACGAGGAATTTATACCGTCAAAATTCGGCAAGGCTATCAATGGAGTATGCAGAAGTTGTCGGTTGAGCAATAATTTTTTTTGAAATAAAAAAAACATAATTCATTGATAATCAATAAGTTATGTTTTTTTTATTTCTGTAAGAAAAGTGTTTTTAACTCAAAGCCCAAGCCTTTTGCCCGGGTTTCAAGTCAATACAAGCCTCGTATTTGGCAGGCACATATACATACTCGAGGGCTTGTTTGGCTCCGATTTCGGAAGTAAAATAACCCGTAAGAGTCAATTCTTTGACTGTAAACCAAAAATTAAGTCCACTTTTAGCTTGCTGGCGGTCGGCGTAGGCTTGGGCTTCCATCCTTTGCAAAATATCAACTCGCGCTTTTTTATCACAATCTACATAATTTTTTTTATACAATCCTTGGGCTTGTTTGTCCACTTCGGCAAGTCCGGCGCGAAACGCCTGTTGGTCTTCGGGCTTATAGCAATCGTCTATCATCAATTTGATAAACTCCCCCACTCCGGCGGCTTTGGCTCCGGGTGTGGTGGTTTCGGGAATGATAGTATCGGCAATTTCGGTCATTAAAGCAACTTCCGAAGGTTTAAAAATACTATCCAGCCTAGCTTGTGGCACGTAGCCATCCAAAACCCGCGCCACTGCCGGCGACAGTACCACATTGCCCAACAACAGGGCTACAGCTTGTAAAATTTCTCTCCTTTGCATATCTTTTGAGTTTACGAATTTATTTTGATTTCCGATTTCGGATTTGCGATTTCGGATTTGCGATTTTGAATCTGAAGCTCCCAACTTGCCTTTGGCGGGGACAATTAATTGAGTTTTGAATCTGAATTTTGAATTTAATATTTATTTTCAAAACTTCATTGTTTTGATGTATTCAGCGCAGTTTTTGGCACTGGTTGTCGAGTCGGGATTGTAGCCTGTTTCTTGTTCAATAAAAAAGTGCTTGGTACCGGCAAGTTTGGCTTGTTTAAAAATACCGGCAAAATCAATTGCGCCTTTGCCGACATCGGTATTTAGTTTTTTGTCGATTTTATCCATATCTTTCACGTGCCACTGTTTGAATCTTCCCGGATATTTGGCAAAGTAATCCAAGGGGTTTTTACCGGCAAACACTACCCAAAACAAGTCCATTTCAAAGTTTACATATTTGGCATCACATTCTTTGAGCATCAAATCGTACATTACTTCGCCATCAAAGGTCGCAAATTCAAAATCGTGGTTGTGATAAGTAAATTTTAAACCTTGCCCTACTGCATACTCGGCTAGTTTACTGAGCATTTCGCACAAGGTTTTATAATCATCTTTGCTTTTGCGGAAAGGTTCTTCGGTATAAGGCACGGTGATATATTTCAAACCCATTTGCAAGCCGGTTTCTACACTGCGTTTCCAAGTGGGCGCAAAATCATCTATGTTGCCTGCAATCGGTTTGTCGGCAACGCGCCCGGGCATTGCGTGTGAGCCTACCATTTTGATACCCAAATCGGCAACCAATTTTTTGGTATCTGCCGAAAAAAAGGATTTGGCTTTTTCATTATCCAAACCATAAGCCTCAATCTCTTTGTAGCCAAAAGAAGCCAATTTGGTCAATACGTTTTTGTGGTCTTGCATTACAATATCGCGTAAGCTGTAGAGCTGAATCCCAAAAGATTTTACTTTGGCGGCTTCTACCAAGCTCGGACTAAGCAAAGTTCCTGCGCTTACTAAGGCTGAGGTTTTCACAAATTGACGGCGGTTTTGCATTTAATAAAATGGATTTTATTGATGAAGCCACAATTTAAACAACAATATTGATTTTTTCCAAGTAAGAATTATTTTTTTTGAAACTAATCCTTTGCAAAATTGGTATTTAAGATAAAATTTTGCAAAATCACCCGAAGCCTCACTCATCAATTTAATCTACAATATATGCTGAATGTGCAAGAAATTTGTCAAACCTATCAAGAATTAATCGAGGTTTATACTCAATCACTGAACAAGTATGCCGAAAATCAATTTAATTACAAAAAGGCTGATTATATATGGTCTTTGGGGCAAATGTTTGAGCATTTAGTAATTACGCATAATTTTTTTGTTTATCAAACGAAAAACTGCCTCGAGCAACGCAAAGGACAAATTGGCGGCGATAAAACCGAAATTGGCGAAAATATCTATCGATATGGCACTTTACCCCCCATCAAAATCACCATTCCTGAAAAATATCGCGGTCTCGAACCCGTTGCCCAAACCATTGCTTTTTACAAAGGAGCTTTGACAAAAATGATAACTGAATTTCAAGCTCTAGCAGAGCCAATCAGTCAAGATGCTGGCGAATACAAAACCTTTCACGCCCGCTTTGGAATGCTCAATGCCCTTGAATGGTACAAAAATGCCGAAATGCACCTCCGCCACCACCTCCGACAAAAACAAGAATTGGAAGAATTTGCTTTGAATTTGTAGAAGTGAGAAATGAGGAAGAAAGTCCATCTCACCATTTCACCATTTCACCATTCCTCCACTCTCAAAAAATCTTTCTAAAACTTAGCTTTAAACTGGCTTGACTGCCCAGCTTGCGTTTGAATTGAACCAGACCAAAATTGGGCTTACTATGGTCAGTGGCGATGCCCAAATCCAGTATTTTGTAAGCATTTGCCAAAGCATAATCGTACAAGCCTTGATGTAGCATTACTAAAGGGCTAAAAGTGAGGAACTTAGCCTCGTCTGCCGGGTAGAAATTGTATAAAATATCTTGATTCACGCTCACTGCCACCGTAAGTGCCGCCAGTTCACCTTGAAAACTTAGTGTAAATACCTGAAAATCAGCCGGAAAACGGAGAAATAGGCTTTCAAAATCGATATAATTTAAGCTCATTGGGTAGTTTTTGCGGGTGCGTGCTTTGAGGATAAATTCATAAACTATCGCCAAATCAGGAGAATCCCATTTTTGAAAATAAAAGCCATTTTTTTGGCATTTGCGCAGGCGGCGCAATTCCATTGGGGCAAGATATGGCTCAAAACCCAACAAACTGATAGGAATATGGTAGTTTAAATCAGTCTGGACGATTTGAAAACCATTTTGCAAAAACAGATTGGTCAGGTGAGTGGCATTGGAAGGAGCATAAGCAAAAGGGTAGTTTTTGATTTCGAGACTTTGAATATTCTTTTTGAGTAAAAAATCCTCAATAAATTGCCAATACCAATGCAAAATTTCTAAATTCAAATCTTCACCCAATTCTATACTGCCAAACGGCGCACGCGCCGGACTAAAACCCTGCGCACCTTGCCAACATACACTAAACCGCGCCACCAGTTTTTTATTTTTCGAATCGAGCAAATAAAAACTAAACCATTGATTATCAGCCTGTTGACCAATATGCTCCGGCTCATTAAATAAAAAACCGACAAATGCCCGAGCGTATTTTGCCAATTCATTGTCGATTGGATTGACAAGTATTTGAAAGTTGGAATAAGTCTCAGAATCGTAAAACATAGAAAAATTATTTCAAAAGCTAATAAAAATGCTTAATTTTTGCGTTTTAACTACAAATTAGCAGAAAAAAAGTAGTTAATCAAGCAAATATTTTTTATTTTTAAATCATAAATCATTGATTATCAATAAATTAACATTTTATTTAATTCTATTTCCTTTATGAATCGTCCTCTAATATTTTTTTTAGTACTGCTTTGCACAAATACCGGCGTATTTGCGCAAGCCGGTAGCCCTAAAACCCTCGGCAAAGATGCCACTGCCGAAAAATACGCCACTACCATCTTGCAAAAAGACCTATCCAAGCACCTACATATCATAGCCGCTGATAGTATGGAAGGTAGAATGACCGGCACCAACGGACAAAAAAAAGCCGCCCGTTATATAGCCAATCATTTCAAGAGTTTGGGTTTGCAAGCTCCTGTCAAACAAAATGAAGGAATGAGCTATTTTCAAGAGTTTCAGCAAGTCAAGCGCGGTTGGGGCGAAGTTTATATCAAATTGGGCGAAGAAAAACTCAATTTTATGAAAGATTTTTTTGTATTGCAAAATTCTCTGATGCGTGAAGAAACTCCTATGTCCTTGGTTTGGGTAGGCAAAGAAAGTGATTTAGCCCAAGTAGATGTAAGTGGCAAAGGCGCAGTTTTTTACGAAACGGAAAATGACGGAGCTATCAGCAACTTAGCCCGCCAAAAAGGCGCAAAAACCGTGTTATTTATCAAGGGCAAAGACCAAAAAGAGTTTTTGGAAGCCGTCAGTTACAATGCTTATTACCTAAAAAAGCCAACAAAAGGCATTGGTGGTAAGCTCAAAAACGAAACGGCAGTATTCTTTTTAGCTCCGGCGGCAGCAGCTCGTCTGCTCGGCGTGAGCGAAGCCGATTTGATGAGCCAAAAAGTACCAAGCGGCACCCCGGGCAAAGATATTCGCATCAAAGCTGAAATGATTGAGAAAGTGGATTGGACTGCCGAAAATGTATTGGGTTTTTTGGAAGGCTCCGATAAAAAAGATGAGATTGTAGTCGTTACGGCGCACTACGACCACGTAGGTACCAACGATGGCGTAGTGTATAATGGAGCTGATGATGATGGCTCGGGTACGGTTACTGTCCTTGAGATTGCCGAAGCCTTTGCCAAAGCCAAAGCCGAAGGCAAAGGTCCTCGCCGCAGTATCTTGTTTATGACGGTTTCGGGCGAAGAACTTGGCTTGTATGGCTCAGAATACTATACCGACCAAGACCCGATTTTTCCTTTGAAACAAACTGTTTGCGACCTCAATATCGATATGGTAGGCAGAATGGGCGGCGATTATGAAAAATCTAAAGACCCCAACTACATTTATTTGATTGGCTCTGACAAACTTTCAAGCGAACTGCACGACTTGAGCGAACAAGTCAATAAGAATTATACCAAGCTCAAACTCGACTATAAATACAACAGCGAAAGCGACCCCAATCGCTTCTACTACCGTTCTGACCATTACAATTTTGCCAAAAACAACATTCCGATTATATTTTATTTTAATGGTACACACGATGATTATCACCAACCCGGCGATGATGTAAGTAAAATTCACTTCCCCAAAATGGAAAAGATCGGACGATTGATTTTTCATACGGCTTGGGAAATCGCTAACCGTGAAAACCGACTCAAAGTAGATAAATCAGATAAATAACTAATGTAATTTGCGTAGTACTATATTTTAAACCCTGCCCCTCCCTGAAAGGCAGTAATGTTAACTTCTATTTTTGAGCCAAATTTTATTCGCCCTTAGACCCCACCCCCTATCCCATCTTCCCTTGAGAGGGGGAAGATTCAGGAAGCTCCTCCCTGAAAGAGGAGGGGTTTGGGGTGGGGTTTTGAGTGAGTTTTCAGGTGCTACGCAACTTACATTAATTATTTAAAATCGGATATACGCAAAAAGGCTAATTTTTGGTTTTTTTAGCCATAAAAAATTGTATTTATCAAAGAAATTTTCTCAAAATCGAGTTTTGGAACTTTTTTTGCAACTATCCTTTTCTGATAAGCCTTGAGTGCGGATAAATTTCGGTTTTTGGATCTTCACCACTTTTCAGGAATTGCCTTTAGGACTTCCATTGAATTCTGAAAAGCTCTCGCTTTTCAGTGATTCTGAACGAAGTGAAGAATCTAAAGCGTTGATTATCAAAAGTTTCAGATTCTTCGGAGCTTCGCTCGGTAATTTCACCAAGCTATCGCTTGGTTCATTAATGCTCAGAATCACTGAAATTGATAAATTTCAGAAAAAA
>JALONJ010000216.1 GCA_025455045.1 Microscillaceae bacterium | reverse complement strand
ATTGCAAAAGTTTACTATTTTCAGTGGATTATCAATTATTCCAAAAACAAAATTGTATTATTTTAATATAATAAAAAAATGAAATAATTTTTGCAAAAACATATAAAATATTGATAGTCAATTAGTTAATTAAAAAATTAAACCAATAAAAATAACACGACTACTTCATCCTGTAAGGAACTTTGTGGACTTTTTTCAGCCTCCCCCTAGCCCCTAAAGCCTCTCCCCAGCCCTCTCCGAAGGAGAGGGAGGAATACAAGAGGGAGGATTTACAAGGCATTGATTTTCAATTAATTACACAAAAAATCTAAGAGGTAACAATTTAACAAAGTTCCTTACAGGATGACGAGTGGGGGTTGGGCTATTTTTTGAATCCTTAATTTTTGTACTTTTTAAATGTTTCTCAAAACATTCACATTAAAATAATTTTTCCACCGTCTGCATCATAGCTTCTAATCCGGCTTGGTCTATTGCCGAAAAATCAGCCAAATGGTCGCTATCTACATCTAAAACCGCAACAACTGCTTGGTTTTTGAACAAAGGCACAACAATTTCGGACTTGGAAGCCGAACTACAAGCAATATGCCCGGGAAAAGCATCGACATCAGGTACTATGAGGGTTTTTTGCGCCCGATAACAAGCCCCACATACTCCTTTGTCAAAATCAATGCGCGTACAAGCCAAAGTACCTTGAAAAGGACCCAACACCAGTTGCTGGTCTTTGACCAAATAAAAACCCACCCAAAAAAAACCAAAAGCCTCTTTCAACACGGCACTTACATTGGCAAGGTTGGCAATTAAATCAGTTTCCGATTCTATCAAGGCTTGGATTTGGGGTTGCAATGCCGCATAAATTTCCGCCCTTTGCGTGGTGGAAGGAATGTATAAAGTTTCTGCCATTGTCAAATTTTTTTGTAAATTTCTAATAATTTTAAAACTTATTCATAAATTAATGTTTTATTGATTAAATAAGTTCGCTCAATGAGCCAATAAATGCGATTTTATTGATTGACTTTTTGCGCTTGTGTTGATGCAATAGTTGGTGAAAATTCTAGCTCTAGGTATCGGTTTTAAATTAAATCATTGATAATCAAGAGATTAATTGAAAAGTTATAAATAAATTTCTGTGTTTTTTCAAGAAATTGCCCCGCAGGCTGTTTAGCCTACGCATATAAGCGACTTCGGACAGTATGTAAGTTAAACAATTCCTTTGCGGATATCGAGTGTCTTGAAAACCTGTAAATAATTGATAATCAATGAGTTGTGAAATACTCTGTGAATATTTTATCTAAGTAATGGCTATCAAGTAAAGCAAATTTATACACATAACTAATTGATAGTCAAACACTTATGCAATTTTCAATTCTTAATTAACAATACCTAATTCTTTCAAAGACTTGGATATAAGGGATAATTTAGTTTGTTTTGTTTTAGTATTGAATTTTAATGGACTCATACAATATGAAATGGTGGAAAATTATGACAATTATCCTGCTTTTTTACACGCTTATCGGGGGTTTTTTGCTGCCGGTGCCGCGCTTGGCAATTGTCAATGAGAGTATTCGTAATCTGTATTTTCACGTACCGATGTGGTTTGGTATGATTATCATTTTGGCAATTTCGGTTTATTATGCTTTGCGGTATTTGCGCCAACCCACCGAACTCAATGATTTATACGCCGTCGAGAGTGCCAATGTGGGCATTTTGTTGGGTATTTTGGGTATCGTTACGGGTATGGTTTGGGCGCAATATACTTGGGGAACTTATTGGCACGGCGACCCCAAACAAAATGCCTCAGCCATTGCCTTGTTGATATATTTGGCTTATTCGGTTTTGCGCAACTCATTGGAAGATGCCCAACAACGCGCCAAAGTATCAGCCGTTTACAATGTTTTTGCTTTTGCCACGCTTATTCCCTTGTTGTTTATTTTGCCTCGCCTGACCGACTCTATGCACCCGGGCAATGGCGGCAATCCGGGCTTCAACTCTTATGACTTGGATAGCACTATGCGGATGGTATTTTATCCGGCAGTCATTGCCTGGACGCTTTTGGGCTGGTGGATAGTTACTTTGCGCGTGCGTTGGCGAGTGCTGCAAAATCGAGTAAACGAAAATGCTCTAAAAGTTGAATCATCTTTGCTGGCATAATATAGACAATGAATCCGGTTTTGGCGCATATCAAAAACACTGCTCATACTTATACTCCCGAAGGCAATTTGGTAGCAGTAAGCCAAACCTCTGTATCGCCTCGCAAGGGTGAGCTGATTCAAAAAGTAATTCAAAAAATTCAAGCCGTCAAAAGCCTAGAAGTGGGTTTGGCTTACGGCGTATCGGCACTTTACATTTGTGAGGCTTTGGTCAAAAACTCCGAAACAATGCATTATGTCATTGACCCATACCAAGCTCAATGGCAAGATATTGGCATTTTCAACTTAAATCAAGCCGGATATAGCAGTTATTTTCAGCTTCTTGCCGAGCCTTCGCATTTGGCACTTACAACTTTGGAAAGACAGGGCGTGGAAGTGGATTTTGCTTTTATTGACGGCTACCATACCTTTGACCACGCTTTGATGGACTTTTTTTTGATAGATAAAATTTTGAAAGTGGGCGGAGTGGTGGTTTTAGATGATACCAACTGGGATAGCATCAAAAAAGTGTGTAGCTTTATTCTACAAAACCGAAATTACAAGGTCTTTGATGCCTACCCGACCGACTTTCGGCTGACTTGGCAAAGGAAATTATTGAACCGAGTATTTCAAAAATTACAAAAAATAAATTCATTCAAATCTTTCATCAATCAACCCGCCAATTTTTACGGCGGAGCAATGGACAAGGTGGCTACTTCGGGCATCATAGCTTTGCAAAAACAAGCTCACGATGCAAGGCTTTGGACGCATTTTGTTGATTTTTGAAAAATTATTTATGTCAATTGGCTGGTTTGTTAATTTAGTCAAGGAACAAGAATAAAATAAAGTAAACAATTGAATTTATGAATTAATTGATAATCAATGTATTACATTAGCACATTAGCACATCAGCACATCAGCACATCAGCACATCTTACAATTAACTCATTACTAATGTTTTATAAAAATATGAAAAAATTGATATTTGCTTTTGTATTTAGTTTATTTTTAGGTATCAATCATTTATGGGCGCAAAGTGCCGATAAAATTGAAATGGCTGATACAATGCGTGCCAACGGCAAAATATATGTAGTAGTCGCCGTCCTAAGCATTGTCCTGTTGGGAATCCTGATTTATCTCATTTTAATTGACCGCAAAATCACGAAATTGGAGCGAGAAATGAAATGATTTTCAGATTTGGGAATTTTCAGATTTTCGAATTTAATATTCTCTTACAAAAAATTCGAAATTATATAACTACCAGATTATCAATTAATTACAATGCGAATTAGTTTTGATTTTGATGGAGTGTTATCAGAGCAAAAAATTCAAAATTTGGCAACGCTTTTAAAACAAACAGATGCTGAAGTTTTTATCATCACTACTCGTATGCCGCTTATGACTGATGATTTAAAAACAGTAGCTAAAAATCTTAATTTTGCTGTGGATAATATCTACTTTACTAATGGAGAATTGAAATACTTGAAAACCAAAGAGTTAGCCATTGATTTACACTTTGATGATGACCCTAATGAAGTTTATTTGATGCAACAAAATGGCATTTTGGCGGTTTTGGTATCTTTAGATGTGGTAATTTTAGACCGTTTTTTACAAAAAATAAAACAATAAACTTTTAAATACAATGAAACCCATTCATATAGTTGGAATTGTCGTGATTGCCGTAGCCATTGCGATGATTATGAGTACTGCCGGTGATGCCAGCCAGTATGTATCGTTCAAAGAAGCCACAACAATGGCTCAAAATGGCAACAATGTCAAAATTCACGTGGTAGGCAAACTTCGCAAAGACAAAAACGGGCAGGTGCAAGAAATGTACTACAACCCCGCCGAAAACCCCAATTATTTTACGTTTACGCTCATTGACAACAACAATCAACCTTGTACGGTAGTGTATAACAATCCGGTTCCGGCTGATTTTGAACGCTCCGAGCAAGTGGTGGTGATTGGCGCAATGAGAGGCAATAAATTTTTTGCCGACAAAATCTTGATGAAATGCCCTTCCAAATACCAAGATGAAAATGTGGAAATGAAAGAAAAGAAAAAAGCCCAAAGCTGATAATAAGGAATTGGGAACTAATAATTAGGAATTAGAAATTATTTAATTACTGACCGTGTCCGCCTCTGGTGGATTTTCAATTGATTATATTTTCAAAAGTGCCATTTTATTTTGAATCTGTTCCTAAGCAAAACCTCCTTGATGATTCAAGGAGGTTTTTTTATACTCAAGATTCTTCAGTACTTTTCAGGAATCACTTTTCTGAAAAGTGCTGAAGAATTATAATCAATAATTTTACTTCAACCTTTAAATTATAAATAAAAAAACTCGCCACTACTTCCCATATTCTTTAAAAAAACTGATAATTTGCAATTAATTTTGATTGATGAAATCAAATAGCTTCGATTTTTCGAAAAAATCACAACTCATTGATTATCAATTAATTACAAACTTTACTAAATTAGAATAATAATGAATCTAGCTCCCGAAATTCAAAACAAAGTAGAGCAATGGCTCTCCGGCAATTTTGATGGCGAAACCCAAGCCACTATTCAAAAACTAATTGCCGATAACAATACCACCGAATTGATTGACAGTTTTTACCAAGATTTGGAGTTTGGCACCGGCGGTTTGCGCGGTATTATGGGCGTTGGCACTAACCGAATGAACAAATACACGATTGGAATGGCTACCCAAGGACTGGCAAATTATTTAAAAATGTCGTTTCCCGACCAAAAAATCAAAGTGGCAATTGCCCACGATAGCCGCAACAATAGCCCCTATTTTGCCCAAATTACCGCCGATGTTTTTTCGGCGAATGATATTCAAGTGTATTTATTTAGTGAACTGCGCCCTACGCCTGAGCTGTCGTTTGCCATTCGGGAGTTGGGTTGTCAAAGTGGGGTAGTGGTTACGGCTTCGCACAATCCCAAAGAGTACAACGGCTACAAAGCCTATTGGACAGATGGCAGTCAATTGGTAGCTCCACACGACAAAAACGTGATTACCGAAGTCCAAAAAATCAAGGTAGATGAAGTAAAATTCACGCGCAACGAGGCAAATGTACAAATGATAGGCGAAGAAATTGATGCCGTTTATTTGGCAAAAATTGAGGCGCAATCCATTAATCCTCAACTCATTAGCGAGCAAAAAGATTTAAAAATTGTCTATACTTCTATTCACGGCACCGGTATTCGTCTAGTCCCCAAAATCTTGGCAAAATTGGGCTTTAGCAATGTAAATGTGGTAGAAGAACAAGCCGAACCCGATGGCAATTTCCCCACCGTAGTTTATCCCAATCCCGAAGAAGCCGAAGCCTTGCATATGGCTCTGGAAAAAGCCAAAAAATTAGATGCTGATTTATTGATGGGAACTGACCCCGATGCCGACCGCGTGGGCATTGCCGTCAAAAATCACCACAACGAGTGGCAACTTTTGAATGGCAATCAAACGGGGGCTTTGTTGGTGTATTACCTCATCAATGCTTGGAAAAAAGCCGGCAAATTGACCGGCAAAGAATTTATTGCCAAAACTATTGTTACCAGTACTTTATTGGACGAAATTGCCCGCAAAAATGGCGTAAAATGCTACAACACGCTCACCGGTTTCAAATACATTGCCGAAATAATCCGCAATTTGGAAGGCAAAGAGCAGTTTATTGGGGGTGGCGAAGAAAGCTACGGCTATATGATTGGCGATTTTGTGCGCGACAAAGATGCCATTGCCTCGTGTGCGATGATTGCCGAAATGGTGGCGGTCGCCAAAGCCGAAGGCAAATCTTTGTTTGATAAATTGATTGATATGTATTTGGAATACGGTTTTTATTTGGAAAAACTGGTTTCCATTACCAAAAAAGGTAAAAGTGGGCAAGACGACATCAAACAAATGATGGAAAACTTCCGCCAAAGCCCGCCCAAAACCCTTGCCGGAAGCCGCGTAGTGAAAATGATGGATTATCATAAACAATTGGAAACCAACCTTTTAACCGGCGAAACGCAGGTAATTGAGATGGAAAAATCCAATGTATTGCAGTTTTTTACCGAAGTTGGCGACAAAATTTCCGCCCGCCCTTCGGGAACCGAACCCAAAATCAAGTTTTATTTTAGTGTAAGAACCGACTTAGCCAATCGCGCCGAGTTTGATGCCACCGAGCAAGTCTTGGAAGCCAAAATCAAAACCATTATCGGTGATTTGGGGGTTTAGGAGTTTTTAGTTTCTTGTTTCGAGTTTCTGGTTTCTTGTTCCGAGTTTGGGGATTTAAATATTTGATAATCAAGAAATTAGTTAAAAAGCAAAAAATTCTCCATATTAATTGTTTTTGAACTTCGGCAAAGTTTAAAACTTTGTCGGAGTTGAATGAATGCACTTCTCGTACAAAAACCACTTTTGATAGGTGCTAAGTTGGACAAACTTAGCACTTTTTATTTGGAAGGCTTAAGACAGTTTTGAATTCTTACGGCTATTTTTGCAAGTAGTATGGGTTAAAGTTTTAGCTTATTTTGCAGTTTTTTTATATTTTTGAATTATGGCAAATCAAACTGAAAATAATCAAGCCCCAGTAGCTTACTTCAAATCATTGACTTTAGAGAATGTCAAATGTTTTAAAGGTAAGCAAACTATTGATTTATCGGATGGAAAGGATAAACCCGCCCAATGGACGGTTATTTTGGGGAATAATAATACTGGAAAGACTACGATTTTGAGGGCTTTGGCTAATCTAGAGGCTAGAAAATCTTACTCGAGAAATGAAAGTGAATATCATCCGTTATTTTTCTTAGATGATCAATTCCTAATTTATTATTTAGGACAATTTCAAATATCGTCAAACTTATATTTAATTAATATTGAAGACTTCAAGAATACTCAATCATTAAATAATAAAATAAATTTTATGATATTAAAAGATTGGTCTTTTGGAGGTTCAATTAATTCTTTATCTTTTGGTACAAAATATTCTAATTCAAAAAAATCATTAAATAACCTAATAATTTATGGCTATGGAGTAACCCGAAAATCAAGTAAAGACTCATCTTTTATCAATCAAGATAATTATAATACAGCCGGACTTTTTTCAAATGATATTGATTTATTAAATGTAGAAGAATGGCTTTTACAAACATATTTGGCTTCTAAAGAAGTAAAAGCGGCAGAAATTCAATTAGAAAAAATCAAAAAAGTATTGATAAGCGGCGTTTTGCCCGATGTGAAGGATTTTGAATTTGTTACCGAAACCCCCCCCCTTTCAGACCTATGTTTTATTCAAAACCGATTATGGCGATTTAAGATTAAATGAGTTAGGTTATGGCTATCAAGCATCAATGGCTTGGCTGGCTGATTTTATGAAGCGGATGTTTGAGCGTTATCCCGAAAGTGAAAATCCGATTGCCGAGCCTGCCATTGTATTATTAGATGAAATCGACTTGCATTTACACCCTGATTGGCAACGAAAAATTATTGGCTTTTTGAGCCATCATTTTCCAGCTACTCAATTTATAGTTACGGCTCACAGCCCTTTGATTGTGCAATCGGCTGATAACGTGAATGTTGTATTATTAGAAAAAGAAGCTGATAGAGTAAAGATTCATCAACCTCAGATTAAAACTTTTAAAGGTTGGACAGTGGAGGAAATTTTGAGTGAGTTGATGGGGTTAGGAGAAAAAACTTTGTCGGATAGTTATTTGAGTTTATTGAAAGATTTTGAAGAAGGCTTGGAAACTGAAAATTATGATAAAGCCCAAAAATCTTATGATGATTTGATTCAGATTTTACATCCCCAAAGTACCCAACGCAAATTATTAAGAATGCAATTATCCGCCCTTGAGAATGATAAAACTAACACACCTGCCTAAGCCTTCTGAACTCACCCCCCAGATTGAAAAAGAATTAACTGATGAATACCAAAAAACCGGCAAAAGTGTCTGGCAACAAGATTATATCAAGCGAGATTTATTAAAAATGCCGAGTGATAAATGCTGTTATTGTGAATGTAATGTCAATGAAGAAAGCAAATATCTTGAGATTGAACATTTCAAACCCAAACATCATTTTCCAAACTTGGTGGTAGATTGGGATAATTTATTACCGGCTTGTAAAGGCTGTAATGGCGTAAAATCAGACCACAATACCCAAACTGAGCCTATAGTCCATCCAGTTAATGATAATCCTAAAGACCATTTAGCCTTTAAAGCCTACCGCTTAAAAGCTAAAACTGATTTAGGAAAAAAGACTCTGGAGGTTATCCCTCATCTTAACAATACCAAAAAAGTTGTCACGAAAAGATTTGACATTGGTGAAAAAATTATTGAGAGCTTACAAGAATTGTTAGAACTCACACAAGATTACTCCAATGGCATTCAAAGCTCAAACCAAAGAAGAAATCGTATTATTTCCAAATTAAGAGCAATTATGCAAGAGGGTTGCCCTGAAACCGAATATAGTGCTATTGCGGCTACAACCACCTTAAATGATGATAACTATCAGATAATCAAGCAGTTATTCATCAATTCCAGCTTATGGTCGCAAGAGTTTGTTGATTTAGAACAAAAAATACAATTTTGTGCTTTGGATATAGCCTAATGATTGATTTGGTAAAAGTATATTCCTAAGCATCGCATATACCATATTCTTCACCTTAACAGAGCTTAAAATCTTTGTTAAGGCTAAGAATATAAATATTTTGCAAGCTAATAATATCATATAATACACTGATTATCAGCCCTTCACCGCATAGCCCATCACCTTTCGTACCCGATTGAGGGTTTGGAAGGCAATTTCGCGGGCTTTGGCTTCGCCTTCGGCAAGTTTTTTCTCCAATTCGGGTAGGTTGGTGGTATAGTAAGTATAAATTTCGCGTTCTTGGGCAAACTTTTCCACTAGCACTTCCAACAATTCGGTTTTGGCGTGTCCGTAGCCATAACCTCCGGCAAGATATTTTTGGCGCATTTGCGTGGTGGCTTCGGCGGGGGCTACCAATTCAAAAAGTTTATAGACCGTTGAGGTATCAGGGTTTTTGGGTTCTTCGAGTGGCGTGCTATCGCTTATGATGCTCATTACTTGCTTTTTGAGGGCGTTTTTGGGCTGCAGTACATCAATGGTATTGCCATAAGACTTGCTCATTTTGAGTCCGTCAGTCCCCGGAATAGTCATTACTGATTCATCAATTTTGGCTTCCGGCACTACCAAAACCTCGCTTTGGTAGTGGTTGTTGATGGCACTGGCAATATCTCGTGTAATCTCGAGGTGTTGTTGTTGGTCTTTGCCTACCGGCACAAAGTTGGCATCATACAAAAGAATGTCGGCTGCCATCAAAATCGGATAAGTAAACAAACCGGCATTGACGGCGGATAAGCCAAATTTTTCGGATTTATCTTTGAATGAATGAGCATTGGCAAGCATTGGGTAAGGCGCAAAACAACTCAAATACCAAGTAAGCTCCGTAACTTCGGGAATTTGCGACTGGCGATAAAAGGTGTTTTTTTGGGTATCAAAACCAAAAGCCAACCAAGCCGCTGCTACTGCATAGGTATTGTCGATGCGCTCTTGGGCATTGCGAATGGTAGTAAGCGAGTGAAAATCGGCAATGAAAAAAAAGGATTCATTGCTTGATTGTTTGGAAAGCTCAATTGCCGGTTTGATTGCCCCCAAAATATTGCCCAAATGGGGCTTGCCTGAGCTTTGGATTCCGGTTAAAATTCTTGCCATTTTTTAATTTTGTTTTATTTTACCGTATGTCGTTTTATCAATGAGTTAGTTATAAAATGTGCTGGTGTGCTGATGTAATACATTGATTATCAATTATTTAATAATTAATATTGTTTACTTTATTTTTAAATCATTTCTAAGGAACAAGAAAAAAAAGAATGTAAACAGTAGTTTTTGGTAACATATTGATGTGTCCGTCTCTGGTGGACGTGTTCCGCCAAAGGCGAATTTTCAAGTAATTACAAAATTATTCATTTTACATTATTCACTATTCATTCCTAAGTATTTGATTATCAACACTTTATCAAATTATAAATTGATAACTTTGCCTTTAAACGAATGACCAATTTTCAAAAATAAAGACTTTTGCCTTGAATATTCAAAAAGTTGCCGGTTTATGTAGAAATAAAACCTAATATTTCCCTTTTTTTAAGAAAAACCGTATTTTTGAATGTTGAAGGGGCTAAATAGAACAAAGGTAAGCTATAAGCAGGGTTGATTATCAATCATTGGCTCCTTTAGCAGATGGTTTTTGATTTCTAAAAATCATCATAATCTATTGATAATCAGGTAATTATAAAAAAAATACCCCCAAACTACAACTCATTTCCAACTCCTAATTAATAATTGAATGAAGGCTTTATTGGATAAAAGAATTACGGATTTAGTGAGCGAAAATTATGTGTATGCTTCGGTATTGCATTATTTTGGCATTCAATTTTATAATTATTCGGAGCATACCTTGGCACAAGTTTGCCATAACAAAGGATTAAATGTCAAACAAGTGGTTACGAGCTTGGAATCAGCCCTCAATCAACCCACTGCCCCGGCTGATTTGATTGATTTGCCGATTGATTTAATCATTCAATACCTCAAACATACCCATTATCTATTTATCAAACACAAATTGCCTTATGTAGCCCAATTAATTGCCGATTTGCGCCCCCACAAAATCCAAAATCAGACACTGGTGCGCGATTTGCAAATGCTTTTTCCTTTGCTGGTTGAGGATTTTGTCAAGCATATTTACGAAGAAGAAGATACTTTTTTTGCTTATATTCTTACCTTGCACCAAGCCCAATCGGGCAAAATAAATCTGGCTAAGTTGTATTTTGAAATGGAAAAAAACTCCATTCAATTTTTTGCGCTCGACCACCATACCCACAATGATGAGATGCGCGGTATCCGCGAAATCACCAACAACTACGCGCTCGACTCCCCGCCTATACTTCATTTACAAGTGATTTTTGAAGAATTGAAAGATTTGGAAAAAGAAATCCAAAAACACGCTCAAATCGAGGACGAAATTTTGTTTGTCAAAGCAATGCAATTGGAAAAACAAATCAAAGAAAAACTCAATGCCAAAATCGGACTAAATTAACGTGAATATTTTAGTAACTATTTGATAATGAGCTAATTATGATGTAAAAATACGCTTTTTTTGACAAATCATCAATTATTTTAAAAATA
>JALONJ010000215.1 GCA_025455045.1 Microscillaceae bacterium | reverse complement strand
CAGTTAAAATGCTGATTATCAATTACTTATATATTTTGTTATTTTTATAAATATAAAAGTTAAAATATAAAAGTTTTGTTCAATTATTTTACAGTGGAATTATTGTGAAGAATCCATTTTATCTCATAACTATCTCATTATCAAATATTTATGAAAAAAATTATACTAATGTATAAAAAAGTATGACAAATACTCTATTGATTTTTATGAAAGGCAAAACCCCAAGCCCCATCTTCGTCTTCTTCATAAGCAATCTCGATATTCAATAAATAAAGCCAGTGCGCTTTGCGAATACAAATCTTGAGATCTTGGTATAGATAAACCCGGTCTTGCTCGCCGGGTAGGTCAAAACCCAACAAATACTCACCGGCACAACCACTGCCTTTGATACCCACCCGCAAAAAATATTCAGGGGCAATGTTTTTGTGCTGGCGAATGTTTTGAATAGCCTCCCAAGCTGCGGCGGCAAATGTAAAAGGTAGGTTTTGTTCGAAATCCATTTTTGAATGATAGAAAAAATGCACTAATTTGGCGCAAATTTAAAGGATTTTGCCGCGTATTGTTGGCAAAATGTTTTTTTATCATCGTTTTTTCTCCAATTCAAACTTTTAAAATAGTAATAAAGGGCAAAACAAGGTTTTGATACAGTGTAAATATCTTTTTGATAATCCATTGATTTTAGCAATAGTTACAACTCAAGACCCTGATTCATAACCCCTTATATTCATTCATTCAAATAATGGAATTAGTAGCCGATTTATTAAAAGTACTCCTCCCGGCGGCTTTGGTTTTATACGCAATGTATCTGACTGTCAAGTCGTTTATCAACAAAGACATTCAACAAGCCAAAACTCTTGCCGAAGCCAATGCCCAAATCAAGCAAGCCGAGGTATTGGAAAAACAAAAAGAAATCGAACTCAAAAACAAAGAAATCACTTTACCCATTCGCCTCCAAGCCTATGAACGAATGTGTTTGTTTTTGGAGCGTATTTCGCCTACACAATTGATTCCGCGATTAAACAATCCTGAATTTGCCGTAGGTTTGTTTCAGGCGATTTTGATTCAAGAAATTCGCAATGAGTATGCCCACAACCTTTCGCAACAAATGTATATCAGCAATGAGGCTTGGGATTTGATTGTAAAAGCAATGGAAGAAATGATTTTATTGATCAATAATTCTACCCTCGAATTGCACGAAGATAGCCCGGGTATTGAACTGGCAAAGCAAGTTTTGATTATTTCGCGCGATTTGGGAGTCAATCCCACGCGTGATGCGCTCCAGTTTTTGAAAGATGAAATGCGGCAGTTGTTTTAGGTAGTTTTCGGGTTTCTAGTTTCTAGTTTCGGGTTTCTAGTTTCTAGTTTCGGGTTTCTAGTTTTTAGTTTCGGGTTTCTAGTTTCTAGTTTCGGGTTTCTAGTTTTTAGTTTCGGGTTTCTAGTTTCGGGTTTTGGTGGTTAAATCATTGCGTCATTTTTTGGGTCATTAACAATCTCCAAATCAAGAAATCTACAAATCTCCAAATCAAGAAATCAAGTCATTGTTTCCCTGCCTTTGGCGGGCTAGGAGGCTTTATCATTTTCACCATTATACCAAAATCTGAATGTTGCCTGAGCTTTCTATCATTGTCATCAATTACAATACATTTCAACTTACTTGTGCCTGTTTGGAGAGTGTAATCAAATACACTCAAGGGCTTGAGTATGAGTTGATACTGATAGACAATGCCTCGGTTGAGTGCGATGCCGATTTGTTTTTGACTCGTTTTCCCCAACTCAAGCTTATCAAAAATCCGCAAAATGTCGGCTTTGCCAAAGGCAATAATTTGGGCATAGCCCAAGCCCAAGGCGAGTATATTTTGTTGCTCAATAGCGATACCGAACTGCTGGATAATGCAATCTTGCCTTGCCTCCAAAGAATCAAGCGCGAGCCGAGCGTTGGGGTGCTTTCGGCAAAGTTGATATACCCCGATGGCAAAGTGCAGGCTTGCGCCAATCGCTTTCCTTCGCTCAAAATGGAATTGATGGAGTTGTTTCGCCTACCAAAATTTGTATCTGCCCCCACCCGTGCCGACTGGTTTTTGGGTTTTTATTTTGACCAATTGACCGAAAAAAAGGTAGATTGGGTATGGGGAACATTTTTTTTGACTCGGCGTGCCGTTATTCAACAATTTCCTAAGCAAACCCTGCCCGACGATTATTTTATGTATTTTGAAGATGTGCAATGGTGCTATGAAATAGCCAAAATGGGCTACCAAATTTTGTATTTTCCTGAAGCCCACGTCATTCATCATCTTTCGGCGAGTAGCCCAGATAAAGACAAATCTTTGAAAAAACTTGAGCAAGCCGCCCGTAATGAATGGCAGTTTTGGCAAAATAAAAAAGGCAAACTTTATGTCAGATTGTTGTATCTGGTCAGAGGCTTAAAATATTTTAGCCTGCGAAGTGCGCATTTTCGGGCTTTGGGAGCATTTTATTGGCGATTTATCGGGCAAAACCATCAAGGAGGTAAATAAAAATGGAATACCCCAAAATAACCATCATTACCCCTTCTTTTAACCAAGGAATCTATATTGAGGAATGTATTTTGTCGGTCTTGGGGCAAAACTACCCCAATCTGGAGTATTTTATCATTGACGGAGCTAGTACCGACCACACCGTAGAAATTATCCAAAAATATGCTTCCAAAATTGATTATTGGGTCAGCAAACCCGATGCCGGTCAGAGCGATGCTATCAACAAAGGACTGCGAAGGGCAAGTGGTGAAATTATCAATTGGCTCAATGCCGATGATATATACGAACCCGATGCCTTGTGGAAAATAGCCCGAGCTTTTCAGGATTCAACCGTACAAGTAGTGAGTGGACGATGCAAAATTTTGCCGATAAAACCCAATCAAGTCAGTCATTATTCCGATGGAACCGACATTTATCCTCATAACTTAGCCAAAACTATCGGCTGGGCGCGTACCGACCAGCCCGCTACTTTTTACCGTGCCGAAGCTGTGCGCAAAATGAATGAATTGGATATCGAGTTGCATTATTTGATGGACAGAGACTGGTGGGTCAAATATCTATTGCATTTTGGCTTAAATCATATTGTCAAAATACCCGATGTATTGGTCAATTTTCGCTTGCACCCGGCTTCCAAGACCATTACTTCGCCCAAGCAATTTCATCAAGACCGTAGCACTTATTTTTGGGCTTTGGCAAAAAAATGTCAATTACTTGATTATCAAATAGTTATTGAGAAAAATGAGTTGATTAATCCCAATTTTGTTTTGAAAAATTTTCCACCAATTACTCAAGATTTGGCATATCAAGTGTTGAATTATTATTGTTTGTTGACGGCAGACGAATACTACGCCCAAAACCAAATCAAGCAAGCCAAAAAATATTTAAAAGCCATCAAACCGATGATTTTAGCCCCAGGCGACCGCCATCTTTACAAAAAATTATTGCTTCGCAGTTCTTATCTACCTTTGTGGTTGATAAAATGGTTGAGATTTTTAAAGAATTAGGCTTCCAGATTGTGGATTTGGGGTTTGATGTTTTTGGAAAGTCGCCAAATATTGAGCGAGTTATCGGATTTTAGCTCTACATCGTCCATAATTTTATTGACCAGCATCAAGCCCAAGCCACCTTTGCGGCGTTCTTTGATGATTTTTTTGAGGTTAAACGCTTGGTATTGATTGGGGTCAAAGTCGAGTTCATTGGTTGCGTGGTCAATGATCTCGAACAAAATTTTTTCTTTGAAATCCAAAATATTGATTTCAATACTTTCTTCGGGATTGCAATGGTGGGCGTGAATGATAAGGTTGGCACAGATTTCATCGACTGCCAACACCAATTGATTAATTTCAATTTCGGTAAGCGATAAATTCCGCAACACTACATTTACAAACTCACGAATCAATTTCAGATTATCGCGCTGACAGCTAACTTTATAATGATGAATCATCCTTTCCACAACTTTTTAGCATCGTCTTTGGTGTGAACGATGGTGATTAATTTGTCTAATCCTAATATTTGAAATACATTTTTGGCTTTTTCACTGAGTCCAAAAATGGCAAAAAAGATATTTTTTTCTTTGAAATCTTCAATGTAAGAGATAAATACTCCCAACCCGGCAGAAGCTATGTAGTTGAGTTGAGTACAATCAATCAAAATACTTTTCTTCCCTTGAATGATGGTTTGTTCAAGGGTCTTGTCCAGACTAATAGAAGATGCCGCATCGACATCACCCATTATTTTGATGATATAAAATTTACCTTCTTCGATTTCAGTAATTTGCATAAAGTTATTACGTGAATTAAAATTGATAGGTTTTGTTGTTGGTCTATGATTTCCTACCGTTTACCTAATTTTTAATTCCTTTTACTGTATTTAGCCAAGCAAAAGTTTCATATTTTGGACTGTTCTCTTACATTTTTTTTACGGAGATTAACAATAGTTAGGAATAGGGTCATTTTTGAGGAGTTGGAAATTATCACGAGGCAATACCAATTTCAAATTAAAACTTGTAAGTTATTGAATATCAGTGCCTTGTAGCTTAAATATCAGCCTGTTTTGTATTCATTGCTAAAACCGTAGATAAAGGGGGGCATTTCAAATTTACCACCTATTACCCTCTCCTTCGGAGAGGGCAGGGTGAGGCAAAAGAAATGCGTAAATTTGAAATGCACCTAGGTAAAGCGAACTTTGGCGAGTTGACCGGCGAGTTTTAGTGCGCAAAAACCCGCGCTAAGGAATAGATACAAAATAAAGTAAATTTTTTAAAACCAATACTTCGGACAGTTTTTATAAGTAATTGATTATCCTCCAAAGGCGGACACGGTCAGGTGATTAAATAATTCCTAATTCCCAATTATTAATTTCTCATTCCTAAGGTGTATGGATCATTATTTACTGCTCTTTGATAGCCAATTGTCCGCAGGCGGCATCAATGTCCTTGCCCCGACTGCGACGTACATTCACCACCACGCCTTTGTCCTCGAGATATTGGCGAAACTTATCCAGTTTGTCTTCTTGGGTATTCAAAAAATCGGCTTCTCGGATCGGGTTATATTCAATGATATTTACCTTCGAGGGTACGTGCTTGGTAAAGGCATACAACTCTTGCGCATCGGAGAGATTGTCATTAAAATTATTAAAAACAATGTACTCAAAAGTGATTTTATTTTTGGTTTTTTGATAAAAATATTTCAAAGCTTCTGCCAAAGCCTGTAAGGTATTGCTTTCGTTGATAGGCATTATTTGATTGCGTTTTTGGTCGTTGGCGGCGTGTAATGAAAGTGCCAAGTTGAATTTTACTTGGTCATCGCCCAATTTTTTAATCATTTTGGCAATACCGGCAGTGGAAACCGTGATACGCTTGGGCGACATACTCAGCCCTTCGGGCGAGGTAATGTACTCAATAGATTGCAAAACATTGGCATAATTGAGCAAAGGTTCGCCCATACCCATAAACACGATGTTGGAGAGTGGCACTTGATAATTTGCTTCGGCTTGGCGGTGGATTTGCACTACTTGGTCGTATATTTCGGCGGGGTCAAGATTGCGCTTGCGCTCCATATAACCGGTAGCGCAAAATTTGCAAGTGAGTGAGCAACCCACTTGCGATGATACGCAAGCTGTCATTCGGTCGTCAGCCGGAATCAAAACCCCCTCGACCAAATTGCCGTCAAACAGGCGAAACCCCATTTTGATAGTCCCGTCGTGGCTCAACTGTTTTTGGTCAATCTGGATATGATTAATGGCAAAGTGTTCGGCGAGCAATTGGCGCGTTTTGAGCGAAAGGTTGGTCATTTCGTCAAAAGTATAAGCCGATTTTTGCCAAAGCCATTCCCAAATTTGCTTGGCGCGAAAAGCTTTTTCACCATTTTCGGTCAAAAACTTTTGCAAAGTTGCCAAATCGGTTTTTCGTATATCTTTTTTTAGATTTTGCATATAAAATTAGTGGCAATAAAAATTCATAAGCAATTGATTATCAATTAGTTATATATTTTTAAATCAAACAAACTCATTGATAATCCACCAAAGACAAGACAATTTCAATCAATAGTTCGGACAGTTTTTAGTTTCTAACTCCAAGTTATTTGCTAAGTATCTGATAATCAGCCAGTTACACAAAACACTTAAAATAGCATAACTTATTGATTATCAATCACTTACAAAAAATGTCTGATGCATTATCAATAATTTATAAAAAAAGCAGACCTAAGCTACTCATTTTTTAAAAATTGCGTTTAATAATTTGTTTGAAGATTTTTGATTTGAGTTGCAAAATTAACAAATTTTAATCGGTTTAGTTTAACTTATCATTTTTCAATTCAAAAAGTTAATTTTTTGAACTTAAATTTCATTTTTTGAACAAAAATAACTAATTTTCGGCTGTAAACTAATCCAATAATTAAAATTATGAGCGAAAATACCAAGCCAAACCGCACCGTAAAGTTGATTATGGTTACGGAAAACAACAACAACAAGTACTATGAAATGAAAGAAAGTGCCGATGGGCAAACTTTTACGGTTACGTATGGGCGCGTAGGTGCAACCGCTACCACCCAAACCTACCCCATACGCGAGTGGGACAAAAAATACCGCGAAAAAGTAAATAAAGGCTACACAGACCAAACCCACCTCTTTGCCGAAAGCAAAGATGAAATCAAACTTGCCGACATCAACGACAAAGAAGTAGAACGGCTGATGAATGATTTGATTCGCTTTGCCAACAAATCAATCAGCAACAATTATAATGTAACCGCCGACCAAGTTACACGCAAACAAGTAGAGGAAGCCCAAAGAATACTAGACGATTTGGTAACGCGCGTGCAAATGAATATGGATATTCATAGTTTTAACAAACGCTTGCTCGAGTTGTATCAGGTGATTCCGCGCCGAATGAGCCACGTAAACGACCACTTGGCTAAAAACTCGGCTTCTCAACAAGCGATTGATGAAGTAGAAAAAAAACTTTCGGAAGAGCAAGCCACCCTCGATGTAATGCGCGGGCAAGTAGAAGTAAATGAAAAGAAAAAAGAAGCCTTCGAGGAAAAAACCGAGCAAATCAACCTGCTCGAGGCTATGGGCTTGCAAATGGAAACCGTAGAAGATGCCACCACCATTGCAATGATTAAAAAACTGATGCAAGATGAGGCGAGCAAGTTTCGTAAGGCTTACAAAGTTATCAACCTCAAATCGCAAAGAGCCTTTGACCAATTTATTGCTCAAAAAGAAAGTAAAAAAATTGAATTGTTTTGGCACGGTAGCCGCAACGAAAACTGGGTATCGATTCTCGAAACCAGTTTGGTTCTACGCCCCGCCAATGCGGTCATTACCGGCAAAATGTTTGGTTATGGTTTGTACTTTGCCGACAAGTTTCGTAAATCATTGAATTACAGCTCTTTGCAAGGGTCTTATTGGACAAGTGGCAATGCCCAAGTAGGTTATTTGGCTTTGTTTGACGTACACGTAGGACGGCAGTTTCACATCAAGCATCATCAATCGTGGTGCTACGAACTCACCGAAGAAAACCTCAAAAAGAAAGGCAATTATGATTCGCTTTATGCGGAGGGGGGAGCTGATTTGAAAAATAATGAATACATTGTCTATAATCAAGCCCAATGTACGATTCGTTATTTGGTCGAAGTAGGGAATTAATCTAGCAATGGATAATTTTATAAATACTTGATTATCAGGTATTTATGAAATTTATTAGAATCTTCGCTACTTTTCAGGAATTACCTTTGGCAATTCCCTTGAATTTTGAAAAGCTCTCGCTTTTCAGTGATTCTGAACATTATCAAGCAAAATGAATATTTTGCGAAGATAGCGAGCGAAGCTCCGAAGAATCTAAAGCGTTGATTATCAAGAGTTTCAGATTCTTCGGAGCTTCGCTCGGTAATTTCACCAGGCTATCGCTTGGTTCATTAATGCTCAGAATCACTGAAATTGATAAGTTTCAGAAAAAAGTTTCTCATTCCTGAAAAGTGGTGAAGAACCAATCTGGTTCTTCTGCACTTTTCGGGAAACCGAAAACTTGGCTTTTTAACATTACTCAACTGTGTGTGCCACAGAACGAGGTTTTGACCTGGGATTGTGGCACACAGTCCAACCTAATTCCTGAAGAGTGCTAAAAAACCAAGTTTTTTTCGTAACTACCTGATTATCAAAAACTTATAAAAATCACCCTACCAAGCCCTGCAAACCCTCCATCGCTTGTTTGATGCTCCGAATTTTACTAAAAATAATAATCGGTTTTTGATTGTTTTCTTTCAACTGGGCTTTTTGGGGGTTCTTTTGCATAAATTGAATGATTTTGCCAAATTGTTCGGATTGAAAATAATCGGGTTTATCCAAAAAATAGCCCTTCATTATTTCGTTTTTTAAAGTCAGTTTTTCAAAGCCGATTTTTTCGGCGAGCCAGCGCAGGCGCACCGTTTCTATCAATTCAATGACTTGCCGAGGCAATGCGCCAAAGCGGTCGATAAGTGAAGCCTGAAATTTTTGGAGTTCTTCCTCCGTCTGAATATTGTCTAGTTGAGCATACAAACTCAATCTTTCCGAAATATTTTTGATATAATCTTCAGGAATCATAATCGGCAAATCGGTCTCGATGCTACAGTCGGTTTTGAGTTCTTTGACTGCCAATTCTTTTTTAAACAATTCTCTAAACTCGGTTTCTTTCAGCTCTTGAATTGCTTCATCTAAGATTTTGTGATAGGCTTCATAACCCAAATCATTGATAAAGCCGCTTTGCTCGGCCCCCAACAAATTGCCCGCCCCCCGAATGTCTAGGTCGCGCATCGCTACTTTAAAACCATCGCCCAAATCCGAAAACTCTTCCAAAGCCCCCAAACGCTTGCGCGAATCCGCCGTAAGCAGCGAGCTTGCCGGCGATAGCAAATAGCAATAGGCTTTTTTGTTAGACCTTCCCACGCGCCCGCGCATCTGATGCAAATCGGACAAGCCGAACATATGCGCCATATTGATAATAATGGTATTGGCATTGGCAATATCCAAACCCGACTCGATAATATTGGTCGAGACCAAAATATCGTATTCGCCTTCAATAAATTTGAGCATTGCTTTCTCCAATTTTTCGCCCTCCATTTGCCCGTGGGCTACGCCTATACGCGCATCCGGCACCAGTTTGAGAATCAAATTGGCAATAGAATCAATATCACCTACGCGGTTATGCACAAAAAACACTTGCCCGCCGCGATTGATTTCAGCACTAATGGCATCGCGGATAATGGCTTCATTAAAAGTATGAATTTCGGTGGTTACAGGCTGGCGATTGGGCGGTGGGGTAGCAATGACCGACAAATCGCGCGCGCCCATCAATGAAAAATGCAAAGTACGCGGAATCGGCGTAGCCGTAAGCGTGAGGGTATCTACATTAAATTTCAATTCCTTGAGTTTGTCTTTGGTTTTTACCCCAAATTTTTGCTCTTCGTCAATAATCAACAAGCCTAAGTCCTTAAATTTTACATCTTTGCCCACTAAGCGGTGCGTACCGATGAGAATATCTACTTCGCCTTTGGCTAGTTTTTCGACCGTACTTTTGATTTGTTGCGGAGTACGAAAGCGATTGATATAATCGACTTTACAAGGCAAATTTGCCAGCCTTTCGGCAAAAGTACGGTAGTGTTGCATTGCCAAAATCGTAGTCGGCACCAACACTGCCACTTGCTTGCTATCGCAAACGGCTTTGAATGCGGCGCGAATGGCAACTTCGGTTTTGCCAAAACCTACATCTCCACACACCAGTCTGTCCATTGGGTGAGGTTGCTCCATATCTTCGGCTACTTCTTGAATTGCCTTGCTTTGGTCGGGGGTTTCTTCATACAAAAACGAAGATTCCAACTCCATTTGCAAATAACTGTCTTTGCCAAAGGCATAGCCCGGGGCGGCTTTGCGTTTGGCGTAGAGGCTGATGAGTTCTTTGGCAATGTCTTGGAGTTGGCGTTTTACTTTTTTCTTTTTGTTTTCCCATTCCGGCGAG
>JALONJ010000214.1 GCA_025455045.1 Microscillaceae bacterium | reverse complement strand
TAAGGGCAATTTAATGAAAATACAGTTAATGTATTGATTATCAACGATTTATAAATTAGCACTTTTTTTAGCATATTAAATTAAAATTTTAACATTTATTTAATTATTTTATAGTGGGAATTGCTGGGGAATTACATAAATTCTATTTATTTGACTTATTATCAATTAGTTACATCTTCGCAAATGTTTGTCTTATTGTGTAATCATTCCTTATTCTCTAAAAAAGCCTTTATATTTGGCAATCGAATTTTCAAAAAATGATGCAAATAGCCAATGCTTGTGTATAAACTTCGTCTAATCTTGATTTTAACCCTTTTTTTACTATCAGCTTGTCGGCAATCAGTATCCAAATTACCGCCTTGCTCTATCGATTTTGCCACGAGCTACAGCCCGCTACTGATGGCATACTCCGAATCCTCGCCCGAAATAGCCGAAATTGACCAAATGTTTGAAAGTTTTATTGCGCAATGGCAAATCAACGGGGCTTCGATTGCCCTTGTCAAAGACGGTCGCTTGGTGTATGCCAAGGGCTTTGGCTATGCCGATAAAGAGCGAGCAATCAAAGTAAACCCCCAACATTTGTTTAGAATAGCCAGTGTTTCCAAATTGTTTACGGCGGTAGGCATTATGAAACTGATTGAAGAAGGCAAATTTACGCTCCAAAGCAAGGTTTTTGGCGCACAGGGCTTGCTCAAACAATACAATGCCTATATTGCCGATACATTGGCTTACAAAATTGAGGTCGAACACTTGCTCACCCATACGGCGGGCTGGCGCAATGTACTGCGTACCGACCCAATGTTTGTGCCGGTATTGGTGGCGCAAATTATGAAAGCCCCCCTACCCACCGATTTTGAGACCATCATTCAATATATGCTTTCGCAAAAAGGAATGTTTGAACCCGGTACTTTGTACGATTATTCCAATTTTGGCTATTGCTTATTGGGGAAAATTATTGAACAACAAACCGGCAAAAAATACGAACAATATATGCAAGAAAATATCCTCAAACCTCTGAGTATCAGGCGAATGTGTATTGGCAAAAACCGCTACCAAGACCGATTTCCCGCCGAAGTACGCTATTATGACCACCCCAAAGCCGAAAAAAACTTATCTATTTATCAGCCCAACGATTCGGCATCTCGAGCTTATGAAGGCACCAACACCGAAGCTCTGGGCGCGGCGGGTGGCTGGATTGCCACCCCCAGCGACTTGTTGCGTTTATTGACCGCCATTGATGGCTTTGCTACCAAGCCCGACCTCCTCAAGCCCGAAACCATCGCTCGAATGGTAGCCAATCAAAACCCTAAAGACAGTACCAAACAATATTTATTGGGTTGGAAACAAGTCGATGAAGAAAAATGGTGGCGTACCGGTAGTTTGTCCAGCACCGGCATTTCGCTTACTCGCCGCCACGATGGTATCAGTTGGGCATTTGTAACCAATACCGGCTCTTGGCGGGGTCCTTTTTTTAGTTATGAAATAGAAGGTGTAATGCGCCGGGCGGTTGCCAAAATCAAAAAATTTCCGCCTTATGATTTGTTTACTTTGGCAGAGTAGTCCAGAGGTTTTTGAAGTATTTTTTGAGAAGTAAATCATTGAAAATCAGGCAATTAACTATCTTTTAGCCCTTACCTGTATCTTCCCGCCCCTGCCGGTGTCTCCACCGGCAAGTTTATACAACCTAAGCAAAAGTCCCAAAAATACTCACAAGGCTTGGGTTTGCGGCTGAAAAGATGGATTCAAGGTTTTGTATTGTTCCATTCTTCGCGCATAATGCCAAAAAAAGCCTCATCACACAGCCGGTTTTTTGCCCACAAAGATTGGCGCAAAGTTCCTTCGCGCCGAAAGCCTAATTTTTCCATCAGTTTAATCGTTCTTTCGTTGTTGCCCATTGTTGAGCAAAAAACCCTAATTCCTTGTTGAGCAAAAAAATAATTGACAAACGCTTCAATGGTTTGATAAGCCAGCCCCTTGCGCCAAAAAGCCGGATGAAAAGCAAAACCTATCATTGCCACCGTTTGCGCTGGGTCGCTGTAGGTAATGGTAAAATAACCAATAATCTTGTGAAATATGCGATGCTCAACCCCCAAGGTGAGCGTTGTAGGTTTTTCTCGCCGATAATTCTCCATAATAATTGCCAGCTCTTGGGTGGTTTGCTCAAAATTGAGGGCATAGGACAATTCATATTCAAAAACCTCCTCGCTCGACATCAGTTCATAATAGTCTTGTAGGTCGGGTTTGCTAAAAGGGCGAATCACTATATTTTCACCGGTTATAAGCATTTTGGTCTTTTGTTGAACGTGAATATTTTAAAGCAATATTTAAAAAGTACAAAAAAATAATTTTTTAGAAGACTATGCAAAAGTTATTTAGAGAATTAGGAGTTAGCAATTTTATAATTAGCTGACTACCAATTAGTTATGTCTTTGTAAATGTTTACCTCATTTTGTAATTATCACTTAAAATAATGAAATTTTACTTTTGAAATAATTGAATGAAATTGCCAAAAAAGATAGATTTTGTACATTTACGATGATAAAAAATCTGCCTCATCATAAAGATCTGCGTTTTAGTAAAGGATAGATTAATCCTATTTTAAAACGGTTTCTTAGTCTGCGATTGCACAATCATTGCTTTGATATGAGTCAGCCAAGTTTGATAGTCTTTGGGAAGTATTTTTAGATTTTTTGTAAGTAATTGATAATCAATAGGTTATATATTTTCAACATTTCTAAAATTTTCAATAATTCGCGCTAATTCCTCCACCAAGAAGTCATTTTTATACAATCTTTTCGGTTTCTCGATTTTGAAATCAACGGCTGAAATAGCAGGATTTTGGGCTTTGATGCTGTTTTCGACAATCATTAGTCCAAAATTTATCATCTCAAAGCCTTGTTTGATTCTTTCTTCTAGGGGCAATTGAAAGAATATTTCATATTGTTTTTTTTGGATTTCGGGTGGGGTGTCGAGCATAAGTATTTGATTATTAGTATATTAAAAAATATTTTACCAATTCCTGTTGTAGCATAAACTTATTCTTTGGAGGTAAATTTGCATTATTTTGACTTCATCATACTCTGGGAAGCGTTTTTTTAGCCCTTGCAAAAACAATTGTTTAGTCATTTCTGATAGTTCAAAAGCCTTCTGTAAACGCTCGGCTGGAGTCATTTTTTGCAAAGTTTGTAAATAAATGTGATGATTGGGATTGGGCTTAATGTTTTGCATATTATAATAAGCAATTGATAATCAGCTACTTATAAGCGTTTTTAGGAATTTCTTTGATTAAATTTAAGGTTTATTTTAAAAAAAAATCGCAAAAAATCAATTTTTGCGATTTTACATAACTATCTGATTATCAACTACTTACAATACTTTCACTTTCACGTTCTCAAGTATTTTTTCTACGGCTTGGGCGATGTCTTCGGGGGCAAAGCCACTTTCGCGGTGGAGTTCCATTTGCGTGCCGTGTTCGTAGATTTGGTCAGCCATTCCGAGGCGTTTTACTTTGGCGGTATAGTCGTTTTCGGGTTTTCGGCAATCCATTCCAAAACCGCCGAGCCAAAACCGCCTTGCAAACAACCATCTTCAACGGTGATTATTTTATCAAATTTTTGACAAATTTCGTGCAACAAGCTGCTATCCAAGGGTTTGGCAAAGCGCATATCGTAGTGGGCAGGGTTGATGCCTTTTTTTGCCAATTGCTGGCAAGCAGTTACGGCGTAGTTGCCAATCGGTCCAATGGTCAAAATCGCCACTTCTTCGCCTTCTTGAATGATGCGCCCCTTGCCAATAGGCATTTTTTCAAAAGGCTTGCGCCAGTCGGGGATTACGCCCTCGCCGCGCGGGTAGCGAATGGTAATGGCACTTTTATATTTTTTAAACTCATCTAAGGAGACCGTAAACATCAAATTCCGCAATTCAAGCTCATTCATTGGCGAAAAAACCATCATATTGGGCAAGCAACGCATATAGGCGATGTCATACGCGCCGTGGTGCGTGGGTCCGTCAGCTCCGGCAAATCCGGCTCTATCTAGGCAAAAAATCACCGGCAATTCTTGAATACAAACATCGTGAACCACTTGGTCATAAGCCCTTTGCATAAACGAAGAATAAATATTGCAAAACACCGTTTGCCCTTGCGTAGCCAGCCCCGCCGATACTGTTACGGCGTGTTGCTCGGCAATACCCACGTCCAAAGCGCGGTCGGGCATCGCTTTCATCATTATATTCAAAGACGAACCCGAAGGCATCGCCGGGGTAATGCCCATTATTTTGGGGTTTTGTTGGGCGAGTTCCAAGAGAGTATGCCCAAACACATCTTGATATTTGGGCGGTTGGGGTTTATCGTAAATTTTTTTGTAAATTTCGCCGGTAATTTTGTCAAAAGTGCCGGGGGCGTGCCATTTGGTTTGGTCTTTTTCGGCGAGTTCGTAGCCTTTGCCCTTGACCGTAACACAATGCAAAATTTTGGGTCCGGGAATGTGTTTCAAGTCTTCCAACACACTTACCAAATGATTGATGTCGTGTCCGTCCACGGGTCCAAAATAACGCAAACCCAAAGACTCGAAAAAATTACTTTGCTTCAAGACCGTACCTTTGACGGCATTTTCGACTTTGGAGGCAATTTGCTGAAAACGAACTCCCAAACGATTGAATTTGCCCAAAATTCGCCAAACTTCGTCTCTAAATTTATTATAAAGTTGCGAAGTCGTAATATCGGTCAAGTAGTCTTTCAAAGCCCCTACATTGGGGTCAATCGACATACAATTATCATTCAAAATAATCAATAAATTGGTGTCGGCTACGCCCGCGTGGTTCATACCCTCGAAGGCAAGTCCGGCGGTCATTGCGCCATCACCAATGACGGCAATGTGCTGGCGGTGGGTTTCGCCTTTGAGTTTGGAAGCAATTGCCATTCCCAAAGCCGCCGAAATAGACGTAGAGGAGTGTCCTACGCCAAAAGTGTCGTATTCGCTTTCTTTGCGTTTGGGAAAACCCGAAATGCCTTTGTAAAGTCGATTGGTGTGAAAAACCTCGCGCCGTCCGGTCAAGATTTTGTGTCCGTAAGCCTGATGCCCTACATCCCAGACCAACTGGTCATCGGGGGTGTTAAAGACATAATGCAAAGCCGTAGTAAGCTCCACAACGCCCAAACTTGCCCCAAAATGCCCGCCATATACCGATACCATATCAATAATGTATTGGCGCAATTCGGTACTTACTTGGTACAATTGCGAAGGGGCGAGCTTACGCAAATCTTCAGGCGTGTGAATATCGCGCAATAATTCTCCGGGTTCAATCAACATTTTTTGGCTAAAAATTTAATTATTTAATGACGAAATCAATTCGTAATTTATTGTAAAAACCAACTGCAAAGGTAAAAATTATTTTTTCAAGTTTTTGGAAAACTTTTTTGGGGGAATTAATCCAAAAAAATCCGGCAAGTCTATTTTGACTTGTAAATAAATCTTTAACCTAAAATTTGCAAAGAATGTTTTAAATCTTTGGGGCAAATATTTGATAAATACGTAAATAGAACCAAGCCTTTGTAAATTAATCCCCTGATAATGAGGTGTTTGATTATCAATGACTTAACTTTATTTGGAGTTGATTTGTACTCGCGTTAGGCGCGTTTGGAAACGCGCAAGTACAACCTGCTATGTTTGGAAACATAGCAGATTGGGTTGATTATCAATGACTTAACTTTATTTGGAGTTGATTTGGAGTTGATTTGTACTCGCATTAGGCGCGTTTGGAAACGCGCAAGTACAACCTGCTATATTTGGAAACATAGCAGATTGGGTTGATTATCAATGACTTAACTTTATTTGGAGTTGATTTGGAGTTGATTTGTACTCGCGTTAGGCGCGTTTGGAAACGCGCAAGTACAACCTGCTATGTTTGGAAACATAGCAGATTGGGTTGGGTTGATTATCAATGACTTAACTTTATTTGGAGTTGATTTGGAGTTGATTTGGAGTTGATTTGGAGTTGATTTGGAGTTGATTTGTACTCGCATTAGGCGCGTTTGGAAACGCGCAAGTACAACCTGCTATGTTTGGAAACATAGCAGATTGGGTATGTTTGGAAACATAGCAGATTGGGTAGTAAATTTGAAATGCCCCCCTTTACTTTATCTTCTCTTCAATCAACATATTGCCATTAAGAAGCATAGCTTCGGGGCTTGCTGCTTTTTTATTGCGGGCTTTGGGGGCGGGAGTAACCCATTGATTGTCATTGACTACAAATTTAAACTCCACCGGCTGATTTTGAGCAATGCTTTTTAAGTCTTTGGTCAATTGATATATCCCACTGGCATTTTTGCTCAAAGTGAAGCCTTCGGCATTGGGTTGCCAATCATTGAAACTTCCGGCTACCGAGACTCTGTCAATTTTTACGGTATCCAATCCTAACAAACTGCCGGTAGCTCCATCGACAAGGTATTGATAATCAGAGGCTTGGAATGAAAAAGTGATTTTATCCTTTTTGATTTGATAACCCATTACAACCGGAGTGGTTTTAAGCTCACTGACGACATATTGCAAAGTTACGCTGGGTTTTTCTTCCGGCGAAGCCTTAAAAAGTTCTATAGCTTGGTTGGCACTCGACAAGGCTTCTTGGTTGCGCCCCAATTGTTTCAGTACTAGGGCTTTTCGCTCAGTATATAATGGATTATTGGGTTTGATTTTTTCGGCACGAGTAAGCCAATCAAGTGCTGAGGTAAGTAATTGATTATCAGTAGAATAATATTGAACTAGGTTAGCATAATCAAATAAGTAATTAGCTAATTCTTGGGTTGGCGGAGGATTGCTTTTGAGTAAATCATTTTGCACGTATTGATGGACATAGGTGGGTATTTCTTGATTTTTACCTTCCATCATCAAAAGGTTGATAGTATAACTCACTTCCAATCGCTTCTTATGCTTAGTATTCAAAGTCAGAAATTCATCTACTACTTGCTTGTATTCAGTTGGTCCTTGGCTGCCTTCGCCATAAAAAATTTCCATTTGATACACCGATTCAATCATTGCATCTACACTATCTTTGGTGAATAGTTTTTCGTACTCGGCTCTTTTTTGCATTATTTCGCTGAAGGCTGGGCTGTTTTTGGAAGTGAGAAATTGCTTGACTAATTGAAAATTCTCTGGCTTAAGTTTCTGATCATCAGATAGTTTAGCCCAATAATCATCAATGATGTCAGCTTTTGTACTATCTTCATTTTGCAGGATTTCTAAATAATCTCGCACATTGTTCAAATTTTGCTTGTTTTGGGCGTAGCGTTGTTTGATGGCATCGGGGTTTTTTTGAGGATCTACCATTCTTTGCCCTTCGCGTAGCAATTGTGCTGCCGGCATATAACCTATCAATTTATAAGCTACGGTGGCGGCATTCGCTTCTATAAACAGTAAAGTAGGAAAGGCATCTACGCCATATTTTTTTCCTAGTTCAATGCCTTCGCCTTTTTCCATATCCACTTTTAAATTTACGAAGTGTTGGTTATAAAAATCGGCTATACTGTCGTTGGTAAATACCTTTTTGTCTAGCATTTTGCAAGGTCCGCACCAAGTAGTGAAAGCATCCATAAAAATAAATTTTTTCTCGGCTTTGGCTTTTGCAAGGGCTTGAGCAAAAGTAAGCGATTCAAATTTGATTTTTCGGTTTTGGGCTGGTATTTCCAGTGTCAAAACTTGGAATAGTACCAATAATAAAACTGCGCAATTTTTCATTGAGGTTAATTGAAATTAAATTTGGATTTGAAATGTATTAAACATAGCTATTTGGCTGATAATCAGTTAATTATAAATTTATAAAGCTTGTTCTAGCCTAAATGATTGAAAGACAAAGTTCAATAAATTTGGCGCAATTCCCAAAATAATCCTGCTAAAAATTGTTTTTCTCTAGTTCCGACTTGCCCGTAAAATATGGTTGTTTCGCTCATCAAACCCTGCAAAAAATAATTTATAAATCATTGATAATCAATTTATTATCAAAATAAAACCCAACTGCAATCATAAAACTATCAGATTTTTGTAATATTTTTTGCCAAAAAACTACCAATACTTCAAAATCAAAATCATCATTGGAAAATGAGTTATATTCTGGAAGCAAAAAATATCAGCAAAGCCTACGCCAGCCACCAAGCACTCCAAGACGTAAGCATAGCCATTCCCCACAAAAGTATTTTTGGACTTTTGGGACCCAACGGCGCGGGCAAAACCACCCTCATCCGTATCATAACCCAAATCATTGGGCGCGATTCGGGTGATTTAACGTTCAATGGCGCACCACTCACGCCTGCCCAAGTCCAAAAAATCGGCTACTTGCCCGAAGAACGCGGACTGTATAAAAAAATGAAAGTCGGCGAGCAACTCCTTTATTTGGCGCAATTAAAAGGGCTTTCGCACAAAGAGGCAATGGCAAAACTCAAAATTTGGTTCGAGAAATTCGACATCAAAACTTGGTGGAATAAAAACATTGAAGACCTATCCAAAGGTATGCAACAAAAAGTGCAATTTGTCGCCACGGTACTGCACGAACCCGAATTGATTATTTTAGATGAGCCTTTTACCGGTTTTGACCCCGTAAATGCCAGTATTATCAAACAAGAAATTTTGGAATTGCGCGACAAAGGCACGACCATCATTTTCTCGACCCACCGAATGGAAAGTGTGGAAGAACTTTGCGACCACGTGGCTTTGATTAATAAATCCCAAAAAATATTAGACGGGACCAAGCGCGACATCAAAACGCAGTTCAAATCCAATATTTATCAAATTGAGTATCAAGGCAAACCCATCAGTGATGTATCAAGCATTTATACTTTGATTGAAAATAACCACCTCGAGGACAATCATTACAATGCTTTGCTTCAGCTCAACGCGCACGTATCGCCCAATCAACTCATCAAAGAATTGATTGAACAAGCCGAACTTCACGCTTTTCAAGAAAAAATTCCGAGTATGAATGATATTTTTATTTCATTGGTAACGGGTAAATCATTATTAACAGTGGAGCAAGAGTCGCTTCGCGCCGTGAGTTTTGAAGAATGAAAGCCCCCCTGCCCCGGGAAGGGGGAGAAATTCTATGAGCCGTTGCTTGTCCGCCCAAGGCGGAAGCAACCTTTAGTGACCAACGCGTTAAAATCTATGAAGAACCAATTTTAGATTTGTGAATCTTCAAATTTTGATATTTAATTACATAATCAATTGATTATCAGGCAATTAAAACAAAACAGTAAACAAAAAAACGATACACGCTCCGGCGTAAAACGATAAAAATATGAATAAGATACTTTTAATTTTAGGGCGCGAATACTGGATTAGAGTCCGCAAGCGCACCTTTTTGTTGATGACTTTCTTGACCCCGCTTTTGATAGCCGGGCTGATGTTTGGAACTATTTTCTTGATTGTGGGTACCGAGAGCGAAAAAGTGATTGAAGTTTTTGACGAAAATCAAGTTTTTTTGAAAAAACTCTCTGCCGAGCGCAAAATCAAATTTGTAGAGTCGAAAGCCAAAACCCTTGCCGAAGCCAAAAAACAATTGCCTGAATCGAGAAATTACGCCATTTTGTATATACCCAAAATGGATATTGAAAAACCCGCCAACATCAAACTCCTCGCCGAGAAAAACGTGAGCGTAGAAGTGGAGGAGCGAGTCAATAAAAAAATGGAAAACGCAATCCGCGATATGAAACTCGAAAAATCGGGTATCGACAAGGCTACCCTCGACAAAATGAAAACCGAAGTCAATCTCCAAACCGAAAAAACTACCGGCGAATCCAGCAATTCTCTGGCGGCGTATGGCATTGGCTTTTTTACGGCTTTTTTGATTTACATTACCATTTTTATGTACGGCTCACAAGTAATGCGGGGCGTGTGGGAAGAAAAATCGAGCCGAATTGTGGAGGTCATTATTTCTTCGGTGCGTCCTTTTGAATTGATGATGGGCAAAATCTTAGGCATTGGCTTGGTAGGGCTTACGCAATTTGGCTTGTGGATTATCCTCACTTTTGGCTTTATGCAAATAGCCTCGAGTTTTATGGATACCCAAAAAGTAGCCGAAACCCAAATGGAGCAATCGCTACCCGCCGGTTCTTCAGATGAGGTAAAAGAAGAAGTGAAAAAACGCACCGAAAAAACGCAAAATATGATGAGCAATTTCAATCAATCCTTTAGCTCCATTCCGGTAACTAAAATCATTTTTTGCTTCTTGTTTTATTTCTTGTTTTCTTATTTGATGTATAGCGCAATGTTTGCGGCAGTAGCGGCTTCGGTTGATAATGAAACCGATATGCAACAATTTATGCTACCCATTACGATGCCGATAATTGTGGCGTTTGTGGCGGCGCAAGCGGTTTTGCGCGACCCTGACGGCTCCATCTCGTTTTGGATGTCGATTATTCCGCTTACTTCGCCCATTATTATGATGATTCGTTTGCCGTTTGATGTACCTACTTGGCAGTTGGCACTCTCAATGGTTTTATTAGTGCTTACTTTTGTGGGTTTGACGTGGGTAGCCGCCAAAATTTACCGCGTAGGTATTTTGATGCACGGCACTAAGGTCAATTTCAAAGTATTGGCAAAGTGGGTTTTTTATAAAATGTAATATTTCAAATTTTTGGGGATTTTTTTGGTCAAAACTCACTTCACTTAACTTCGGCAAAATTTTAAAACTTTGCCGAAGTTAAAAACCAATTAGTTTTGAGCATAATCAAACAAATTACTTTCTAAAACATAACTCATTGATAATCAATTAATTAAAACATCAATCAATGGGAGGCAACCTATTCAAATTGGGGCGACTGCCCAAAACCCAATATTTGCGCTTGGAAAGCCAAATTCGGCAATACTTAGACCACAAGCTAGGACAAGAGTATTATCGAATTCCGCGCTACTACGCCCAAAAGCCCGATTTTGGGGATATGGATATCATAGTTTCGCTGGCGCAAATAGGTGCAAATTGGCAACAAACCCGCTTGGAAATTGTGCAAGACTTGGGTATTAGTCAATACAAAGCAAGTGGAGCAGTATTTTCTACCGTCTATCAACGGTTTCAAGTAGATTATTTTCCGATAGCCCCCGAATATTTCGAAAGTACTTATAACTATCTGTCTTTCAATGATTTAGGCAATTTGATTGGTAAAATTTTTCGCCGATTTAATCTAAAATACGGCGAAACCGGCTTGCAGTATGTATTTCGCCGTCAAGATTCACATTACAAGCAAGAGATTTTGATTAGCACCGATTTTGCCCAAATTTGTGCTTTTTTGGGTTTGGACTATGCACAGTGGCTACAAGGCTTCGAAAATTTGTCGGATATGTTTGATTGGGTCATTGCTTCGCCCTATTTTTCGGTCAAGCCCTACCAAGATGAACTAGCCGGTGAAATGGAAAAACGCCTCGACCGCCGCACAACCATTCAAAAGTTTAACCAATATCTGCTTGATAATCAGATAGTTAAAGATTATTCATATCTCGAGAACAAAGATGATTATTTGCCTTGGATTGCCGATTTTTTCCCCGAAGCCCAGCTTTTGCCAAAAATTGCCCAAGAAAAAATACGCGAGCAAACGACTTTAGCCATTCAAGCCAAATTTAACGGCAATTTGTTGATGGCTTGGCTACCCCAACTTTCGGGCAAGGCTTTGGGAACATTTATCCAAGATTTTAAAAGCCAATTTGCTGATTTTGAGGCATTTGTACTAGCGACCGACCCTGATGAAATCAAAAGACAAGTCGTGGCATTTGCTCAAAAATTGCCGAGTTGATAAAGTTTCTAGTTTTTAGTTCCGAGTTTCTAGTTCCTAGTTCCGAGTTCCGAGTTTCTAGTTCCGAGTTAAATGATTGAAAATCAAGTAATTAACTAAAATCTTGTAAATTTTATAAATGCGAGACGCAGTCAGACACTTAGTAAATAACTCGGAGCTAGAAACTAGAAACTGGTTCTATATGATTTTACTTGATGGCAGGGAGGATTTAAAAAGAAATCCGGGTTAAATCTGTTTAATCCGTGTCATCTGTGTTCCAATTTTTATTTCTCAAGTAAAATCATAAAGCGCGAAACTGTCCAAACTATTGTAAATGTAATGAGACCAATATTTGAAAATCTTTTCTCCATAAATATTTCTTCTCATTCAATCGGCTAAGAACCGAGCTGAAAGTCTTTGTTTCCTTTTTTTTGATAAGTTCTCAAGTTTTTCTGTAGATCCAGCTTTTTTTTGTACCTTTATAAATATTTTACCAAAAATTTGGAATTTTGCTTACCAATCATTCCAAACGAATATAACCTCTCGGTCAAAAATTATGAAGGGAACACCCGTTACGCTTAAAGACATTGCAAAACAACTTGGTATCACCGTAGCTACGGTATCGCGGGCTTTGAAAGGCTATCCTGATATTAGTCCTCAAACCAAACAAGCCGTGATAGAACTAGCCGAAAAACTGCATTACCGCCCCAATCCGATAGCACTCAATTTGCGAAAAAACCACTCTAACATCATCGGAGTCATTATACCCGAGATTGTTCACAACTTTTTCTCGACCGTAATTAGTGGTATTATGGACGTGGCTGATGCGGCGGGCTACAGTGTAATCATTTGTCAAACCAATGAATCATACACCCAAGAAGTAAAAGAAGCCGGCGTGTTGCTGGGCAGTAGAGTAGATGGCTTGTTGATTTCACTTTCCAACGAAACCAAGCAATTTGACCACTTGGAGGAGTTTATGCGGTTGAACACCCCCATAGTTTTGTTTGACAAAATATGTGATGAGTTGAATACCTCCAAAATTACAGTTGATGACTACGAAGGGGCTTTTACCGCCATCGAACACTTGATTTTACAAGGCTACCAACGCATAGCCATCATCAAAGGACACGCTTACAACTCAATGGAGCGATTTAGGGGTTACAAAGCCGCTTTGGAAAAATATGGTATGCCGATATTGGACGAATTGGTATTCGAGGGAGCTAAATTGCATTATGAAGAGGGAATAGCGTTTGCCAAACAAATGATGAGTATGCCTCAGCCTCCCGATGCCGTGCTTACGGTTGCCGATTGGCTGGCGGTGGGCTTGTTGGTAGGTGTAAAACAATGCGGCAAAAAAGTACCGCAAGATATGGCTATTATTGGTTTTAACGATTGGCAAGTAGCTACTGCACTTGAGCCGCCTTTGACTTCGGTGTATCAGCCCGGCTTCGAGATGGGACAACTCGCCGCCAAAACGTTGATGGCAGAAATAGAAGCCAATGAAAAAAATCAACCTTATGAACCTATCAATCAGGTTTTGAAAACCAAATTGATAATTCGAGAGTCTTCATCTGCCAAAAAAGAAGCAGTTTTGAATTAAATAACGTGAATATTTTGAAATATATTAAAAAAGTACAAAAAATCAAATTTTTAAAAAAACAATCCAAAATCCCCCAAGTCGTCATCCTGCGTGGAACTTTGTTAAATTTTTACCTCTTAGATTTTTCTGTAATTAGTTGATAATCAATAAATTATGATTTATTTAAAGGCTCAAAAAGTCCACAAAGTTCCACGCAGGATGACGTAGTTGTGTTATTTTT